>CAIQON010000130.1 GCA_903873475.1 uncultured bacterium
CCTGTACTACGACGGCCAGCTGGTCATCTCGCTCGACGAGTTCCCCAAGGGCAAGCGCATTCCACCGCACGACCACGGCGTCTGGGAGGCGATCGCGATGTACCGGGGTAGCGTCGAGCATACCGTCTACGCGCGCCTCGATGATGGCAGTCGCGAGGGTCATGCCGACCTGGCCATGGTGGAAGATCGGCGCCTGGGTCCCGGCGACGTGTCCGTGCTGATCCAGCCCGCGGAGATCCACAGTTTCGTGGCGCTGGAAGAGGGCACGCATTCGCTTACCGTCGTCGGCGGGCATTACGCGGAGTTGCGTCACTACTTCAATCCAGCGGACAAGACCTGCGTGGTGCGCCGGCCGCGCCCGGTGAACCAGGGAGCCGTTGCCGCGAGCTAGGGGCTTTCCGCAAGTCGCACCCGACGATCGGGCCGCGTGACCCGCCCGGATCAGGCGTCGCTGCCCGCGGGCAGTTCGGGCGGCTTCGTTGCCCCGGCCGGATCCGGTGTGATCGCGGGCGGCAGGGGCGCGCGGCACATCCTGCGACCGTCCCATTGCTGGCCGCACCAGCAGCGGCCGGCGCTGTCTATGATGCAGGCGCCGCTGCCGCAGCAGCGTATGTCTTCGGTCATGGTGCGTTCCTCGATGTCGCCTGGCAGCAGGGGGTGTTCCAGAGTTGGCCTTCGACCGCTCCAGGCGCATGGACCTGCTCGGCGATTTCCGGGCCCGGTAAAACCGGAGGGGATGCCCCGATGGTAGCGAGGAGCCGATGCGAAAGTCCGGTTTCGGCGCACTGCAGAGGGTGAGCGTCCGGTATGGGACGGACAGATGCTGCGGATTCGGTCGGCGCGGATGCCCCTCTCGCAGGTCAGCCCGGATGCGCCAGCCTGGATTTCCCGGATCGAGCAGCCCGGGCTGGCCGACGTGATTCCGGGCGCGGCGCCGCCGATCGTGACGACTGGCCCGTCCAGCCGCTCGGGAGGGGTTCAGGCGCACGGCGTCTATTTTCGTGCCTGGCTTCAAGTTCGCGGGCGTTCTGCCGTAATCGCAGACTGGACCACGGAACCTGCGCGATGATTCCACCAAACGACCTCGTCACCCACATGCCCCGGGTTCAATCGGGCGAAAACGACCTGCGCGACCTGTTCGTCGTGTGGCAGATGATCGAATCGAGTGCCGCGATCAGCTGTCCGGAAGCAGTGGCACCCATCCTGCCGGCTTTGCTGCGCACCCGGGAGCGGTTCAACAGCCTGCGCGTCCGGGTGATCGAACTGATGGTGCGCGAGAATCTCGGCGCGCTGGAGGACGAACTGGCAGCCAAGGCCCAGTGCGCGATCGACATCCTGGTGCGCAACCTTTTCGAGCGCACCGCCGATGTGGGCTTCTTGGCCACCGATGATGTGGTGCGTTCGTTCTGCGCCGACCCCGATCGCAGCGAGGCAGACCGGCACGCGATGGCGCGTCGGCTTGCTGAATACCAGTCGAAGTACACGGTATACGACGACGTCATCCTGCTCGGGCCCGACGGCCGCGTACTCGCGCGGCTGGACGAGCGGGCAAGCCTGGAGACGAGCCACGATCCGCTGGTCGCCGAGGCGCTGGCAAAGGACGGCTACGTAGAACGGTTCGGCCACAGCGACCTGGGCACTGCGGGGGAGGCTTCGCTGCTCTACGCGCAGCGGATCACCCGGGGCACCGGTCGCGACGCCGCGATCGGCGTACTGGTCCTGCGCTTCCGGTTCGCCGACGAGATGGAGCGGATCTTCGATGGCATCAACGGGGACAATCCGCGCCTCGCCCTGGTGCTGATCGATGAAGGCCAGCGCGTGGTGGCGACCAACGACTGTGCGCATGTCCCGACCGGCGCGAAGATGGCGCGACAGGAAGGCAACGGCATCGAACTTTGTTCCTACGCAGGGCGCGAATACCTGTCGGTGTGCCGGTCGAGCAATGGCTACCAGGGCTATCGGGGCCCGGCCTGGCGCGCGCAGGCCATGGTCTCGATGCTCAACGGCTTCAAGGCGCCCGCGTCGAACCAGGACGACGAGACGGACCTGAATGCGCCGCTGGACAACGCCGACCTCGCGACCATGATCGGCGACGCGGAAGTGATCAGCAGGGAACTGCGCCGGGTGATGTGGAACGGCCGTCTGATGGCGGGCGAGC
>CAIQON010000131.1 GCA_903873475.1 uncultured bacterium
ACGTCGTCGGCAGTGGCCATGGTTCTCCTCGTTTCCTCGTCGTCGCTTGCAGCATGAAGTGAATGTTTACCGAAATGCGCGTGCGGCAGATGTGTGACAGCGGGTACCTTGACAGCATGAAACGTGCCAAATCCGACCCGCATCGAAGTCATTTCAAAACAGGGCATTAAAGCCCGGGCGCTGCACTCGCGCAGGGCAACCGCATCTTTTCGGTGCGCCAGCGTGGATTATGCACGCTCCTGGTGCATTCATTCCGACCGACGGCGGGGCGGCGAGCGGATGCTGCCGCCGGTCGATCCCCCTTCCTGCGGCGAAATCAGCGGGAGTAGACTGTCGGACACGGCGGCGCGACGACCGCTGCAGGACACATCCCGGAGGAACCCTTGAGCCTTCCCACCATCGATGCACTGCTCGCGCGCGCCCACGAACGTGCCCGCGCGCTCGGCGTCCCGTACGCCGGCTCCCTCGACCCCGCCGAGGCGTGGGCACTTCTGCAGCATGACGCCACTGCGCGGCTGGTCGATGTGCGCTCGCGCGCCGAGTGGGAGTTCGTCGGGCGCGTCCCGGGTGCGGTCGAGATCGAATGGAAGGGCTGGCCCGGAATGATCCCCAACGCCGCCTTCCTCGACACGCTGGCCGGGACGGTCGACCGCGCCGCGCCGCTGCTGTTTCTCTGCCGCAGCGGCGGACGCTCGCACGATGCTGCGCTGGCAGCCACCGCCGCCGGATTCACCGCCTGCTACAACGTGCTGCAGGGGTTCGAAGGAGATCGCGACGAGGCGGCACACCGCAACACCCTGGGCGGCTGGCGCGCCGCGGGACTGCCCTGGACCCAGGGCTGACGCAGGCAGGCGCCGCCCGACGAAGCAGCCGCACAATCGCGCCGCTGGGCGCAGGAAGAGGCAGCAGATGAAAGACCTGGAAGGCAAGGTGGCCGTGGTGACCGGCGCATCGCGCGGCATCGGCCAGGCGGTCGCCGAGCGCCTGGCCGCCCAAGGTGCATCGATCTACATCGCAGCCGAAGGCACGGCGGCGGAACTCGCTGCCGTCGCCGCAGCCTGCCGCGCTGCCGGCGCAGCACGGGCCGAGTGGGGCCTGCACGACCTGTCGCAGGCCGATGTCCCGGCCGGGATGATCGCCGATGCGCACCAGCGTATGGGCCGCATCGACATCCTGGTGAACAACGCCGGCATCCGTATCCGCAAGGCGTTCTGCGACTTCAGCCATGACGACTACGAGCGGGTGATGGCAATCAACCTGCGCGCGCCGTTCTATGCAAGCCAGGCGGTGGTGCCGATCATGCTGGCCCAGGGCGGCGGCCACGTGATCCACATGTCGAGCACGCTCGGCATGGTGGCCTCGCGCTTCGCGGCGCTCTACAACGTCGCCAAGGGTGGCCTGCTGCAGCTCACGCGCACGATGGCGCTCGAACTGTCGTCGCAGAACATCCTGGTCAATGCCGTTTGCCCGGGACCGATCGCGACTGCGGGATTCGTCGCCGGCCGCAATCCGGGCGAACTCGAACAGCGCGCACGCGACGTGCCGATCGGCCGTTTCGGTACAGCGGAAGAGGTGGCCGGCGTGGTCGCCTTTCTCTGCTCGAAGGATGCCGCCTACATCGCCGGCCACGGGCTGGTGATGGACGGCGGCTACGTGATCCACTAGCCGGCCTGCGCACGCCCTGCCGAACCAGGAGACCCAGCCATGAAGTATCGCAAGCCGCAGCCGGTACCGGCTGCCAGGCCGCTGGCGGCGACGGCAGCCATCGCAGCCACGGTTGCAATGACCGCCATGGCCACCTTCGCCAGCGACGCCATCGGCCAGCCGGCGTGGCCGTCCAAGCCGATCCGGATGGTGATTGCCTTCTCGCCGGGCGGCACGTCGGACACGCTCGGACGCATTCTCGGCCAGCGGCTGTCCGAAACGCTCGGCCAGCCGGTGGTCGTCGACTCCCGGCCCGGGGCCAGCGGCATGATCGGCGCCGATGTCACCGCGCGGGCTGCGCCCGACGGCTACACGCTGATGCATGCCTACATCGGGCAGTTCTCGGTGAACCCGTCGCTGTACGCGAAGATGACGCACGACCCGGCGCGCGACTTCACGCCGATCAGCCTGGTCGCGACGGCCCCGCAGCTGGTGGTGGTGCCACCCGAGCTGCCGGTAAAGTCGATCCGCGACCTGACCGCGCTCGCGCGCGAGAAGCCCGGCCAGCTCAACTTCGGCACCGGCGGCTCGGGCACGCTCGGCTTCGTCGCCGCCGAGCTTTACCAGACGCTCACCGGCGTGAAGATGGTGCACGTGTCGTACAAGGGGACGGTGCTGGCGCAGAACGACCTGTTGGCCAACCGGGTGCAGGTGATGTTCTCCGACATGCCGATCGCCCTGCCGCAGGCCAACGCCGGCAAGCTGCGCGCGATCGCGGTCACCTCGGGCAAGCGCAGCGCGCTGCTGCCGTCGATGCCGACGGTCGCCGAGGGCGGCGTGCCCGGGTATGAGTTGCTCGCCTGGTGGGGGCTGGTCGGCCCGCGCGGGCTGCCTGCGCCGATCGTCGGCCGGCTGCATGCCGAACTGGTACGCATCCATGCACTGCAGGACATCCGCGAGCGCTACGAGGGGCTCGGCGTCGAGCCGGCCACGAACACGCCGGCCCAGTTCGGCGCGTTCATGCGCGAGGACGCGGAGCGTTTCTCGAAGCTGCTGAAGACGGCGGGGGTGAAGGCGGACTGACCGCGCCGGCGTGCCAGGCGCCGCCCGGCACGCTCGCTGCCGCTACAGGAAGTACCAGAGCACGGCCAGGCCGAGCACGATCCGGTACCAGCCGAACGGCGCGAAGCTGTGCCGCGAGACGTAGGCCAGCAGCGCCTGCACGGTCACCAGCGCCGTGACGAACGCAGCCACGAAGCCGGCCGCGAACACGCCGGCATCGTCCCACGACAGGATCGCGGCATTCTTGTACAGGTCGTAGGTGACCGCGGCGGCCATCGTCGGCATCGCGAGGAAGAACGAGAAGCGGGTCGCGGTCTCGCGCGACAGCCCCACCAACATGCCGCCGATGATCGTCGACCCGGCGCGCGAGACGCCGGGGAACAGCGCCATGCACTGGCAGAGTCCGACCTTCAGCGCGTCGAGCCAGGTGAGGGCGTCGATATCGCGCACGCGCGGCCGGCGCGGCCGCGACTCCACCCACAGGATGACCACGCCGCCCACGATCAGCGCCACGGCCACCGTGACCGGCGAGAACAGGTGGGTCTTGATCACGCCATGCAGTGCCGCGCCCAGAATCATGGCCGGGATGAACGCGATCAGCACGTTGACCACGAACCGGCGCGCCGACGGATCGCGGCGCAGGCCGAAGATCACTTCGAACAGTTTCGCCCGGTAGGCCACGCACACCGCCAGGATCGCGCCCATCTGGATGAAGATCGCGAATGCCTTGCCGCGGGCATCGTTCACGCCGAGCATGTCCTCGGCGATGATCAGGTGCCCGGTACTCGAGACCGGCAGGAATTCGGTCAGCCCTTCGAGGACGCCCAGCATGACCGCGTGCCACAGACCGAGAGATTCCACCGTCTACCACTCCCTGGATTCAAGCTGGTGTGCGCGGCATCGGCGACACCGTCGGCTGCACCGATGGTAGCAAGCACCTGTACTTCATCCACCGCGATTTTCCCGTTCCGGCCCCTGCGCGTCAGCAGGCGCATCGGGGGGGCTGGTCTTCCCGGCCAGCCGCGGCTACAATGAAACCTGTCCGAGGAATCCTTCCGGATAACGACAACAACATGCGGTGGTCGAATTGCACCCGCGTCGCCAGTCCGAGCGATGTGCGTGCAGTGCGAAACACGCGGAACACCCCGCAGTCACAGCAGCGTCCGCTGCGGGTTTTCAATTCAGGCTGTCAAACCCCATAAACGCGGTACGCCGAAACCCGCCCGGCGATCCCGCCTGATCGCACCCACGAACTGGGCGCATCGAATCCTCCGACGCAGTCCTTCGCCACTCTGCCGGCCTTGCCGGGCAGGCACCGGACGACTGTACCGAGACGACCACGGAACGAACGGATCAACTGCATGGCATTGGTGCTCAAGCTGTTGCGAGCGAATTTTCGCGATCGGGACTGGCAGCGCGGCCAGGGATACCAGCGGACCCGGCGCGTCACGCGCTGCGAGGTCACCCAGGGCGACGATGGCCATGCGGCCATCGACTCCGAGGTCCACGGATCGGCATCGAACACCTACCAGCAACAGGTCAGGGTCACGCTCGAGAACGGCAAGCTGCTGGTGGCCGGACAGTGCAGCTGTCCGGTTGGCCAGAACTGCAAGCATGTAGCGGCCGTCTGCATGCATGCAGCCCGCCAGCTCGCCCAGAGCTTCGGCCTGCCCGGCCGTGCCGACCGGATTGCCGGGATGCCGCCCGGCGCAGGCGCCGACGAAACGGGCTTCGATGTCGATCCGCTGCTGCCGGACACGGTCGCCGCCCTGGGCGCCCCCCCTGCGGCGCAACCGGGCGCCCTGGCCGGTGCGCCATCCGGTGCACATGCGCCGGCTCCGCGCGAACCTGCCGCAGCGCGCGACACCGCCGCGCGCGATGCGCAACGCGAAGCACAGCGAGAGGCGCAGCGCGAAGCCCAGCGCGAGCCCCAGCGCCATGGCGGCAACAGCAAGGAGTCGGCGACCGATGTCCGGCTCTGGCTCGACCGCCTCACTCATACCCATGAGGCGAGCCTCGGCGAACCCAACGGCTACCCGCCGCAGGTACGAGAGCGCATCGTCTACACGCTCTCGCCCAGCTTTGTCCCGGGCGGGCGCACGGCGCTGCTGCGCGCCTTCCAGCTGCGCTTCAAGAAGGACGGCGGCCGGGCCAAGCCCACGCCCTATCCGCTTGCCCAGCTCGCGGTCAGCGACGCCCGCTTCGTGCTCGGCATCGACCGCGAGATCGGCCGGCTGGCCCCGGGGCGCGGTCCTGCGGCCCAGGGCGTACGCCTGGACGAACACGACAGCGCCGCGCTGCTGCGCTGGCTGATGGCTACCCGCCGCTGCTACTGGGAGCAGGCCGGTCGTGGTCCTGCGCTGCGCCCGGGCCCGGCGCGCAAGGGCACGATCAGCTGGGAGGCCGATGCCGCCGGCGTACAGGAATGCCTGATCACGGTCGAGCCGCCGGCGCCGGTGCTGCCGCTGACCCCGCCGCAGTACGTCGACGTGAAGACCGGGGAATGCGGCCCGATCGACTGCGGCGTCCCGGACGAGTTGTCGGGCGCCCTGGCGCAGGCGCCGCGCATTTCCCCGGAGGCGGTCGCGCTGGTATCCGAGACCCTGTCGAACGTGGTCCATGGGCACGCGGTGCCGCTGCCGGCGGCCATCGAGGTCAGGCCTCCGCCCGACCTCACGCCGACGCCGGTGCTGACCCTGATCAGCGTATCGCAGCCGACCACCCGCCTGCGCCAGGGCGGCGAGTTCCACTGTGCACGCCTGACCTTCCGCTATGGCCCCGAACTGGGCGGTGCGCATGCCGGCGGCGCTGGCGCAAATGCGCGGCTGGACAGCGGACGCGCCGGCGGACGCGGCGGTGCCGCCCGCGGACGCGGCGACCCGCGCCGGACCGCGCCTCTGAACCCGGCGTTCGAGAAAGCCAGCGCAGCCCAGATGCGGCAGGCAGGATTCATCTCGGCAGAGAAGGCCTACGGGCCGATCCTGCCGTCGAAGCTGCGCAAGAGCTTCGCGCTGCCGCGCGATGCCGACTGGATCGACGTGATGAAGAGCCACCTCCCGCGCTGGCGCGAGGAAGGCTGGCAGATCACGATGGAATCCGGCTTCGCCTACGACCTGGTCGAGGTCGACGAGTGGTACGGCGAGATCGAGGAAGGCCGCCCGGGCCAGTACTGGTTCGGGCTCGACCTGGGCATCGAGGTGGCCGGCGAGCGCTTCTCGCTGGTCGACCTGCTGCTCAAGGCGTTGCGCGAACACGGGCCGAACTTCTTCGAAGCGGTCGACGAGTCCGACGCGACGAAGCCGATCCTGCTGCCGCTGCCCAACGGCCGGCGCGTGATGCTGCCGCGCGAGCGGCTAACCGCGATCGTCGCCCTGCTGCAGGGGCTGTTCGGGGCTGGCGATTCGAACCTGCCGCCGAAGACGCTGTCGCGCTACGACGTCGGCCGCCTCGCCGCGCTCGACTCGGCGCTGGCGCTGCGCTGGCATGGCGGCGAGCGGCTGCGCGAGATCGCCTCGCGCCTGGCCGGCTTCCGCGGCGTCGAGACGGTCGAACCGACGAAGGGCATGAACGCTACCCTGCGCGGCTACCAGCAGGACGGCGTCGGCTGGCTGCAATCGCTGCGCGAATACGGGCTGGCCGGCGTGCTTGCCGACGACATGGGCCTGGGCAAGACCCTGCAGACGATCGCCCACCTGCTCATCGAGAAGGAAGCAGGAAGGCTGACCGAGCCGGCCCTGGTGGTCGCGCCGACCAGCGTGATCCACAACTGGGCGAACGAGATGAAGAAGTTCGCGCCGTCGATGAAGGTGCTGGTACTGCATGGCAAGGACCGCGCGGACGATTTCGACAAGATCAAGTCATCCGACCTGGTGATCACCAGCTATGCGCTGCTGCCGCGCGACGAAGACGTGCTGCAGAAGCAGCACTGGCATATCGTCGTGCTCGACGAGGCGCAGAACATCAAGAACGCGAAGACCAAGGCGGCCATCTCTGCCTGCGCGCTGGAGTCGAGCCACCGGCTGTGCCTGTCGGGCACGCCGCTGGAGAACAACCTGGGCGAACTGTGGTCGCTGTTCCGTTTCCTGATGCCGGGGTTCCTGGGCGACGAGGCCAAGTTCAAGGTCGCCTACCGTACGCCGATCGAAACGCATGGCGATGGCGAGCGGGCGGCACTGCTGGTGAGCCGGGTGCGACCGTTCCTGCTGCGCCGCACGAAAGACCAGGTCGCCTCCGAACTGCCGCCGAAGACCGAGGTGGTACGCGAGGTCGAGTTCCAGCCGGTGCAGCGCGACCTGTACGAGACGGTACGCGCCGCGATGGACAAGCGGGTGCGCGACGAGATCGGCAAGGTCGGCATGGCCAAGAGCCGCATCGTCGTGCTCGACGCGCTGCTCAAGCTGCGCCAGGTCTGCTGCGACCCGCGGCTGGTCTCGGCCAAGGGCGGCGGCTCGGCGCTGGCGAAGGAGGACGTCGGCATCGAGCAGTCGGCCAAGCTCGCCACCCTGATGGAGATGATCGAGGAGCTGATGAACGAACGCCGGCATGTGCTGGTGTTCTCGCAGTTCACCAGCATGCTCGAGCTGATCGAGGCGGAACTGGCCGCGCGCAACTACAAGTGGGCCAAGCTCACAGGCGAGACCGTCGACCGCCAGGCCGAGGTCGAGAAGTTCCAGGGCGGCAAGGTACCGATCTTCCTGCTCTCGCTGAAGGCGGGCGGCGTCGGCCTGAATCTCACCGCAGCCGACACCGTGATCCACTACGACCCGTGGTGGAACCCGGCGGCGGAAAACCAGGCCACCGACCGCGCGCACCGCATCGGACAGGACAAGCCTATCTTCGTCTACAAGCTGATCGCCGCCAATTCGGTCGAGCAGAAGATCATGGACATGCAGAAGAAGAAGGGCGACCTGGCCGCGATGATGCTCGACGGCGCCGATTCCGGCTGGAAGGCGCTGACGTCCGACGACCTGGTTTCGTTGTTCAGCTGACCGCGCTGATACGCCAGTACGCCGCCCACCGGGCACATTTTCGCAACGCGTAGCACTGTCATGAGCGAGTTGATAGAATCGAGTTCGAAGCATCGCGGGCTGCTCGATGAGCTTGAGCGGCTGCAACGCTCGGCATAGCGATAACCCGGCTGTACGCCCTCTCCACACTGCCCAACGAGACTTCGCCGATGCCTTTCCCTGCCCCGCCGAATGCCGTCCCGGTTGCCATGGATGGACTCATCGCTTCACGCGGGTCCAGTCGCCGGCGCACGGGCGCCTCGCCTGTCGGGGCCCGGCTTCCGGCAGTGGTCCGACGCGTCGCACTGTGCGCCTTGCTGCTCGGCGTCGCGGCATGCGACAAGCCTGCAGCCCCTTCCGCGCCGCCGGTGCCCGAGGTCGGCGTGATGCAGGTCAGCAGCCGCTCAACGCCGCTCACCGCCGACCTGGTCGCCGACATCCGCGCCTATCGCGAGGTGGAACTGCGCCCGCGCGTCAGCGGCATCATCGAAAAGCAGCTGTTCAAGCCGGGGCAGCTCGTGCGCGAGGGCCAGACGCTGTTCGTCATCGACACGCGCTCGCTCGATTCGGCTGTGGCCGATGCCCAGGCGAAACTGGTCGAGGCAGAGGCGCAGCTCGACCGCGCGAAACAGGATGTCGCGCGCTACGAGCCGCTGCTGGTGGACGACGCCATTCCGCGCCAGACCTACGACCAGGCGGTGTCGGCGGTCAAGCAGGCGGTATCGATCGTCGATTCACGCAAGGAAGGCGTCACCCGCGCACGCATCGATCGCAGCTATGCCGAGGTGAAGGCACCGGTGAGCGGTCAGGTCGGCCTGCAGAAGGTCGAGGTCGGCGGCCTCGCAAGCGCCGGGCAGACGGTCCTTGCAGTCGTGTCGACGCTCGATCCGGTGTTTGCCTATGTGAGCGTGCCCGAGGCGGAGTACCTCGCGTTCTCGCGCCGGATAGCGGCGAACCAGCCGGACGAGCGGCTGCGCAGGCAGCTGCCGGTCGAGCTCATCCTGTCCGACGGCTCGAAGTACGAGCAGACCGGCCGCTTCGACTTCGCCGACCGCGAGGTGAACTCCACGACCGGCACGCTCACGCTGCGCGCAGTGTTTGCGAACCCGGCCGACCTTCTGCGCCCGGGCATGACCGGGCGGGTACGCGTCGTCTACGAGGTGGCGAAGGAGGCAATCGTCATTCCGCAGAAAGCCGTGTCGGAGTTGCTTGGTCGGGCGTTCGTCAGCGTCGTGCTGGCCGACGGCAAGGTCGAACAGCGGCCGGTGGTCACCGGTGACCGTATCGGCGATCAGTGGCTGATCCGCGACGGGCTGAAACCGGGTGACACCGTGATCGTCGAAGGGCTGCAGAAAGCGCGTCCGGGCAGCATCGTGAAGCCGATGCCGCTGGCAGCGGCGTCCGCAGGTGCCGGTGCGGCCGCGCCGGGTGCGGCTGCTGCCGCCGCGAAGAAGTAGCGCCCGCCATGGTCCGGATCTTCATCGACCGTCCAGTCCTCGCGATCGTGATCGCGCTGGTGATGACCATCGCCGGCGCGGTCGCCGGCCTGAGCCTGCCGATCGCCCAGTTCCCGCAGATCACGCTGCCGACGATCCGTGTCAGTGCAGCCTATCCCGGCGCGAACGCCGAGGTGGTCGAGCGCGCGGTGTCGCAGGCGATCGAGAAGCAGGTCAACGGCGTCGAGGGCATGCTGTACATGTCCTCGAGCGCGGCCGGAAACGGCGCCTATGCGCTCGACGTGACCTTCGGCCTCGATCGCAACGCCGACATCGCGGCGGTACAGGTGCAGAACCGGGTGTCGCAGGCCAATGCGCAGCTGCCGTCCGAGGTGCTGTCGGCGGGCCTGTCGACGACCAAGAGCACGCCCGACGTGCTGATGTACGTGGCGCTGTTCTCGCCCAACGGCACCTACGACGAGCTGTTCGTCAACAACTACCTGTCGATCAACGTCGTCGAGTCGATCAAGCGGATCAAGGGTGTCGGCACCGTGCAGGTGTTCGGGTCGGAGTTCGGCATGCGCCTGTGGCTGCGGCCCGACCGGATGTCGCGCCTGGGCATCACGCCGGCAGACGTCTACCGCGCGGTGCAGGAGCAGAACGTGCAGGCGCCGGCCGGCCAGATCGGCGCCCAGCCGTCGCCGCCGTCGCAGCAGTTCCAGTACGGCCTGCAGGTGCGCGGGCAGCTCGAGCAGGCCGACGAGTTCGCCAACATCATCATCCGCGCGCAACCCGACGGCTCGGTGATCCGGGTGAAGGACATCGGGCGGGTCGAGCTGGGCTCGAAGGATTACTTCTTCAGCACGCGCTACAACGGCAAGCCGGCCACCGCCTTCTCGATCAGCCTGACGCCGGACGCGAGCGCGATCGAGACCTCGGCGCTGATCAAGGCGCAGCTGCAGGAACTGGCCTCCGCCTATCCGGCAGACCTCGCCCACGAGGTCGTGATCGACAACACGATCTTCGTGAAGGCGTCGCTGGAAGAGGTGGTGCACACGTTCGTGGAGGCGCTGCTGCTGGTACTGATCGTCGTGTTCCTGTTCCTGCAGAGCTGGCGTGCGACGATCATCCCGATGATCGCAGTGCCGGTGTCGCTGGTGGCGACGTTCGCGGCGTTCGTGCTGCTCGGCTTCACCATCAACACGCTCACCCTGTTCGGCATGGTGCTGGCGATCGGCATCGTCGTCGACGACGCGATCGTGGTGGTCGAGGCGGTCGAACATCACATGCACGCGAGCGGCCTGTCGCCACGAGACGCGACGATCAAGGCGATGGAGGAAGTGACCGGCCCGGTGATCGCGATCGCGCTGATCCTGGCGGCGGTATTCGTGCCGGTGGGCTTCCTCGGCGGCATCGCCGGCGTCATGTACCAGCAGTTCGCGATTACCGTTGCGGTATCGACGCTGCTCTCGGCGGTGGTCGCATTGACGCTGACCCCGGCGCTGTGCGCACTCCTGCTGCGGCCGAAAGACCCTCACGCAAAGCCCGGCCTGCTCGGGCGCTTCTTCAACGGCTTCAACGCCGTGTTCAACGCGATCACCGAGCGGTATGGTGCCGGTGTCGCGCGCGCGATCCGCTCCAGCGTGCTCGTGCTGCTGGTGCTCGGAATCCTGATCGGCACCACGGTCGCGCTGATGCAGAAAGTACCGGGCGGTTTCGTGCCGCCGGAAGACCAGGGGTACTTCTTCGCCGCCGTGCAGCTACCGCCGGCGGCATCGCTCAACCGTACCCTTGCGGTGACGGCCGACTTGCAGAAGCTGATCGAATCGACGCCGGGCGCCGAGCGCTCGCTGATCATCAACGGCTACAACCTGCTCACCGGCAGCGTGCAGTCTGACAGCGCGCTGGTGGTGATCGCGCTGAAGCCGTGGGAGGAGCGCACGACGCCAGAACTCGGCCTGCGCAGCATCATCCGCGACTTCTACACCCGGGCGCAGGGGCTGCGCGACGCCACCGTACTGCCGTTCAACCCGCCGCCGATCCCCGGCATGGGCTCGACCGGCGGCTTCTCGTTCAAGCTGCAGGACCGTGCCGGAAACACGCCTCAGGACCTCGCACGCGTCGCACAGGAGTTCACCGATGCCGCGCGAAAGCGGCCCGAGATCGGCAGCATCTATTCGAAGTTCGACCCGCGCACGCCGGCGATCCGCCTGGAGATCGACCGCGAGAAGGCGAAGAAGCTCGGCGTACCGATCAACGACATCTCGACCGCGCTGCAGACCTTCCTTGGCGGCGTCAACGTCAACGAGTTCTCGCGCTTCGGCCGCAACTTCAAGGTGTCGCTGCAGGCCGAGCCCGAGTTCCGCGCCGACATCAAGTCGCTCGGCCTGATGTACGTGCGCAACCAGAAGGGCGAGATGGTGCCGCTGTCGACGCTGATCGTGCCGTCGCCGATCAGTGCACCGACGGTGATCCAGCGCTACAACCTCTTCCGAACCGCCGACATCGGCGGCGATGCGGCACCGGGCTACAGCTCGGGGCAGGCGCTCGCGGCGCTCGAGCAGGTGGCCAGCGAAGTGCTGCCCACCGGCTACGGCTTCGAGTGGTCCGGCATCAGCCTGCAGGAGAAGGCCTCGGCCGGGCAGGCGCCGGTCGTCTTCGCCTTCGCGATCGTGTTCGTGTTCCTGTTCCTCGCCGCACTGTACGAAAGCTGGACGGTACCGTTCGCCGTCCTGTTCGCGGTACCGCTGGGCATCTTCGGCGCGATGCTCGGACTGTTCCTGACCGGGCTCACCAACAACATCTATGCGCAGATCGGCATCGTGCTGCTGATCGGCCTCGCGGCGAAGAACGCCATCCTGATCATCGAGTTCGCGAAGATGCGCCGCGACCAGGGTGCAGATGCGGTCAGCGCGGCGATCGAGGCATCGAAGCTGCGGCTGCGGCCGATCATCATGACCTCGTTCGCGTTCATCCTGGGCGTGGTGCCACTGATACTCGCCAGCGGCGCGGGTGCGGCCTCGCGCGTATCGATGGGTGTGACCGTATTCAGCGGGATGCTCGCCGCGACGCTGCTGGCGATCTTCTTCGTGCCGGTGCTGTATGTCACCGTCGAGCGGCTGGTCGAGCGCTTCGGCGGCAAGCGCAGGGCAGGCGGCGCGTCGACCGCGCTGCCCGTCGCTGCAGAACGCGGAGCCTCGGAATGATGCGCACCCCAGGCGCAGTCGCGCTCGCGATGTTGCTGACTGTCGCGGGATGCAAGGTCGTCGGCGACGATTACGCGCGTCCCGTGGTCGATGTCCCCGGCGCCTTCCGCGGACCCGCTGCGGCAGGCGATCCGCTGGGCGAGGCCGACTGGCGCCAGGTATTCACCGACACGCAGCTCCAGGTACTGGTCGAGCAGGTGCTCGCCGGCAACCTCGACCTGCAGTCAGCGGCAGCGCGCGTGCGCGAGGCGCAGGCAACCCTCGCTCTGGTGCGCTCAGAGCGCCTGCCGCAGGCATCATTGGGGCTGAGCACGCAGGTGGTGCCACGCAACCCGGGCGACGCGCTCACCTCGCGTTTCCTCGCGGCGGGCCTGCTTTCCTGGGAGATCGATCTCTGGGGCCGCATCGAGCGCCGGGTCGAGGCGAGCACAGCGGATCTCGCCGGACAGCGCGCAGCGGCGGCGGGTGCGCGCGTGTCGCTGGTGGCCGAGACCGCCAGCCGTTACTTCGAACTGGGCGGCGCGCGCGAGGTACTCGATGCCACCGAACGCAGCGCGCAACTGCAGCGCGATGCGCTGCGCCTCATGCAGAGACGCAACAAGGCCGGCATCGTGTCGGCAGCGGAAGTGCGGCAGGCCGAAGGCCAGCTCGCCTCCACCGAGGCCCGGCTGCCATCGATCCAGCGCCAGGTTGCGGCGCTCGAGAACGTGCTCGCGCTGCTGCAGGGACGACCACCCGGTCCGGGCCCCGCGCTGCCCGCGGTTCTTCAGTTGCCCGCGGCACTGCCGGCAGGGCTGCCGTCGTCGATGCTCGAACGGCGGCCGGACCTGCGCCAGTCGGAGCAGCGGATGGTGGCGGCCAATGCGCGCGTGGGCGAGGCGAAGGCGCTGTTCCTGCCCAGCCTCTCGATCACCGGCGCCTTCGGTGCGATCAGCGGCCAGCTCGACCAGCTGTTGCGGGGTGGCGCGCAGGACGTGGCCTCGCTGGGCCCGAACGTCTCGCAGGCGCTCTATGCGGGCGGTGCGCTGGTGGCCAACCGCGATGCGGCCGTCGCGCGCAGCGAGCAGGCCGTGCTCGCCTATCGCTCGGCCGTGCTCAATGCACTGCGCGAGGTAGCCGATGCGCTGGTCTCCTACGAGCGCAGCGGCGAGGAATTCGAACAGCAGGTCAAGCGCGCCACTGCGACCCGGGCGGCGCTGCGACTGGCCGACCGGCGCTTCGCGGCAGGCGTGATCAGCTACCTCGAAGTACTCGATGCGCAGCGGCAGCTGCTCTCTGCCGAGACCGAACTGGTCAATTCGAAGCTCAATCGCCAGCTCGCGCTGGTACAGGCCTATCGCGCGCTCGGCGGAGGCTGGGAGAGTCGCTGACCCGGGCGAGGGACGGCACGGAAGTTCCGTGCCGTCCGTGCCAGCTGATCTGGCCAGCCTGACAAGTCGTACTCAGGCCGCACAGGATCGTCAGATACCTTTTAGCCCAGGTCGTTGGCGAGTAACTGCAGCAGCGGCTCGCCCGGCGGCGGCCTTGCGCTGTTCTGGCAGTCATACTATCGTCTGCGCGCCGGGAAACAATCAACCCCGGCGGAGCCCCCATGGACGTACTGGCCGCGACGCTGCGCACACACCCGGAGATCGCGGTTTTTCTCGCGATCGGGCTGGGCTACTGGATCGGCCGTTTCAGCGTGCGCGGCGTAGGCTTCGGCCCGGTCACGGGTTCGCTGATTGCCGGGCTGCTGGTGGGCTACGCGGTCGAGGTCCCCGTGGCCGACACCGCGAAGCAGCTGCTGTTCCTGCTGTTCATGTTCGGGATCGGCTACTCGGCCGGGCCGGGGTTCGTGCGCGGCCTTCGCGATGCGGGCTGGCGCTGGGCGGTGCTGGGCAGCGTGATTCCGCTCGCCGGCCTGCTCACCGCCTGGGCGATGGCGAAACTGCTCGATCTCGAACTGGGCTACGCCGTCGGCATGATGTCCGGCGGCTTGACCGAATCCCCGGTGATCGGCACGGCGAGCGAGGCGATCCGTGCGCTGCCGATCCCGGCGGAGGAGAAGTCGCGGCTGATCGCGCAGATCCCGGTGGCCGACGCCCTCACCTATCTCTTCGGCACGATCGGCGTGATCGTCTTCTGCGGCTATGTCGGCCCGTGGCTGCTGCGGGTGGACCTGCGCGCCGACGCCCGCCGCCTCGAGGCGGCGATGGGCCTGTCGCGCGAGGCGGATGGGGTCGACTCCGGCTGGCGGATGTTCGCGATGCGCGCCTACCGGCTGGAGCCGCGCCATCGGGTGGTCGGGCTTCCGGTGGCCGAGGCCGAGCGCAGCGCGGCGCCCGCACGCCTGTTCATCGAGCGCATCCGTCGCGACGGCGAAGTGATCGACGCGCAGCCGGAGACAGTACTGCGCGCGGGCGACGTGGTAGCAGTGATCGCCGCCCGCGAGACCATGGTGCGCCTGCTCGCCGGCGTGGCCGAGGAAGTCCACGACCGCAGGCTGCTCGACGTTCCGGTCGCCACGCGCGACGTGGTGCTCAGCCACGCCTCGGTGGTCGGCCGTTCGGTGGCGGAACTGCGGGCCGAGACCACCGCCTTCCGCGGCGTGTTCCTGCAGGCGATCCAGCGCGCCGGGCGATCGCTGCCGGTCGCACCACAGACCCGCCTCGAACAGGGCGACGTGATCACGCTGCACGGACTCGCGCCCGCGGTCGATCGTATCGCGAGTCTCGCAGGCGAACCCGCGCGCTCACCGCGCGGGGCCGACTTCGTCGCGCTCGGACTGGCGATCGGCGCCGGGGCGCTGGCTGGCGTGCTGCTCTCGCTCCCGGTCGCCGGGCTGCACATCGCGCTGGGCAGCAGCGTCGCGGTGCTGCTGGTCGGGCTTGCGCTCGGCTGGCGCAACGCGCAGCACCCGGGTTTCGCGCACATCCCGGCCGCGGCGATCGAGTTCATGAAGTCGCTGGGCCTGTCGGCCTTCGTGGCCATGATCGGCCTCAAGGCCGGACCGGTCTTCGTCGACGCGATCCGCGAGATCGGACTGTCCGTGTTCCTGGGCGGCATCGTGGTCACGCTGGTGCCGCAGTTCGTGGGACTGCTGGTCGGGCGCTACCTGCTGCGCATCGAGCCGCTGCTGCTGCTGGGCGCGCTGGCCGGCGCGCAGACCATGACCGCCGCGCTCGCAGCGGTACAGGATCGCTCCGACAGCCCGGTGGCCGTGATCGGCTACTCGAGTACCGTCGCGTTCGGACACATCCTCATCTCCATCGGCGGCACCGTGCTGGTGTGGATGCTGCACGCCGGCTGAGTGCTTCGATGCGCGAAGAACGTCGCGGGCTCGCGCGCGACACGTCCCCGACGACCCGCGCATCGACCGGCGCCGTGATCGCCGAGTGAGCACGCGACGTCCCCCCGCAATCAGTAGCACTCGAATATGAAGCGCGGAGGTCATTGTAAAGACCTTGCCGGCCAGCTGCTTCGCGCAAAGGGCGGGGGTCAGGCCAGTGAACCCGCACTCGTTCAGGCATCATCGCGAAGGCGCCCGTTGAAGAATTCGACGTACGCGTTCCGGTCCGGCTTCCCGGGGTCGATCAGCTTCAGCAAGACCTGGTTGCGGCAGGCCCAGTCGAGCATCGCTTTCCCCGTGGACTCCCTGCCGTTATCGGTGCGCATGACGATCGTTTCACAGGTCGCGTCATCGACGACCGCGAGGCACTCGATGAATCTCGAGGTTGACAGAAGCACGCTTCGGCGGAGTATCCTGATCCGGGGCGTCGGCAGCCCAACGCACGGAGGAGGGTTCCATGAAGCGACGGGTTCTCTGCGTGGCATCGATGACGGCGGCACTGGCAGCGGGCGCGGTCACAGCGCAGCCCGCCTATCCGGTCAAGCCGGTGCGGCTGGTGGTGGGCTTCGCGCCGGGGGGAAGCGTCGACGTGCTCGGGCGTCTCTTCGCGCAGCGGTTCGCCCAGACCATGGGCCAGCAGTTCGTCGTCGACAACCGACCGGGCGCCGGCGCCAATATCGCGGGCGACCTGGTGGCCAAGAGTCCGCCCGACGGCTACACCCTGCTGGTCGGCAATGCCGGAGGGTTGGGCGGCAACCTCGCGATCTACCGGCGCATGCCCTACGACCCGTTCAAGGATCTCACGCCGATCGCGCAGATGGTCACCCAGGGCAACATCCTGATCGTGCATCCGTCCGTGCCCGCGAAGACAGTGGATGAATTCGTCGCCATCGCCCGACGCCGGGCCGGCACGCTCAATGCGGGGACGGCCGGCAACGGATCGTCCCAGCACTTCACGCTGGCAATGTTCAACGCGCTGGCCAAGGCGCAGATGGAGCATGTGGCCTACAAGGGAGGCGCTCCGGCGATGGCCGATCTCATGGGCGGGCAGATCGACGCGATGTTCCAGACCATCCCCGAGGCGATGCCGTTCATGAAGGACCGTCGCATCCGGCCGATCGCGGTGACCATGGCCACCCGCTCGCCCGCGCTGCCCGACATCCCGACCCTCGCCGAGGCCGGCCTGCCAGGCTACGAGTTCGAGGGTTTCATGGGCCTGGTCGGCCCCGCGAGCCTGCCGCGTGAGATCGTGCAGCGGCTCAACACCGAGGTGAACGCTGCCCTGCAGGACCCGGCCACGCACAACCGGCTGCGCGAATACGGCTTCGGGCTGGCGGGCGGAACGCCGGAGCACCTGACGAGCCGCATGCGCTGGTACACCGACCTCAGCCTCAAGACGGCCAAGTGGGCAAACATGCAGCTGGTCGACTGACCTCGCGCGGCTGAGGCGCGTGCGGTAGCGTGGGGCGGCGTCAGCGTGCCGGGACGGGATAGACGGCCTTCCAGTCGTCCTTCATGCTGAGGATCAGCCAACCCCGCTTCGGACCCTCGTCGAGGCCGCGGCGCAGTCTGCCGATATGCGAATCCCGGTCATACGCGAACTCGCGGGCTGCATCGTCGTGATGGACGATCGCCGCCAGGCGCGGACCCGTGCCCGCAGTCGTCCACTCCAGCATCTCGAAATCGCCGTCCGAGTTGCCGAAAGCCATGACCGGCCGTCGACCGATGAACTTGTTGATGGCGAGCGGCTTACCGGCCTTGTCGTCGATGAAATCGAGCTTCGGCTCGCGCACGATCACCGGCTTGCCGTCGCGCAGTTCGTACCGGGTGGCGATGGTCGAGCCGATCACCTGCTCGGGCGGCACACCGTAAACCTCCTCGGCGAACACGCGCATGAACTCGATGCCGCCGCCGGAGACGATATAGGTCTTGAAGCCGTTCGCGCGCAGGTAGGCGAGCAGTTCCAGCATCGGCTGGTAGACAAGCTCGGTGTAGGGACGATTGAGTGTCGGATGACGCGCCGTATTCACCCACTGGCGTACGCTGGCCGCGAATTCATCGGTGGTAGTGCCGGCATGGGTGGCCATGATGAGCTCCATCAGGCCACGCTCACCGGTGGCAGCGACCGCCTTGATGTCACCTTCGAGCACGCTCTGGAACGGCTGCGTGGTCTTCCACTCCGGATGCTTCGGTGCGAGCGCCTTGACCCGATCCATGGCGAACGCGAGCTGGAAATACACCGGCTGCTCGGACCAGAGCGTCCCGTCGTTGTCGAACACGGCGATACGCTCCGCGGGCGGGACATGGTTGCGGGAGCGCGGGTCGGTGGCGCCCTCCACGAACGCAACGATGCGGGCTTTGGCGGCACCGTCCTTCCAGGAAGACAGCCCCTCGGCAGCCTGCGAAGCCGGAACGGCAAGGCCGAGAGTCAGGCCGAGCGACGAAGCCACGGTCGCGCAGAGGGCGCGGAAGGGCATGTTGCGGATCATGACGATGTTCTCCGAACGACAGGGGCTGAAGACAGGGCTGCTGCCCCGAGCCCGCGCGCCGATGCGCCGTGCCGCCCTTCCCCCTCGCCCTGCGCGGCCACCGTATGCAGCGTGAACACCTTCGGTCACGCCCGGTGGTAGATCTCGGCGCCCTTGTCCTTGAACTCTTCCGACTTCTCCTGCATGCCCTTCTCCAGCGCCTCGGCCTCCGAGACGCCCAGGGTGGCTGCGTATTCGCGCACGTCCTGGGTGATCTTCATCGAGCAGAAGTGCGGGCCGCACATCGAGCAGAAGTGGGCGAGCTTGGCGCCTTCCTGCGGCAGGGTCTCATCGTGGAACGCCTTGGCGGTGTCGGGGTCGAGG
>CAIQON010000132.1 GCA_903873475.1 uncultured bacterium
AGTTCCCATGGCAGGACGGCAGCCTCTTCATTCGCCCTCCACCCGAGTTCGACCGATTGGGTGAAGCCAGCGATTGCGACAACGACCGTTGCCGCCCGCCCAGGATTGAAAACGTCCGCATCCTTGCGATCTATGGCGACAACGTGACGACCGAGCATGTCTCCCCGATGGGCCCGATCCCGAGCGACTCAATGGCCGCCGGATACCTGTCCGCACGCGGCGTGGAAAAGTCTGCGCTCGGTACCTATGCCGCACGGCGGCTGGTCCCGCAGGTGATGGCCCGCGGCACCTACTCGAGCCCCCATCTGCGCAACCGCATGACCCCGGACGCGCCCGGTGGCTTCACGGTTCACCAGCCCGATGGCGAACGCGTGACGATCTTCGACGCAGCCGAGCGATACCGTGCAGCGCAGATTCCGCTCGTGGTAATTGCCGGGCGCAACTATGGCACTGGGTCGTCGCGCGACTGGTCCGCGAAAGGGCCGCGCGAAATGGGCGTACGCGCCATCCTGGCTGCATCGTTCGAACGTCTGCACCGTGCGAACCTTGTGGCTGCGGGGGTGCTGCCATTGCAATTCGACGATCCCGCCGCCGCAGCGACCCTGACAGGCAGCGAGACGCTCACTCTAGAGGGACTCGATCGGCTATCGGCGCCGCGCACGTCCGTCACATGCATCGCACGCGGAAAAGGTGGCAGCGAGCGCATCCTGCACCTCACCGCCGCGCTGTACACCCGAAAGGAAGTGGCACAGTTCGCAGCTGGCGGCTTATACCGGTCCTGCTTCGACGCACGCATATATGCTGCGCAACACCCCTGACTTGGCGCCTTCCTGTGTTGTAACCTTTACTCAAGCCTTCGCGTAGACGCACCGGACCTGTTGCCATGCCGATCCATTTGAAGTCGCTTCACGAGTTCTCGGTGCTGACGCTGGACCGTCCGGCCGCGCTCAACGCACTGGATGCAGCGATCATGGCCGAGTTCACCGCGGCGCTGCAGGCGGTGCGCCACGCCGACAGCCGCGCCTTGATCATCACCGGCGGCGGAACGAAGGCGTTTTGTGTCGGCGCGGATCTGAAGGAGATCAGGGCAGTGACCGCGGAGGCCCAGCGGGCGACGATCCAATCCGTTCAGGCGGCTTTCGATCAGCTTGAACAACTGCCCATCCCGTCGATTGCCGCCATCGATGGCTATGCCTTCGGTGGGGGCCTCGAACTCGCACTCGCCTGCACGTTCCGGGTCGCCACGCCGCGCTCGGTCATGGCCTTGCCTGAAATCACCTTGGGTCTCATCCCTGGCTATGGCGGGACGCAGCGCCTGCCCTGGCTCATCGGACACGGACGCGCCCTCGAACTGATCATGAGCGGCCGCCAGATGGACGCAGCCGAAGCCCTGTCGACCGGACTCATCAACCGGATGGCGTTTGGCGACGTGATGCAGGAAGCGATCACCTTTGCACGCACCTTTGCCGGCCACAGCCGCGCGGCACTCGCCCTTGCGCGCGAAGCCGTACATTGCGCCGCCGATACCTCGCTCGAGGAAGGCCTTTCGATCGAACGCGACCTGATCGGACGCGCGCTGCAGAGCGATGACGGAAAGGAAGGCATGGCCGCCTTCGTCGAAAAGCGCAAACCCGTGTTCCATGACCGGTAGGACGAGGCGTGCCTGCCAGGTTTCGCTACCGGTCCTAGATGCCCCGTTCCCGGTCAGCCCGCTGATCGACCTCATTCACATGCCCGACTGAGCCACCTGACCTAATTCATGGATTTCGATCTTTCCGAAGAGCAGTGCGCCATGCGCGATGCGGTGCGCGCAATGGTGGAACGCGACCTGCAGCCGATCCTGTCTGCCCACGATCCGGAGGCCGTCCTCCCGAAGGCTGTGTACCTCGACATCATGGGCGTTCTGGCACGCCAGCAATTGACCGCGCCGCGCCTGCCGGGCGACGCGGGCGGTGCAGGGCTATCGATGCTCGACTATGGCCTGCTGTTCGAGCAGTTGCCCCCGCGCATCGGCATGAACCTGATGTCGCATGAAGGCTGCGTGACCAGACTCTACCTCGAGTGCACCGCCGACCAGAAAGACCGGTTGCTGCCCGACCTTCTGGCCGGGCGCAAGGTCGGCTGTACCGGCTCCACCGAGCCGGACACCGGGTCCGATCCGCGCGGGATCCGCACCCGGCTAGTCGA
>CAIQON010000133.1 GCA_903873475.1 uncultured bacterium
CCTGCTGCACCTGCCCGACCTGAAGGTGCGCGCGGCGGACTTCGACCCGCTGATCCGCGAGCGCATGCTCGCCGGCGCGCTCGCCCCGGCGCACTGGCTCTGGCAGGCGCACCGGGTGCGCCGTTACGTTCGCGATCGCGCGCTGCGGGTGTTCGATCGTTGCGACGTGGTGATCGCCCCCTGCACGCCGATGTCGGCACCGGTGATCGGCACCGAGTGGATCACGCTCGAAGGCGAACGGATGCTGGCGCGTCCCAACCTCGGCCTGTTCACCCAGCCGATCTCCTTCCTCGGATGGCCGGTGGCCGCGGTGCCGGTCGTGCGTCCGGCAGGTATGCTGCCGATCGGGGTGCAGGTGATTGCCGCGCCCTGGCGGGAAGATCTCTGCCTGCGCGTGGCCGCCCACCTCGAACGCATCGGCATCGCGGCAGCCCCTGCGGTGCTGCCGCACTGAATGCACGTTGTACGAATGCGAACCCGACCCGAAAGAGACCTGATGAGCCTGGAAGTCAACCTGCCCGAGGTGCTGGCGGAGGTCACCGCGGCCTTCTACCGCTACGAAGATGCGCTGGTGAACAACAAGGTCGACGTGCTCGACGAGATCTTCTGGGACCACCCGACCACGCTCCGTTACGGGGCGACCGAGAACCTGCACAGCTACCAGGAAATCTGCGAGTTCCGGGCTTCGCGCCCTTCTCAGGGGCTGATGCGCACACTCGAGAATACCCGCATCACCACCTACGGACACGATTTCGCGGTGGCCAACACCGAGTTCAGGCGCCCCCCCGGCGACCGGATCGGCCGCCAGAGCCAGACGTGGATGCGCACGCCCGAGGGCTGGCGCGTGGTGGCGGCGCATGTGAGCATCATGATCGAACCCAAGTGACCACGGGGACAGCGATGGACACCACCGCCGATACCGGCAATGCAGCAGCGACCGCGGATCCGTTCATCCGCTTCGACGACGTCAGCCTGCGCTACGGCGGCCCGGGCGGCACGCTCGCCGTCGAGGGCGCTACCATCGACATCCCGAAAGGCGGTTTCGTGTCTATCGTCGGGCCTTCGGGCTGCGGCAAGTCGACGCTGCTGAAGATGGTTTCAGGGCTGATCGCACCGACCGCAGGCAGGGTGGTGGTCGGCGGCAAGCCGGTCACCGGCCCGCTCGGCTTCGTCGGCATGGCGTTCCAGAACCCTACCCCGCTGCCCTGGTACAGCGTGATCGACAACGTGATGCTGCCGTTGCGCATCGTCGAGCCCTACCGCAGCACCTTCCGCGCGCGCTACGGCGAGTACCGGGCGAAGGCCGAGGCGCTGCTGGAGATGGTCGGCCTCAAGGGCTTCGGGGAGAAGAAGCCGTGGCAGCTCTCCGGCGGCATGCTGCAGCGTGCATCGCTCTGCCGCGCACTGATCCACGAACCGGCGCTGCTGCTGCTGGACGAACCGTTCGGCGCGCTCGACGCGTTTACCCGCGAAGAGCTGTGGCAGGTGCTGCAGGAACTGTGGCTGGCCCGGCGCCCGACGGTGATGCTGATCACCCATGACCTCGCCGAGTCGGTGCTGCTGTCCGAGACCGTCTTCGTGATGAGCGCGCGCCCGGGCCGCCTTCTGCACAGCGAGGCCGTTCCGTTCGCGCGTCCGCGCGGGCTCGACGTGATGTATGAACCCGAGTTCGTGTCGATGGTGCACCGGCTGCGCACCCGCATCGGCAACGCACGCGCCGACGGCATGAAGGGGGCCTGAAGATGAACGCATCGCTGCTCTCCAACCGCTACCTGATCAAGGCGTTCCCGGTCGTCTTCGTCGCTCTGATCTTCATCGCCTGGGAACTGCTGGTCGTGCTGACCGGCATCAAGTCGGTCATCCTGCCGCCGCCGAGCGCGGTGATCTATGACCTGGTCACCAAGTTCCCGCTGATCTGGCCGCATGCGGTGCAGACGCTTTACACGACCATGGTGGGTTTCCTCGGCGCGATCGTCGTCGGCGTGCTGCTGGGCGCGCTGATCGGGTCCTCCAGGCTCGCGTACGAAGCCTTCTATCCGGTGCTGATCGGCTTCTCCAGCATCCCGAAGGTCGCGGTGGTGCCGATCTTCGTGCTGTGGTTCGGCGTCGGCACCATTCCTGCGATCCTGACCTCCCTGGTGATCTCGTTCTTCCCGATCGTGGTGAACGTCGCCACCGGGCTCGCCACCACCGAGCCGGAGCTCGAAGACGTGCTGCGTGCGCTCGGTGCGAAGAAGCGCGACATCCTGCTGAAGGTCGGGTTGCCCAGGGCGATGCCGTATTTCTTCGCATCGCTGAAGATTTCGGTCACGCTCGCCTTCGTCGGTACCGTGCTGTCGGAGACGGTCGCTGCCAACAAGGGCATCGGCAACGTGATGATGGTGGCCAGTGCCAACTACCAGACCGCGCTGGCGTTCGGTGCGCTGCTGCTCCTGGCCATCATGGGCGTGATCCTGTACGGTGTTTTCGCACTGCTCGAGACCCGTTTCGCGGGTTGGTCGCAACGCAAGGCCGACCTCGCATTGCAGAGCCACTGATGTCTCGCGTCGGACATCAGGCAACGACCGCCCTGTCCGGCAACGGATTCGACACCCGGCCAGAAGCCTTGGTCGCCCACTGAACCTGTCACGATCAAAACGAGGAGATAGACGAATGGATGCACAGAAGCGCAAGACACTCACGACCGCAGCGGCACTGCTGGCGTCGTCGCTCGCCGCACCATCGGCGCTTGCCCAGGCCAAGGTCGCGATCCGATTCCAGCTCGACTGGGTGTGGCAGGGGCCCCACGCCTTCTTCCTGCTCGCGCAGGACCGCGGCTATTTCGCGAAGGAAGGCCTCGATGTCACCTTCGACCAGGGCAAGGGGTCGGGCGTGGCCGTGAACTCGGTGGCCAGCGGCGTCTACGATGGCGGCTTCGGGGACACCAACGCGTTGATCCGCCTCGCCGCGCAGAAGCCCGGCGAGCAGCCCATCGCGGTCTACATGTTGTACAACCGCGCACCGTTCGTGATCGCGACCCTCACCAGTTCGGGCATCAAGACCCCGCGCGACCTGGAAGGCCGTACCCTGGGTGCGCCGGCCGGTGACGCTGCGCTCGGCCTGCTGCCGGTGTTCGCCAAGGCCAACGGTGTCGACGCCACCAAGGTGAAGATCACCAACATGGCGCCGAACCTGCGCGAGCCGATGCTGCAGAAGAAGGAAGTCGACGCGGTGGCCGGCTTCATCAACACCATCTGGTTCGCGGCGCAGGCGGTCGGCCTCAACCCGGAGAAAGACCTCAACATCTTCCGCTACGGCGACATGGGCGTGGCCGGCTACGGCAACTCGATCATCTTCTCGCAGAAGTTCGTGAAAGAGAACCCGGAGGCGATCCGCGGGTTCCTGCGCGCCCTGACCCGTGGCGTGCAGGACGTGCTTGCCAATCCGGATGCCGGCGTCGACGCGGTGATGAAGCGCGATCCGCTGCTCAACCGCGACAACCAGAAGCAGCGGCTGCTGGCGGCGATCAAGAACGACGTGCTGTCGCCGGAAGTCACCAAGGTCGGGCTGGGGGACGTGGTGGACGAGCGCTTCGCCCGCGGTGTCGCGCAGCAGGTGGAAGCGGCTGCGCTGCCGCGTGCGCCTGCACAGGCCGAGGTGTTCAATCGCAGCTTCCTGCCGGTCCGCGACCAGCGCCTCGTGAAGTAACGTGTCACGGGAGCCGTCGCCGATGTCCATTCCAGCCGGACGTGACGGTCTCCCCGAAACCCGGGGCGCGGTGGGCGCTCCGGTCGTGCGCAAGGATGCCACGGCCAAGATCCTCGGCGAGGCACGCTATGTCGACGATCTCGTGTACGACGGCATGCTGCACGGTGCCACGGTGCGCACGCGCGCTGCGGGTGGCACGATCGAGCGCATCGAGTTCGGTCCGGGCTTCGACTGGTCGTCGTTCGTCGTGGTTGCCGCTGCCGATATCCCGGGCGCCAATGCCACCCGGATGATCGAGCAGGACCAGCCGGTGCTGGCCTGCGACCGGTTCCGCCATGCCGGCGAGCCGGTGCTGCTGCTCGCGCATCCTGACCGTGGCCTGCTGCGCGAGGCGCTGGCGGCGGTGACGGTGCATGAAAGTCCCAATCCTGCGCCGGTGTTCTCGATAGACGATGCGCTCGCGCTGCGCGGCGAGGTGTGTGCCGGCAACGTCTTCCGCGATTACCTGATGTCGCGCGGTGACCTCGCTGCGGGCGAAGCGGCGGCGGAGGTCGTTTTCGAAGGTCGCTTCGAGACCGGTGCCCAGGAACATGTGTACATCGAGCCGCAGGGCATGATCGCCCATGTCGACGCCGGCGGCGTGCTGGTGGTCGAAGGATCGATGCAATGTCCCTACTACGTGCTGGACACACTGACTGCGGTCACCGGCCGTGATGCGGGGGCGGTACGGGTCGTCCACTGCACCACCGGCGGCGGCTTCGGCGGCAAGGAGGAGTATCCGTCGCACATCGCCGCGCACGCGGCCCTGTTGTCGCTGAAGGCGGGCGGGCGTCCGGTCAAGCTGGTGTACGACCGCGCCGAGGACATGCTGGCCACGCCCAAGCGCCACCCGTCGCGCACCCTGGTGCGCATCGGGGCCCGTCGCGATGGGCGACTCTCGTTCCTCGACATGGATTTCGCACTCGATGGCGGTGCGTACACGACGCTGTCGCCGGTCGTACTCTCGCGCGGCGTGATCCATGCGCCGGGGCCCTATGCCTGCGCGAACGCGCGGGTACGGGGGCGGGCAGTGGCCACCAACCACCCGCCGAACGGTGCGTTCCGCGGCTTCGGCGCGCCGCAGAGCATCTTCGCGATCGAGCAGGCGATGGACGGGCTCGCGCGCCAGCTGGGCATGACGCCGCTGGAGCTGCGCCGGGTGAACATGCTGCGCCCGGGCGACCGCTCGGTGCCCGGCCAGCTGATCGACGACACGACCGATTTCGATGCCGTGCTCGAACAGGCCCTGCGCGAGAGCGACTACCTCGCCCGGCGCGAGGCGTTCTCGGCATTCAACGCCACGAATGCCGCCGCCGGGCGTCCGCTGCGCAAGGGTATCGGGTTGGCTACCTTCCACCACGGCGCCGGCTTCACCGGCAATGGCGAGGTCGTGCTCGCTTCCGAAGCGCGAGTCCGTGCGAATGCCGACGGACGCGTGCAGGTGGTCGCATCCAGCAGCGAGATGGGCCAGGGCAACACGACCACGCTGTGCCAGGTCGTCGCCGGCGCTCTGGGGTTGCCGCTCGACTGGGTGACCCAGGCGCCGGTCGACACGCACGACGTGCCCGATTCCGGCCCGACGGTCGCCTCCCGCACCTGCATGATCGTCGGGCTGATCGTCGAGCAGGCCGCACGCGGGCTGCGCGCTGAACTCATCGGCAAGGCCGGGCTGCCGGCCACCGCGGCCGACGAGCATGCATTCGCCGCAGCCTGCGCACGCTATCTCGACGGCCATCCCCGGCTGGAGGCACAGGCGCGCTACGAGCCGCCGGCGAACGTCGCATGGGACGAGACCGTGTTCGAAGGCTCTCCCTACGCGAGCTACGCCTGGGCCACCTACGTGGCCGAGGTAGACATCGATCTGACTACCTGCGAGGTCGCGCTGTCCGGGTTCACCGCAGTGCAGGAGGTGGGGCGCGTGGTGAACCCCGTGATCGCGGCCGGGCAGGTCGAGGGCGGCGTGGTGCAGGGCATCGGTTTTGCCTTGTTCGAGAAGGTTGTCCGCGACGGGAACGGGGCGATGGCCAACAACCGCATGACGAATTACATCATTCCGACCACGGCGGACATACCGCCAGTACGCGTGTTCTTCCAGGAGCAACCCGGAGGTACGGGTCCGTCCGGTGCCAAGGGACTCGGCGAACTGCCGATGGACGGCCCGGGTCCCGCCATCCTGAGCGCCGTGAATTTCGCGCTCGGCACGCGCATCGCCTGCCTGCCGGTACTGCCCGAAGACGTGATGGCGGCACTGCAGGCGGCGCCCGCGCCGGAGGTCGCATGAACTTCGCCCGTACGCTGGCATTCACCCTGAACGGGCGTGGGCTGTCCGGCGCCGACGGGTCGATCGCGCCGTCGATGCGGCTGCTCGACCTGCTGCGCCTGCAGGCCGGGCAGACAGGCACGAAGGAGGGATGTGGCGAGGGGGAGTGCGGCGCCTGTGCCGTGCTGGTCGACGGCGAGGTCGTGAACAGCTGCCTCGTACCCGTGGGACAACTGCACGGCTGCACGGTGACGAGCATCGAGGGGCTGCCGCGCACCGATCCGCTGCTGCAGGCGTTCGCACGGGCCGGCGCCACCCAG
>CAIQON010000134.1 GCA_903873475.1 uncultured bacterium
CCGACCGAAGGAAGATGACCATGGCCATGCCTGTCCCCCGCAACGCGCGCACCGACCGGCGCGGCGGCGCCAGCGCCAGCGCAAGCGCCGCCGCACTGGCCGCCCTGCTGGCCTTCGCGATCGCAGGCTGCGCAGCACCCGTGGTACCCGCAGCACCCGGGTCCGCCCCGACGGCCGTCTCCAGCGCCAGGCCGACCGCCGCAGCCAGCGTGACCGGCACGGCCACCTACCGGGAACGCATGGCCTTGCCGCCCGACGCCGTGTTCGAAGCGATCATCGAAGACGTTTCGAAGGCCGATGCGCCGGCGGTCGTCCTGGGCCGGACCCAGGTGACCTCGATCCAGGTCCCGGTATCGTTCTCGATTGCCTACGACCCGGCGAAGCTCGACCCGCGCGCACGCTATTCGGTACGCACGCGCATCCTCGTGGAAGGCCGTCTGTGGTTCACCTCGGACACCCGGCATCCGGTGCTGCGCGACGCCGGCGACACCCGCGTGGACATCGTGATGCGCCGGGTGGCTGCGGCGCCCTGACGCCGCGTCCACGCCGGCGCTGGCGCTGCCACCACCTCAGTTGGGTTTCAGCCCGACCTGCTTCGCGATCTTTCCCCAGACCTGCATTTCGCGCCGGATGAATGCATCGAATTCCGCCGGCGTGTCGCCGACCGGAATCGCGCCCTGTGCACTCAGCCGTTCGGAAAGCTCTGGCGCCTTCACGATCCGGGCGATCTCGCGACCGAGCCGGTCGAGTGCTTCCCTGGGGATCTTCGCTGGTGCGAACACGCCGTACCACTCGTAGGTGTCGTACTTCGGCAGGCCGGACTCGGCGAAGGTCGGGGTGTCGGGCATCCCGGGCGAGCGCCTGGCGGCCGTGGTCGCGATCGCCTTCAGGCGCCCGGTCTTGATGTGCTGGAGCACGCCGGGCGGGCCGCTGATCAGGAGCTGTATCTGGCCGGCGATCAGGTCGGCGATCGCGGGTGCGCCGCCCTTGTACGGGATATAGGTCACGTCGATGCCCGCCATCACCTTCAGCATCTCGACCGACAGGTGGCCGGAGGTGAGCTGCCCGGGCACGCCGTAGTTGAGCGCGCCGGGGCGCGACTTCGCGTAGGCGATGAATTCCTTCAGGGTCGAAGCCGGCACCGACGGATGCACCGTCAGCACGCCCGGCACGATCGCCATGTTCGACACCGGGGTGAAGTCGCGCAGGGTGTCGTAGGGCAGGTCTTTCATCACGAACGGATTCACCACATGCGGCGTCAGCAGCGTACCGACCGTGTGGCCGTCGGGTGCGGCGCGCGCAATGATGTCGCTCGCGATCACGAAGGCCCCGCCCGGCCGGTTGTCCACCAGCACGGGCTGCCCGACCGACTCGGACAGGCGTTGCGCGACCAGGCGCGAGATCAGGTCGTTGGTGCTGCCGGGCGGGACGGCGACGATCCAGCGCATCGGCCGCGACGGAAACGCCTGTGCCGATACCGACTGCGCGATGAACAGCCCGGACAGGGCGAGGGCCGACGCGGCGAACAGGGCCGTGCGGCAGAACGGGTTGCGCATCATTCCTCCTGGGGATCGTCCGTCCGGGCGCTGCAGGACGGTGGGTCCGTTGCACGCTCGCGCGCCGGACCTCGAGTGGCCAGCACCGGAAGCGGTCCCGATGCCGGGATGGAATGTACCAAGCGCAGCACAGGCCGTACACTTCGGGCTCCGCGGACCGATCCAGGAAGCCAGTGCACCGAGACCCGCCCAGCACATCGCGCGACCCGTTCGCCACCGGCGAAATGGGCGTGCCGGCCATCCTGCGCACCAAGTTCGGCGGACGCTTCGTGGGCGTGATGGACCTGTCGCGCGATGACCGGGGCTTCTCGCTGATCGCCGCGCCGACGCGCTGCATCCGCCGCGGTGACGTGCACGAACTGATCGTCACCGACGAGGCCACTGCGGCACCCGGTGCCACGGTGCAGCGCTGCCGGTTCCTCGGCTTCGTGGCGTTCGAAAGCGCCGGCGTGCTGGTCCGCGGCGACGCCGTCGACATCGACGGCCGCGAGATCGGCACGGTGGCCGGCTTCGACGAGTGCCATTTCCCGAACCACCTCAACATCGTGCTGCAGGCCGCGCATGCGCGCACCGGCGCCCAGCTCGGGCTGCGGCCTGGCGCGCTGCTGCAGGTACGACCGCGCAGCGGCAACCACCTGGCGGACATCCCCGCCGACACGGACTGACCATGATCGAACCCCTGATGCAGCACGCCGGCCGGGTGGCGGTGCAACTGAAAGCCCGCGGCCAGACGATCGCCGTCGGCGAATCGGCGGCCGGCGGGCTGATCACCGCCGCACTGCTGGCCGTACCCGGGGCATCGGCCTACTGCCGGGGCGGCCTGGTGATCTATACCCGTAACGCACTGCTGTCGCTGAAGGCGGTCGACCTCGATCGGCTGGCCACGATGCGCGCATCGACCGAAGCCTATGCATGCTTCGAGGCGCAGACCCTGCGCAGCCACTTCGAGACCGACTGGGGCCTGGGCGAGACCGGCGCGGCAGGCCCCACCGGCAACAAGTACGGCGACGCCGCCGGCCATGTCTGCGTCGCAGTCGCCGGGCCAGGACTCGGTCCGGTGCCCGGTACGATCGGCGAACGCTCGCGCACCCTCGAGACCGGCAGCACCGACCGTCTCTGCAACATGCAGGCCTTCGCCGCGGCCGCGCTGCTGCTGATGGCCGAGACACTGGAAGGACTGCCGGCGGGCGGCTGAACACCCTGCGTTCGACGATGACCTCGGCAGCACTGGAAGAACGCATGGGACGAATTGAACGCGTGGAACGCACGACGAACGAGCTTCACCCGACACGCAGCGCATGGCCGTCGAACGTGGCAACGCACTGCGCATCATGCCGTGGCTACAAAGGAAGAAATCATGAAATCCTGCTGGATCGTCACCCGCGACCACAAGGCGGTCATCGAATACCGCGAAGTGCCCGTGCCGCAACCGAAGCCGGGCGAGGTCATCATCGAGGTGCATGCCTCGGCCCTGAACCGCGGCGAGCTGGTGGTCGGCGGCGCGGTGCATGGCGGGCCGGAGAAGATCGGCGGCAACGAGGCGGCCGGCATCGTGCATGCGATCGGTGCCGGCGTCACCAATTGCAAGCCGGGGGACAAGGTGTTCGGCCGTTCGCGCGGCGGCTTCGCCGACTACGCGACCCTCGACGCCGCGCAGGTGATGCCGATGCCGTCTCGCCTGAGCTGGCAGCAGGCGGCAGCCATCCCGATCTCCTACATCACCGCCTACGAGATGCTCTACCCGCCGTACGGCCGGCTGGCGAAGGGCGAGTGGCTGCTGATCACCGGCGTGTCGGCGGGCGCGGGCGTGGCCTGCGTGCAACTGGCGAAGCTGCTCGGCGCGAAGTCGATCGGTACCTCGGGCTCGGCCGCCAAGCTGGAACGGATCAAGGCGCTGGGCCTCGACGTCGCGATCAACACCCGCGGTGCCGACTTCGCCGCGAAGGTGATGGAAGCCACCGGCGGCCATGGCGCCGACCTGGCGGTCAACCTGGTCGGCGGCACGCAGTTTGCCGAGTGCGTGCGGGCGGCGGCACGCAAGGGCCGGATCGCGGTGGTCGGCTATGTCGACGGCGCGCTCAGCGCAGAGATCGACCTCGGCGCGGTGCATGCCGGCCGGCTGGAGATCTTCGGTATCTCCAACGCGAAGCTGACCCCGGAAGAGAAGGCAGAGGCGGCGGCCGGCTTCGCGCGCGACGTGATGCCGGCGATCGCCGCCGGCGCCTTCGACCCGGTGATCGACCGCGAGTTCGGCTTCGACGAGATCCCGGCCGCGCGCGACTGCATGGAGTCGAGCGCGATGGTCGGCAAGATCGTGGTCAAGGTGCGCTGAGCGTGCCTGCGCCATCGCAGGCTGGCAGTACCGCATCCCTGGCGCAGGTCCGCTCGTGGATCGATGCCGCGTCGAAAGTGACGGTGCTCACCGGCGCCGGCATCTCGACCGAATCGGGCATCCCCGACTTCCGCGGTCCGAAGGGCGTGTGGACCACCAATCCCAAGGCAGAGAAGCTGTCCGACATCCGCTACTACGTCGCGGACCCGGAAGTGCGCCAGCTGGCGTGGCAGAACCGTCTCGCGCATCCGGCGTGGCTCGCCGCGCCGAACCGTGGCCACCAGGCGCTGGCTGCGCTCGAGGCCCGCGGCAAGCTGCATGCGCTGATCACGCAGAACATCGACGGCCTGCACCAGAAGGCGGGTAATTCGCCGGGGAAGGTGATCGAGGTGCACGGCACCGTCCTGTTCGTGGCCTGCCTGCAGTGCAACTGGCGCGGGCCGATGGGCGAGGTCGCCGAACGGCTGCGCGCCGGCGAGAAAGATCCACCCTGCACCGAATGCGGCGGCATCCTCAAGAGCGACACCATCTCGTTCGGCCAGTCGCTCAAGCCCGGCGTGATCGAGCGCGCGATGCGCTGCGCCCAGGAATGCGACCTGATGCTGGCGGTCGGCTCGACGCTGCAGGTCTACCCGGTAGCCGGCGTGGTGCCGGTCGCGAAGCAGTTCGACGCAAAGCTGGTGATCGTCAATGCACAGCCGACGCCGTTCGACGACATCGCCGACGCGGTGATCGCCGGGTCCATCGGCGAGGTACTGCCGGCGATCTGCGGCGGTTGAGGCCGGGGTTGGACTGGGTCAGGCGCCGAAGGTGAACCGGCTGCCGACATTCGAATGCACCAGCTTCTCGGGCATCCGCTCGCGCAGCATCTCGATGAGGTGGAAGCCGCCGACCACCGCATGAACCTTGTCGACGTTCGCTGCGGCCATTGCGCCGCGCACGGTGTTGATGATGCCGGTGTGCCCGCAGGAAGAGATCACCACGAGGCCGCGACCCTTGACGATGTAGCAAGTTGCATGTTCGTCCTCGTGCTGGTCACGCACCAGCTTGCCGCCGCGTTCGGCTTCCGTGTAGTGGTCGTCCTGCACCAGCGTGCCGCCAGTGACCTGCTCGAACGAGTTGCGCTCGATGTAGCCGGAGGTGAACGGGCCTTCGAGCGCGAGCGGCTTCGGGCAGCAGACGGTATCGACGCGGTGCGCGCGCAGCGACACCTGGTCGATGTCGAGCAGGTCGAAGTTGCAGTTCAGGATCTCGGGCGTGTATCCGAAGTCGAGCACGTACTGGGCCTTCGCGCCGGCGATCGACGAGGACAGGTGCAGGGACAGCCCCCACTCGGCGGCGAAGGTCGACAGTTCACTGCCCGGGATGCGCCCGAGGTGCTCGATGCCGACCATCGGATGCATGGCCTTCGGGAGGAATCGTTCATGGCGTGAGTCGACCAGCACGCGTATCGTCAGTTCATCGACGACCGGTGCTTCGAACGGAACCATGCTGTCCAAGGTGGTGCTCCTTGCGGATGGCGCGGGCTGGCGGTCAGCCGAAGCTGGCGGGCGGGGCCGCGTCAACGGCCCCTCCCGACGCGGCCTGTCAGCGCAAAGCGGCTGCCCGCGAACTGTCCCCTGATCACCGTCAGCGGCGGCAGGCCGGTGGAATCCGGTCCGTGCGAACCGCGCGCTATCCGATGTGCCTGGCCACCCGCGGCAGGTACAGATGCAGCAGCAGCCCGCGCAGTCCCAGGAACGCGGCGACCGCCGCCCACAGTCCCGCGTTTCCGAACAGCGGCAGCGCCAGCTGCAGCACGGCCAGGTAGCCGACGAACGCCACGATCACCGTGTTGCGCATGATCCGGGTACGTGTCGCGGCCAGGTAAACGCCGTCGTACATGAAGGCCCACACCGACACCAGGGGGATCAGTACCGGCCACCAGAGGTAGTCGGCTGCCGCAGCCCGCACCTCGGGCAGGCTGGTCATCAGCGCAATGATCGCGGTGCCGAACAGCGCATAGACCAGCGTGTTGAGCAAGGCGACCACGCCGGCCCACAGGAACACCAGGCGGCGGCCATGGCGGAAGCCGGCGGCGTCGCGCCGGCCGACCGCCTCGCCGAGGATGGTCTCGGCCGTGTGCGCGAAGCCGTCGAGGCCGAACGACGTGAACACCAGGAACAGGTAGAGCACCTGGTTTGCCGCCAGCGGCAGGTCCCCGAGCTCGGCGCTCTTCGCCATGAAGATCGCGCCCACCGAGACGATGCACAGCGTGCGCAGCACGATGTCGCCGTTGATGACCACCATGCGGCGCAGGCGCGCCCGGTCGAGCAGCGGGCTGGCGGCGCCGCTGGCCGGCAGCCCGCGCAGGGTGAGCCGCACGTAGAACACGCCGAGCGCCAGGCCGGCGTACTCGGCGATCACGGACGCGATCGCCACTCCCGCCACGCCCATGTCGAAGCCGAACACCAGCACGAGGTCGAGCGACACATTGACCGCGTTGGTGAACAGCTGGATCACCAGCGGCGCACGCACGTTGCGCAGGCCGTACATCCAGCCGATGATCGCGTAGGTGCACAGCACCGCCGGCAGCGCCCAGACACGGATCAGGAAGTACTGGCGCGCGTACTGCTCGACCTGCGCGCTGGCCTCGATGGCGTGGAAGGCGATCGCGGCGATCGGCCCCTGCAGCGCGACCATCGCGCAGCCGGCGGCCATGGCCAGCAGCAGGGCCCGCGCCAGCATCATGCGCACTTCCGCATGGTCGCCCGCGCCGCGTGCCTGCGCGGTCGGGCCGGTGGTACCCATGCGCAGGCAGTTGAACAGATGGTAGATGAAGTTGAACAGCATCGCGCCGATGGCCACCGCGCCGATGTAGTGCACTTCGTCGAGGTGCCCGACTACCGCGGTGTCCACGGCGCCGAGCAGCGGCACCGACAGGTTGGCGAGGATGATCGGGCCAGCCATCGCCCAGACCTGGCGATGGGTAACGGGCAGCCCAGAGCCGATGGCCTCGCCGGGCGCGGGCCCGGCCGGTGGCATCGTCAGCGCCCGTTATCGGTTGCCAGCGCACGCTCCAGCACGCGCGCCACATGCACCGCCCCGCGCTGCGCACCGTCACGGATCTGGTGCCGGCAACTGGTGCCATCAGCCACGAGCAGTGCATCGCTGGCAGCTGCGCGCATCTTCGGCAGCACCGACAGTTCGCCGATCTTCATCGACGTCTCGTAGTGCTCGGCCTCGTAGCCGAAGCTGCCGGCCATGCCGCAGCAGGTCGCCTCGATCGTCTCGACCGACAGGCCCGGCACCAGGCGCAGCACCTGCTCGACCGCCGGCATGGCGTCGAATGCCTTCTGGTGGCAGTGGCCGTGCAGCACCACCTTCGTCTGCTCGATCGCCTTCAGCGGCAGTTGCAGGCGGCCGGCCGACAGTTCGCGCGCGAGGAATTCCTCGAACAGGAATGACGCTGCACCGACCGGGCCGGCTTCGGCCTTCGGCAGCATCGACTGCCACTCGTCGCGCAGTCCCAGCAGGCACGACGGCTCCAGGCCGACCACCGGCACGCCGCGCTCGACGTACGGCTTCAGCGCATCGAGCGACCGCCGTGCCTCGGCCTTCGCCTCGTCGACCAGGCCGGCCGACAGGAAGGTGCGGCCACAGCACAGCGGCCGGTCACCGTCGGCAGCCTTCGCCGTGTGCACCGTGTAGCCGGCGGCCTGCAGCACCGCGACCGCCGCGCGGGCGTTCTCCGGTTCGAAGTAGCGGTTGAACGTGTCGACCAGCAGCACGACCTCGCGTCCCGCTTGCGGCGCGGCGGCCGCACCCTGCCCGCCAGCGGCCGCTTCGCGATCATGGAAGGGCTGGCGATGCCAGGTCGGCAGCGCGCGCCTTGCGCTCAGGCCGGTGAACTTCTCCGACAGGGCGGCAGCACCGGGCAGCGCGTTGCGCAGGTTCATCAGCCCGGAGAAACGCGAGGCGAGCGGCGCATAGCGCGGCAGGAACGCCACGAGCCGGTCGCGCAGGGTCAGGCCGTGCTTCTTCTTGTAGTGGCCGAGGAACTCGACCTTCATCTTCGCCATGTCGACGCCGGTCGGGCACTCGCGCTTGCAGCCCTTGCACGACACGCACAGCTCCATCGTGCGGTACATCTCTTCGGAGGTGAACGCGTCGGGACCGAGTTGCCCGGAGATCGCCAGGCGCAGCGTGTTCGCGCGGCCACGGGTGAGGTGCTGTTCGTCGCCGGTGGCGCGATACGACGGGCACATCGTGCCAGCGTCGAACTTGCGGCAGTGGCCGTTGTTGTTGCACGCCTCTATCGCCTTCGAGAACCCGGCGCTGCGTGCGCCGGGCGCAGTCGCGTCTTCGGTCGCGTCGCTCCAGTCGAGGGCGGTGTCGATCGGGTCAGCCGCGTAGCCGGGCTTGAACCGGTACAGCGTGCGGTCGTCCTGCTTCGGCGGCCGCACGATCTTGCCGGGATTGAGCAGCCCGCGCGGATCGAACAGGTCCTTCACCTCCTCGAACGCCCGGGTGAGCTTCGAACCGTAGAACGGTTCGATCCACTCGGAACGCACGAGTCCGTCCCCATGCTCTCCGGAGTAGGCGCCCTTGTACTCGCGCACCAGCGCCATCGCTTCCTCGGCGATCGCGCGCATCTGGGTCGCACCCTCGCGCCGCATGTCGAGGATCGGACGTACATGCAGGCAGCCCACCGACGCATGTGCATACCAGGTGCCGGTGGTGCCGTTGCGGTGGAACACCTCGGTCAGGCGCGAGGTGTAGTCGGCCAGGTGCTCGAGCGGCACCGCGCAGTCCTCGATGAACGACACCGGCTTGCCGTCGCCCTTCATCGACATCATGATGTTCAGGCCTGCCTTGCGCACGTCCCACAGTTCTTTCTGCAGCTTCGCATCGGTGATCTCGACCACGCCGCCCGGCAGCCCGAGCTGGTCGGCCATGAGTTCGCTCAGCTGCTTGAGGCGGCGCAGGTTCTCGGCCTGGTTCTCGGGCGAGCCGTCGCCGGCGAACTCGACCAGCAGGATCGCGTCCGGGTCGCCCTGGACACAGCGCTCGACGATCGGCAGGAAGGCAGGGTTGGAGCGTGCGAGCCCGATCATCGTTCGATCGACCGCCTCGACTGCGACCGGGCCGAGCTTCACGATGTGCTGCGCCGCGTCCATCGCCTGCCGGAACGTCGGGAAGTGGCAGATCCCGAGCGCCTTGTGCACCGGCAGCGGGGAGAGCTTCAGCTTGATGCGGCGCGAGTAGGCCAGCGTGCCCTCGGACCCGACCAGCAGGTGCGCCATGTTGAAGCCGGGCTGCACCAGCCGGTTCAGGTTGTAGCCGGCGACGTTGCGGATCACATCCGGGTAGCGGAACGCGATCTCTTCCAGTTCGCGCCTGACGATCGACTGCACCTGGTCGACGAGGCCGCGATACACCGGGTGCGCTGGCGCCGACTCGTCGAACATGAATGCATCGCCGGCTGCGGTGATCGCCTCGACTGCGAGCACGTTGTCGACCATGTTGCCGTAGTGGATCGAGCGCGAGCCGCAGCTGTTGTTGCCGGTCATGCCGCCGATGGTTGCCTGCGCGCTGGTCGACACGTCGACCGGATACCAGAGGCCGTGCGGCTTGAGCCATGCGTTCAGGTGGTCGAGCACGATGCCCGGCTGTACCCACACCGTGCGCGCCGCCTTGTCGAACTCGAGCACCTGGTTCACGTGGCGCGACAGGTCGATCACCAGTGCGGCGCCGACGGTCTGGCCGCACTGCGAAGTGCCGCCGCCGCGCGGCATTACCGGGATGCCCTGGTCGAGCGCGATGCGGAACGCGGTCTCGGCATCGCGTTCGTTCCTGGGTATCACCACGCCGACCGGGTCGACCTGGTAGATCGACGCATCGGTCGAGTAGCGTCCGCGCGAGAAGCGGTCGAACAGCACCTCGCCTTCGATCTCGCGCCGAAGCAGGTCGGCAAGCGCTCCGTCGCCGCGGCGCGGGTGGAAGTGGACGGTGAATTCCCCGGGTCGTGCAGGCGCGTTCATTCGAGTGTCGTGTCCGTGTTCAGGCCGGCTGTGCCGGCTCGGTGTCGTCGGGCTTCGTGCTGGCGATCATCGCCTCCACCAGCGCCTGCGCTTCCTGCGCGCCGGACACCGCGTAGCGGCGATTGAAGATGAAGAAGGGCACGCCTTCGACGCCCATGCGTCGGGCCTGCAGGTCGGCGTCATCGATCGCGCGCAACGCGTCTGGGTCGGCCAGGTGCGCGCGGGCACGCTGCGGATCGAGGCCGGCAGCCTCGGCGACCGCCACCAGCGTGTCGGTGTCGGTGAGGTCGCGGCCGTCGATGAAGTAGGCGCGCATCATCGCTTCCTTGACCTCGGGCTGGACGCCGAGCTCGGCGGCAAACGCGATCAGCGCATGCGCGGCCTTCGTGTTCGGCTGGCGCAGGATGCGGTCGAACGCGAAGTCGATACCGACCGTCCTGCCGACGCCAGACACACGGGCGTAGACATCCGCGCTGGAACGGCCGCCCCATTTGCGCGCGACATAGTCCGCCCGCGGCATGCCCTCGGGTGGCAGGTCCGGATTCAACTGGAAGGGATGGAAGCTGACCTTCGGTGCCGGCGCGCCGGGGCAGGCCCGGGCGTACAGTTCCAGCGCCGTCTCCAGGCGGCGCTTGCCGATGTAGCACCAGGGACAGACCACGTCCGAGACCACCTCGATCGTCAGCGGTTCCATGCCATCGGTGTTGCCGTCGGTATCCGTATCCATCAGCCAGCCTCCGGTTTGACCTGCGGGGCATCGAGCGCATCGAGCACCATCACCAGCTTGTGCGCGAGGTGGTCGCGCAGGATTGAGCCCAGGCGCGCGCCGTCGCGTGCGCCCAGGGCATCGAGCATCGTTTCGTGCTCGCGCACGGCCTGCTGCCAGCGTTCACCGGACAGGTTCGCCATGTAGCGTACCCGCTGCACCTTCGCGTTGAGCGCCCGCCACGACTGCACCAGCGTCGCATTGCCGGTGAACTCGACCAGACGGGCGTGGATGTCCTGGTTGCAACGGAAGTAGGCGGCCAGATCGCCTCGCACCTGGTGCAGCACCATCGCGTAGTGCAGCGCGCGGATCTCCGCCACCTGCGCGTCAGTCGCCTGCGCGCACACCAGTTCCCCCGCCAGGGCCTCGAGCGCGCCGAGCACGAGGAAAACTTCCCGGACGCGCGGCGCGTCGATCAGGGCCACGAACGCGCCGCGATTGGGCTGCAGTTCCACCAGACCCTCGGACGCCAGGAACTTGATCGCCTCGCGCAGCGGCGTGCGCGAGATGCCCAGATGCTCCGCCAGCACCCGCTCGTTCAGCTTCATCCCCGGCGCGAGTTCGCCCTGGATGATCATGTCGCGCAGCCGATCGATGCCGGCAACGTGCAGCAGGCGGCGCTCGACGGGAAGCGGGGCAGTATCCATGCACCAGAACCTATCCCGATTGCATGCAAAATGCAATCCACCTCAAACCCGGGTCAGACACGGATTTCCCGAGGATAGCCGGGGCCTGGACCCCGGGGTCGGCCTCTGGCATCTGACCCCGGTTTGTAACGACTTCTGGAAATCCGTGTCTGACCCGGGTTTTGCTGCACGCTTCTGGAAATCCGTGTCTGACCCGGGTTTTGGGTTGACTTTGCATACAATCGTGCCTACTGTCTGGGACCCCATTCAGCAGTTCGTTCGAGGAGAGTTCGATGCCCACCCCCGCCGGCCGCCATTTCCTGCAGATCCCGGGGCCCTCGAACGTGCCCGACCGCGTCCTGCGCGCGATCGACCGGCCGACGATCGACCACCGCGGGCCGGAGTTCCAGCAACTGGGGCTGGCGGTGCTGGGCGGGCTGAAGACGATCTTCCGTACCGAGCATCCGGTGATCATGTTCCCGGCCTCGGGCACGGGCGGCTGGGAAGCCGCCCTGGTGAACACGCTGTCGGCCGGGGACAAGGTCCTGATGTACGAGACCGGCCATTTCGCATCCTTGTGGAAAGCCATCGCCGAGCGGCTCGGGCTGGTGCCGGAATTCCTGGCGGTGGGCGACGACTCCTGGCGCCGCGGTGCCGACCCGGCGGCGATCGAGGCACGCCTCGCGTCCGACCGGAAGCACGAGATCAAGGCGGTCTGCGTGGTGCACAACGAGACCTCGACCGGGGTCACCTCGCACATCGACCAGGTGCGCAAGGCGATCGACCGTGCCGGCCACCCGGCGCTGCTGATGGTCGATACCATCTCGGGGCTCGGTTCGATCGACTACCGCCACGACGAGTGGGGCGTGGACGTCACCGTCGCGGGCTCGCAGAAGGGCATGATGCTGCCGCCCGGGCTGTCGTTCAACGCAGTGTCGCCGAAGGCACTCGAAGCGGCGAAGGCCTCGAAGCTGCCGAAGTCGTTCTGGAGCTGGCAGGAGATGCTCGGGCCGAACCGCAACGGCTTCTTCCCTTACACGCCGTCCACCAACCTGATGTACGGGCTGCGCGAAGCGATCGCGATGATGCATGAAGAAGGGCTCGACAACGTGTTCGCCCGCCACCAGCGGCATGCCGAAGCCACCCGCCGCGCGGTGCGCGCATGGGGCCTCGAGATCCAGTGCCTGAACGAGGACGAGCATTCGCCGGTGCTGACCGCCGTGCGCATGCCCGAGGGTCACGACGAAGCTGCCTTCCGCAAGGTGGTGCTGCAGCACTTCGACATGTCGCTCGGCAGCGGCCTGGGCAAGGTGACGGGCAAGGTCTTCCGCATCGGCCACCTCGGCGACTTCAACGACCTGACGCTGGTCGGCACGCTGGCCGGCGTCGGCATGGGGCTCGAACTTGCCGGCATCCCGCACGACAAGGGCGGCGTGACCGCCGCGATGAACTACCTGGCCGAAGCGCACAAGGCCGCGCCTGCGGGAACCTTCGTCACCCGAAGCTGAGACCGCGCCTCGAAAGACATCCAGATGGCCGCCACCCCGCCCGGCAGCACCGGTGCACGTCCGCTGAACGTGCTCTTCATCACCTCCGACCAGCAGCGTGGTGACTGCTTCGGCTTCGAAGGACGGAAGGTCAAGACGCCCCACCTCGACCTGCTGGCGCGGCAGGGCACCCGCTTCTCGACCTGCATCACGCCGAGCAACGTCTGCCAGCCGTCGCGCGCATCGATCCTCACCGGCCTGCTGCCGATGAACCACGGCGTGTGGGACAACGGCGTCGATCTCGATCCGGCGATCGGCGCAGCCGGCTTCGGCGGGCGCTTCGCGCAGGCCGGCTACTCGACCGGATTCATCGGCAAGGCGCACTTCTCGACCAAGCACACCTTCGAGCCGACCGGCACACCCGAGTGCGAGTTCAGCATGAAGGACTATCCGCCCGGCTGGGCCGGCCCGTACATGGGCTTCGAGCATGTGGAACTCGTGGTCGAAGGACACAACCGCACCCTGCCGCAGAAGCCACCGGGCGGCATGGCCTATGAGCGCTGGTACTACGGCGACGGCCTGGGTGACTGGAAGAACACGCTGTACGAAACCCACCTCGCACCGGATGTCGGCGCCGCGCAGACCTGGCATTCGGCGCTGCCGCCCGCCTTCCACAACTCGACCTGGGTCGGCGACCGCACGATCGAGTTCATGCGCGAGAACAAGGACAAGCCCTTCGTCTGCTGGGCTTCGTTCCCCGACCCGCACCATCCGTTCGACGCGCCCGAACCCTGGAGCCGGATGCACCATCCGGACGAGGTCGACCTGCCCTTTCATCGCACGCGCGACCTGGAGCGCCGCCCGTGGTGGCACAAGGCCAGCCTCGAAGGCCAGCCGCAGCTCACCCGCCCGGACATGCTGGCCCACCGCGCGAAGGGCTCGCGCGTGCCGGCGCAGACCGACGAGCAGATGCGGCACATGATCGCCAACTACTACAGCATGATCTCGCTGATCGACCACAACGTCGGCCGCATGATGATCGCGCTGCACGACATGGGCCTCGCCGAAAACACGCTGGTGATCTACACCACCGACCATGGCGACTGGCTCGGCGACCACGGCCTGATCCTCAAGGGCCCGATGATGTACGAAGGCCTGCTGCGCGTCGGCTACATCGTCCGCGGACCGGGCATCCCGACGGGCAAGGTCGTCGACGACCCGGTCTCGACGCTCGACACCGCGGCCACGCTCTACGACTACTGCAGCATCGACGCCGGCCGCGAACTGCAGGGGCGCAGCCTGCGCCCGCTCATCGACGGCACAGGCAACCGCGACTTCGCCTGCAACGAATGGAAGCTGCACCCGTCGCGTACCGGCCTCGCACTCGACCTGCGCTGCGTGCGCACGAAGACCGCCAAGCTCACGCTGGAGCTCGGCTCCGGCGCCGGCGAGTTGTACGACCTGGCGAACGATCCGCACGAGATGGACAACCTGTTCGGCAATCCGGACCATGCGCAGCTGCAGCGCGAACTCACCGAAATGGCGATGAGCCGCCCCCGGGACTGGCAGGAACCGTTGCCTGAGCCGGTGGGGATGGCCTGACTGCGCCGCGCAGCCTTGGCGCAGTCGATCGCTGTCACGGAGAATTCAAGGTGACCGGGATATGATCCCCGCGCGGTCGCAGCATCGTCGGCGCGCAGTGGTCAACCTCTGGAGTGGTTCATGAAGAAGCCGATCCTCTACACCGCTGTTCGCGCATCCATCCGGCGCCAGCGCGCGCGCCGGGCGTTCGCCGGCCTGCTGCTCGGTTCAACGTTGCCGGGGCTGATCGCAGCGCAGACCGCCGTCGCGCAGACAGGCTTCCCCGCGAAGCCCCTCCGGATCGTGGTGCCGGCAGTACCCGGCGGCGGCACCGACATCCTGGCGAGCCTGCTGACCCCGCGACTGGCCGAGATCTTCGGAAAGAGCGTCGTCGTCGAGAACCGCGGCGGCGCCTTCACCAACATCGGCACCGAGTTCGTCGCGCGGTCGCCCGCCGATGGCTACACGGTGCTGATCGCGAGCACCCCGCACGCGATCAACCCGACGCTGCTTTCGAAGCTGCCGTTCGATCCGATCAACGACTTCACCATGATCAGCCAGCTCGCGCTGACGCAGAACGTGCTGGTGGTGCATCCGTCGCTGCCGGTAACCAGCGTCAAGCAGTTCATCGCGCTCGCCAAGACGCGGCCTGGGGCGTTGACCGCCGGCACCTCGGGCGGCAACTCGGCCTATCTCGCGGTGGAGATGCTGAGGTCGATGGCGAAGATCGACATCGTCAACGTCGCCTACAAGGGCGCAGGCCAGGCGCTGAACGACACCGTGGCCGGCCATGTGCAGTTCCAGTTCAACACCGTGCTGGCCGCGATGCCATTCATCCAGAATGGACGCCTGCGCGCGATCGGCACCTCCGGCTTCAAGCGCGCCGGTTCCCTGCCCGACGTCCCGGCGGTGGCTGAGACCGTCCCCGGCTTCGAGTCGAGCGGCTGGTACGCGCTGATGGGGCCGGCCGGCATCCCGCGCGACGTAGTCCTGAGGCTCCACGACGGTTTCGCCAGGGCGCTGCGCAACCCCGAGGTCAGCAAGCGGTTGTCCGAGATGGGCGTCGACGTGGTCGCGGGCACGCCGGATGAACTGACCCGGCTGATGCCGCTGGAGATAAAGAAGTGGGGAGCCGTGGTGAGGAGTTCGGGGGCGAAGGCCGAGTAGGCCACCGAGCTACGCCTGGAACGCCCGATACTTCTCCGTTTCCAGCAGGCGCCCGATCTCCGCCCTGAGCGCGACGATATCCTCCGCACGCAACGGCTCGAGATCGCCCATCTCGGCCATGAAGGCGTCTCGCGTCGGCGGAAACGACAGGAAGTGTCCCCAGGGCTGGCGCCTCGCGCTGCGGGCGCGGCCGTACAGGTGCACATGCAGCTCATGGCGCCAGTTGCCGTTGTCCTGGTAATTGATGCGCCCGATGTCGATGCCGTGGCGCGTGAGCACCGTCTTCATGGCCTCGCCCGCCACCATCGTGAGCTTCACCAGCTCGATCGCCTGCTCGCGAGTGAGGTGCGTGCGGTCCTCGACCGCGTGCCTGGGGTTGATGACCATGTGCGCACCGTCACCGCGCGCCACGTGCGGGTGGACGGGCGCGATGATGTCGAAGTGAACCGCTTCGAAGATCAGAGCCATGGCTGACGGGTTCCTGCCTGTTGGCCGAGTGGCTCGATTGTCCGCGCAGCACGTGACCCGAGGCAAGACCCTGCCGGGTCCGCCTGGTCGAGTGGACAGTCGACGCGAAAGGGGTATCGTCGTGCCGCACCGCCTTTCGAGCGGCACCCAGGAGGAGACTTGCACATGTTCCGGTTCCAGGCGCCGCGAGGCATGCGCATCGGCGTGCTCGCGATGGCCGCCACCCTCACGCTGCTGTCGGCCCCGGTGGCCGTCTTCGCCCAGGCAACCGGCAAGGGCCCCGGCGGCTACCCGATCCGCCCGGTCCGCCTGCTGGTTCCGAATGTGCCCGGCGGCACCACCGACATGGTGGCGCGGCTGATCGCCCCCCGGCTCGGCGACGAGATCGGCCAGCCGGTGGTCATCGACAACCGGGGCGGCGCAGCCGGGCTGATCGCCCGCGACATGGCGCTGCGCGCACCCGCCGACGGCTACACCCTGCTGCTCAGCAACCAGGCGATCGTGATCGCCGCGGTGCTGAACGAGAAGGCCGGCGGAGACCTTGCCCGCGACTTCAGTGCGTTCGCATGGATCGGCGTCGCGCCGAACATCCTGGTCGCGCATCCGTCGGTGCCGGCGAAGACATTGCCCGAACTGGTCACGCTGATGAAGTCCAGGCAGCTGAGCTTCGGCTCGGGCGGCATCGGCAGCGCAACCCACATGGGCATGGAGCTGTTCTTCCACCTTTCAGGCACGAGCGGCCTGCACGTACCCTACAAGAGCGCCGGGCCGGCACTGACCGACACCGTGTCCGGGCATGTGCAGTTCCTGCTCGCATCGCTGCCCAGCGCGCTGCCCTACATCCGGTCGGGAAAGCTGCGCGCCTACGGCGTCGGCGGCGCACGGCGCTCGCGGGTCGCAGCCGACATCCCGACCCTGGCGGAAGCGGGCGTGCGCGGCTATCTGTACGAGACCTGGTACGGCATGTTCGCGCTGTCCGCGCTGCCGCGGCCGATGGTGCAGTGGCTGAACGTGGCGGTGAACCGCGTGCTCGCGGAGCCTGCGGTGGTCGCCCGGCTTTCCGACGGCGGCATCGAGCCAGGCAGCGAGACACCCGAGGCGTCGCAGAAGTTCTTCGTCGAAGACGTGGCCCGGTGGCGACGGCTGATCCGCGACACCGGCATCAAGGCGGAATAGCGGGGTCGTAAGCGACGCGCCGGTCGTTGACCGCTCGATGTACGATGGCATAATCCCCGGCCCGATCACGGCGGAGCAGCGCATCGCAGAGTGCGCGTCCCCGCCGGTCACGAGCCGACGCCGGACAGGGACGGCCGGCGCCCTGGAGGAATGGAAATGTCACGAGTACTGTCCACCGCAGGCCTGGCGGCCGCCTGCACGTTCGCGCTTGGCGCCATGCCGGCGTTCGCGCAGGGCAAGGGCCCGGGTGGCTACCCGCTGAAGCCGATCCGCTTCCTGGTGCCGTTCGCCCCCGGAGGCACCACCGACCTCGTTGCCCGGCTGGTGTCGCAGCGCCTGAGCGATGAGCTCGGCCAGCAACTGGTAGTCGACAACCGCGGCGGTGCCGGCGGCACGATCGCTGCCGAGATTGTCGCGCGCTCCGCCGGCGATGGCTACACGCTGAAGATGAATCACCAGGGCATGACCTTCAACGCGACGCTGTATCCGAAGCTGCCGTTCGACACGGCGAAGGCCTTCGCGGCGATCGGCCAGATCGGCATCACGCCGAACGTGCTGGTGGTGAACACCGCCGTGCCGGCGAAGACGGTCAACGAGTTCGTGGCGCTCGCGAAGAAGGGCGGCAACATCCCGTTCGGGTCCGGCGGCATGGGCAGCTCCGCCCACCTCGCGGTCGAGCTGTTCATGCTGCAGACCGGGGTGAAGATGCTGCACGTGCCGTACAAGGGCGCCGGTCCCGCGCTCGCCGACACGATCGGTGGCCAGGTGCAGATGATGATCGCGACGCTGCCAGCGGCATCCGGGCACATCCGGGCCGGCAAGCTGCGCGCGCTCGGCATGTCGGGCGTGAAGCGCTCACCCGCGTTCCCCGAGATCCCGACCATCGCCGAGTCAGGCGTGCCGAAGTACGAATACGACACCTGGTACGGCATCTTCGGGCCGGCCTCGCTGCCGCGCACGATGGTGGCCTGGCTCAACCAGACGCTGAACCGGGTGCTGGTCGAACCCGACCTGCGCAAGCGGCTGGCCGACAGCGGCCTGGAGGTCGAGACCAGCACGCCGGAACAGATGCAGAAGACCGTGGTCGAGGACATGGCCCGCTGGGGCAAGGTGATCCGCGAGGCGAACATCCGCATCGATTGACACGACCGTCGAGGGTCCTCGACGGCCCGGGACGAGTCGGGCATCCTTCGGGCCTCGGCCGCCGGGTAACGGCGGCGACAATTGCGATGGCGACGGCGGAGGACTACAGATGAGTCAGGCAACCAAGCTGCGCGAGATGCTCGCGCGTCCCGGCATGATCGTGGCACCGGGCATCTATGACGGCATGTCGGCACGGCTGGGCCGCATGGCCGGTTTCGAGGCGCTGTATGCCACCGGCGGCGGCATCGCCCGCTCCACCGGCGTGCCGGACATCAACCTGATCGACCCGGGCCACATCGTGCAGCGGCTGTCCGAGATCTGCGACGCGGTCGACTGCCCGGTGATCGGCGACGCCGACACCGGCTATGGCAACGCGCTGAACGCCTATCGGGTGATCCGCCAGTTCGCACGCATCGGCCTGGCCGGCGTGCACCTCGAAGACCAGACCTTCCCGAAGCGCTGCGGGCACCTGAACGACAAGTCGATCGTCAAGGCGAAGGACTTCGTGCCAGTGCTCAAGGCGGCGAAGGATGCCGACCCGGACATCGTGATCATCGCCCGCACCGATGCGATCGCGGTCGAGGGCTTCGATGCTGCAGTCGAGCGCATGAAACTGTACGACGAGGCCGGCGCCGACGTCCTGTTCATCGAGGCACCCACCACGCTCGAGCAGATCGAGCAGATCCCGACGCTGTTCTCCAAGCCGCTGCTGATCAACATGTTCTTCGGCGGCAAGACGCCGCTGGTGTCGGCGCCCGACCTGGAACGCATGGGCTACAAGATCGAGATCATCCCGTCCGATGCGCAGCGTGCGGCGATCCGTGCGATGCAGCGGGTGTTCGCGGTGCTCAAGACCCACGGCGAGGCCTCGACGATGGCCGAGGACATGGCCTCGTTCGACGAGCGCGAGCAGATCGTCGCGACCAAGGCATGGTTCGCCCGCGGCGCAGGGTACGAGGGCAAGTGACTGCCGCAGGAACCTCCGACCGGTGCGGCGCGCAGGTGCCGCGCATCGCAAACCGGCTGTCGGCCGCACTCGCGCTGGCGCTCGCGGTCCAGACCGGTGCGGCCTGGGCGCAGGCCTGGCCGGCAAAGCCCGTACGCATCGTGGTGCCGACGACGCCGGGCGGCTCCGCCGACACGCTGACCCGGGTGCTGGCCACGCGCATGACCGATTCACTCGGCCAGCAGATCGTCGTCGAGAACCGCGCAGGGTCGGCGGCGATCGTGGGTACCGAGGCGGTCGCACGCGCCACGCCCGATGGCTACACGCTGCTGATGGCCTGGGGCAGCCATGTGATCAACCCCGGGCTGTACGGCAAGCTGCCCTACGACACGCTGAAGGACTTCACCCCGATCGTGCAGGTCGCGGTGCAGCCGTTGATGGTGATGGTGCATCCGTCGCTGCCGGCGAAGACGCTGCAGGCGTTCATCGCGTTCGCGAAGAAGCAGCCCGGCCGCATCACCTATGCGACCGCCGGCACCGGCAGTGGCGGCCACCTCGCTGGCGAACTGTTCGCCAGCGTCGCCGGCTTCCGCTGGACGCCGGTGCCCTACAAGGGCATCCAGCCGGCGATGGCCGACCTGATCGGTGGCCACGTCGACGCCGCCACCGGCACGCTCGTCGCCGGGATTTCCCATGTACGCGCCGGCAAGCTGCGCGGCCTCGCCGTGACCAGCCTGAAGCGCTCGAGCGGCGCACCGGACATCCCGACGATGGCCGAGAGCGGCCTGCCGGGGTTCGAGGTCTACACCTCGTACTACCTGCTCGGCCCGGCCAGCACGCCGCGCACGGTGGTCGACCGGATGAACGCTGAAGTGGTGAAGGCCCTGCAGCATCCCGAAGTGAAGGAACGACTGGCCCGCGACGGCGCCGACGGCATCGGCGGCACGCCCGAGCAGCTGCAGGCGCACCTGGTGTCCGAGATCGCACGCTGGACGAAGGTGATCCGTCAGGCGGGCGTGAAGGTCGATTGAAGCGAACGGAAGGCACGATGCTCACACTGGCCGTACTCGAAGGCGATGACATCGGGCGCGAGGTCGTGCCCGAATGCGTGAAGGTGATGCGCGAAGCCGCGGCCGCGGTCGACCTGCAGATCGACTGGAAGCCGATGCCGATCTCGCGCGCCGGGCATGCAGCCGCCGGACACACCGTCCCGCCGGGCACGCTCGAGACGCTGGCCACCTACGACGGCTGGGTGCTCGGCCCGATCGGCCATCGCGAGTACCCGAAGGGCGACCCGACCTGGCTGAACCCGCACCCGCTGTTCCGCACCCACTTCGGGCTGTTCGCCAACTACAAGCCGTTCCGCTCGTACCCGAACCTGCCTTCGGTGCACAAGGACATAGACCTGCTGTTCCTGCGCGAGACCACCGAGGGCTTCAAGGTCGACGGCAACCTGTTCATGGGCTACGGTGAATTCATGCCGACCGAGGACAGCGCGATCGGCATCTGCGTGACCACGAAGCTCAAGAGCCGGCTGATCGCCGAGGCGGCATTCGAGGCGGCTGCCCGACGCCCGCGGCGCAAGGTGACCGCCGTGCACAAGAACACCGTGTACCGCTACGGCGACGGGCTGTTCGCCGACGAATGCCGGAAGGTCGCGGCGCGCTTCCCGGAGGTCGAGTTCGAGGAAGTCATCGTCGACACCTTCGCGATGAGGTTGGTGATGAAGCCGCAGCAGTACGACACCATCGTCACCACCAACCTGTACGGCGACATCCTTACCGATGAAGCGGCCGGCCTCGTCGGCGGCCTCGGCCTGGCACCGGGCGTGAATGCCAGCGAGACGTTGGCGATGGCGCAGGCAACCCATGGCTCGGCACCGGATATTGCAGGCCGCGGCATCGCCAACCCGTACGCGATGATCATGTCGGGCAAGCTGCTGTTCGAGTGGCTGGCGGGCAAGCGCAGCGAGCCAAAGGCGACCCGGGCGGCTGGATTGATCGAAGCGGCAATGTCCGCAGTCATCGCACAGGCCACGCAACTCACCCCGGACCTCGGGGGCAGCGCGAGCACCCAGGCGATGGGCGATGCGGTCGCCCGCGCGATCGGCACCGCCTGACACCAGCGGAAAGATCCGGGCTACAGAATCGAGGTGCGCCGGACGCAGCCTCCAGCCTCGGTCGGATAGGCAACAGGTGCCGTCACGCGAGGGGCCGCAAACAGGTTTACCGCGCCGTAAGTCTGTGCGTTGTGCTAATTTCACGCACAACCTGACAGTCCTGCCTGTCGAGGCGTCCTTCCACGCAGCGTCTTTCCACGCAGCGTCTTTCCAAGGAACGGACACCCACCAGGCCAATCGGAGGAGCAGCAACGATGTACATCCCGCGTATCCAGCGCCGCAAGGCGATCCTCGCCAGCGGCGCCATCGCCGCGCTGACCGCGATCGGTTCAGCCGCCACGCCGGCCATGGCGCAGTCCAAGGCATCCAACTGGCCGCAGCGTCCGGTTCGGGTGATCGTACCCAACGGACCGGGGGCGTCGAGCGACCAGCTGGCCCGCGTGCTGGCGATGAAACTGGGCGAAGCGGTCGGCCAGCAGTTCGTCGTGGACAACCGTCCCGGCGCCGGCGGCATCATCGGCATGGAGATCACCGCGCGCGCAGTGCCCGACGGCTACACGCTGATGGCGACCTCGACCGCGAACCACGTGATCGCCCCCCAGTTGCACCGCAAGCTCGGGTTCGACGTGTTCAAGGATTTCGAGCCGATCATGCTCTACGGGACGACGCAGAACGTCCTGGTCGTTCATCCCTCGATGCCGGCGAAGACGGCGCAGGAACTGATCGCGCTGCTCAAGGCCAATCCCGGCAAGTACAACATGGCTTCGGCCGGGTCTGGCGCGCAGAGCCACCTCGCCGGCGTGCAGTTGATGCTCGCCGCGCGAACCGACGCGACGCATGTACCGTACAAAGGCGGCGGCGCATCGGTCGGTGCAGTGGTCGCGAACGAATCCCAGTTCACGTTCACCCCGATCGCGGCCACCATTCCGTTCATCCGCTCTGGCCAGCTGCGGGCGCTGGCCACTGCGGGCACGGCGCGCAGCACCCAGTTGCCGGACCTGCCGACGTTGAACGAGGGGGCACTGCCAGGCTTCCAGTCGACCGGCTGGGTAGGCATGATGACCCCGCGCGGCACGCCTAAGGCGGTGAACGAACGGCTCTACTCGCTGATGATGCAGGTGATGAAGCAGGCCGATACCCGCGAGCTGATCGTGCGCGCCGGTGCCGACCCGGTCACCAGCACGCCGGAGGAGTTCGGCAAGTTCATCCGCACGGAATACGAGAGCTTCCGGGCCGCGGTGAAGGCGGCGAAACTGGTCGCGGAGTAGCCTGACGGTACGCCTGGCCACCGCGCGACAGCGACCGCTGTCAGCGCCGGTGGTCAGCGCCGGACGCCGGTCTCAACCCGCCTTCCCCGGGCGGCTCTCCAGGAACGCCGCCAGTTCGCCCTGCTTCGCCGACAGCGTCTTGAGCCAGCGCTGCCCGCCGAAGGTGAAGCCGATCCAGTAGCCGAGTTCGACCAGTTCAGGCTCGGTGAACTCTGCCTTCAACGATGACCAGAGCGCATCGTCGGCCTGGGCGGGGTCGTACATGATCGCATCGGCATAGCGCAGTGCGACCTTCTCTCGCGCCGTGAAGCGCGCGGACTTCTCGTAGGCCATCAACTCGGCCATGCGACTGTTCGTGTCCCGCGCGGACCGCGCGGTTCCCTGGTTGCTTCAGTACGCGCATTCGACGGTGAACGCGATGTAGGCTCGCGTGAGCTCCTTCAGGTCGCGTTCCAGCAACCCGGCGTCGTTGTCGAACAGACTCTCGCGGGTCAGCGTGAACGAGCGCATCACGTCGGGCTGGTGCGCGCGGATCGCCTGGTTCTCCGGGCCGGGATGGCCGGCTTTCACGGCCTTGTCGTACCAGTCACGGATCTGCGGATCGGCGATCGTGTCGGGATCTACATAGGAGAGTCGGGCCATGGACAGCCTCACGGTATGTGATAACGTGATGACACTAAAGCAACTGCAGGACCTGCGCAATCGACGCTGGCCATGCAGTGCACGATGGGAGGACAGAGATGGGGCGACCGATCGAGGGCTTCGCGCAGGCAAGCCGCGTGCGTCCGTGGCTGCGCGCGCTGGCGGGCGGCGTCGCGCTGGCGTCCGCGTCCAGCGCAGCGGCGCAGTCATGGCCGCAGCGCCCGGTGCGCATGGTAGTGCCGCAGGGCGCGGGGTCTTCCAACGACACGATCAGCCGTGTGCTCGCCCTGCGCATGGCAGATCTGCTGGGCCAGCAGATCGTGGTGGATAACCGACCGGGTGCCGGCGGCATCGTCGGCATGGAGATCGCCGCGCGCGCAGTGCCCGACGGCTACACGCTGCTGGGCACCGCCACTGCGACACAGGTCATCGCACCCCTGCTGCAGAAGAAGCTGAGCTTCGATCCCTTCATCGACCTCGTGCCGGTGTCGCTGTTCGCGATCACCCAGAACGCGATGGTCGTGCACCCCTCGCTCGCGGCGAAGACGCCGAAGGACCTGATCGGATTGCTCAAGGCCGCACCGGGCCGGCTCAACATGGCCTCTGCCGGTGCCGGCTCTCAGAGCCACCTGGCAGGCGTGCAGTTCCTGCTCGCGAGTGCAACCGACGCCGTACATGTGCCGTACAAGGGCGGCGGCGCTTCGGTCACCGCGACCGTCACCAATGAAGCCCAGTTCACCCTCACTCCGCTGGCGGCGACGCTGCCGTTCATCCGCTCGGGCCAGTTGCGTGCGCTCGCGACTGCAGGGACGAAACGCAGCACGCAGTTGCCCGACCTGCCGACGATGGCCGAATCCGCCTTGCCCGGGTTCCAGTCGACCGGCTGGGTCGGGCTGATGGTGCCGCGCGGGACTCCGCGCCCGATCACCGACCGGCTGCATGCAACGGTGGTCGTGGCGATGAAGCAGCCGGAAACCCAGGAACTGATGGTGCGCGCCGGTGCGGATCCGGCCAGCAGCACGCCGGCCGAGTTCGCGCGCCTGATCAGCGACGAATGGACGCGCTTCAAGGCCGCGATCGCGGCTGCGAAGCTGTCGATCGAATAGACGCCGTAACCCGGCTGGCCACAAGGAGCGCACAGGAATGCCCATGAACGCACGCATCCGCATCACGCTCGCAGCGAGTCTCGCAGCGACTTCCTGCATCGTAGCGCCCGTGGCGGCGCAATCGTTCCCGACCGGCGCGGTGCGCTTCATCGTACCCTTCGCCGCAGGTGGCACCTCCGACATCCTGGCGCGGCAGATCGCGCCCAAGCTGTCCGAGGCGCTGGGGCAGCCTGTGCTGGTCGAGAACCGCGCGGGTGCGAATGGCAACGTCGGCGCGGAAGTCGTCGCGCGCGCCACGCCGGACGGCCAGACGCTGCTGCTGGCCGACCTCGGCGCGATCGCCATCAATCCGTCCGTCTACAAGCAGTCCTACGATCCGGTGCGCGACCTCGCCGGCGTCACCATGGTCGCCTACTCGCCGCACCTGCTGGTCGTGCATCCGTCGGTACCGGCGAAGACGGTGAAGGAACTGATCGCACTTGCACGCAGCCGTCCCGGGCAGCTCAACTTCGCGACCTCGGGTGTCGGCGGGCCACCGCACCTGGCCGGCGTGGCGTTCGCGCAGGCCACCGGCTCGAAGTGGGCCTTCATTCCCTACAAGGGTGGCGCGGCGGCGCTGATCGACGTGGCTGGTGGACATGCCGACCTCACCTTCAACGGCATGCTCGCGACCTATCCCTACGTGAAGAGCGGCCGGTTGCGGCTGGTGGCGGTGTCCGGCGCGAAGCGCTATCCGACGCTGCCCGAGGTTCCCACCGTGTCGGAGTCGGGCGTACCCGGGTTCGAGACAGGTTCGTGGCAGGGCATCCTCGCCGCATCGGCGAGCCCGCGTGCTGCACTCGACCGGTTGTCGGCGGACATCGCCCGCATCCTGAACGTACCCGAGATGCGCGAATACCTCGCCCGCCAGGGCGCAGAGGTATCGACGATGAAGCCCGAGCAGCTGTCCGCCTGGATGAAGACCGAGGTCGCGAAGTGGGCCGAGGTCGTGCGCAAGGGCGGCATCAAGCTGGAGTGAGTGGCGCGGCTCACGCCCTCCGGACCGGAACGCGGGTTGACAGGCAGGAAACGGGATGGGACGCTGCTTTTCATCGAAAGTCCGACAGGCTGCCATGCGTGCTGTAGATCGAATCGTCTGTGCCTCAGTCGCGGTCGGGGCGCTTGCATCGGTGCCTTTGCCGGCATTCGCGCAGGGCAGTTATCCCAATCGCGCGATCCGCATGATCGTGCCATTCGCGAGCGGAGGTGGGCCCGATGTCGTCGCGCGGGTTCTCTCGGAAAGCCTCGCGCCGGCACTGGGCACCACCATCGTGGCGGACAACCGCCCCGGTGCAGGGAGTGTGCTGGGCACGGACATCGTCGCGAAGGCGACGCCCGACGGCTATACGGTGCTGCTGGGCAGCATCAGCCTGGCCGTCAATCCAGCGCTCTACAAGAAACTGCCCTACGACACGCTTCGCGATCTCGCTGCGGTGTCCCTGGTCGCCGAGCAGCCCAATATCCTGCTGGTCCAGCCTGCGCTGCCTGCGCGAAACCTCAAGGAGTTGATCGCCCAGGTGCGGGCCAATCCCGGCAAGCTGAGCTTCGGTTCGGCCGGCATCGGCTCGGGCATCCATCTGGCGACCGAGCTGCTGCTGGTATCCATGGACGGCAGCATGATTCACGTACCCTACAAGGGGGGTGGGCCTGCACTGACCGCGCTGATGGGTAACGAGATCACCGTGTACATGTCGACCTTGGCTCCAGCGCTGCCGCACGTGAAATCCGGCCGGTTGCGCGCGCTCGGGGTGACGCCGATCAAGCGGGTGGGTCTGCTGCCGGATGTGCCCACGCTGGACGAAGCCGGCATCCCCGGATTCGACTACACGACCTGGTACGGCCTGATGGCGCCCGCGGCAACGCCACGCGCAATCGTCGATCGATTGAACGCCGAAACCGTCGCGCAACTGAACTCCGCGACGGTGCAGCGGCGAATGGAGGCGCAGGGCCTGAACGCCATCCCGTCCACGCCGGCGCAATTCACGACCAAACTGAGGTCGGAGACGGAAAAATGGGCCAGGGCGGCGGCGGCGGCAAAGATCCTGCCGGAATGAACTAAGGGGCAGGCAACGTGTGCGCCATGGTTCCTCGCCGCCCCGTGGTGCACGATCCGTGGTTCGTGGCGCGCCGGGTAGGTGTCTTCAAGGCCGCCGGCGATTACCGTCGCTCACGCGTCCTGGCCGCCCGGGGGAATCCCGAGCCCCTTGCGCAGGAGTTCATCGACCACCTCGGTCATCGACAGGCCGCGCGATGCCGCGAGGGCGATGACCTGGACGACCAGGCGCTGGTCGAGCTTGACCGCGAACGGTACCAGCCCGGCCGCCTGGTCCAGCTTGCGCTGCTCTCGCCGGTCGGCAGCGGGTGCGGCACCCGGCTTGCCGGCTGCACGCGCCTGCTTCATCTGCCCCATAATCTTCGTGCCCTTGAGTCGGGCAAGGTCGGTGGCTTTCATCGCCATGGTCGTATCTCCCTCAATCCTGGTTTCATCTGCATATGGCGGGTGCATGGCCCTGAAGTCCACGGTGTTCAAGGCGGAACTGCAGGTGAGCGACCTCGACCGCCACTATTACGAGACTCATGCGCTGACGCTGGCCCGCCATCCGTCCGAGACCGATGAGCGCATGATGATGCGCGTGCTGGCGTTCGCACTCAATGCCGACGCGGCGCTTTCGTTCGCCGGTGACGTGAGCGCCCAGGACGAACCTTCGCTCTGGATCAGGGACCTCACCGGCTCGATCCGGCTGTGGATCGAGGTCGGATTGCCCGACGCGAAGCTGCTGCGCAAGGCTGCAGGACGCAGCGATGCAGTGGTCGTGTATGCCTACGGGCGCGGCGCCGATCTCTGGTGGGCGAGCGCGTCGCAGCACTGTGCGCAAGTCGATCGACTGACCGTATGGCACATTCCCCAGACGACCAGCCTGCCCCTCGCAGCCCTGGCCAGGCGCTCGATGCAATTGCAATGCCTGGTACAGGAAGGCGACATCACGTTTTCCGACGCGTCGGATTCGGTCGGGGTCGAACGCATCCTCCTCAAGGCTGCGACGGCACGGATGGGCCGCTAGCTGGCTAGCCGGTCACGCCGGCAGTGCCCGCTGTTCCTGCTGCGCCCACAGCCCCGCATACACGCCGCCCAGTGCCAGCAGCTGCGCATGGGTGCCAGCCTCGACCACGCGGGCACGATCGAACACGACCACATGGTCGGCGCGCGCGGCATCACGCAACTGGTGGGTGACCAGCACGGACGTACGCCCGCCCGAGACGTCGAGCAGCGTCTGCATGACGGCACGCCCGGTGGCCGGGTCGAGCGCACTGGTCGGTTCGTCGAGCACCAGCAGCACGGGTTCGCGCACCAGCGCACGCGCGATCGCGATGCGCTGGCGCTGTCCGCCCGAGCAGGTGTCGCCCGCCACCATCGTGCCATAGCCCTCTGGCAGGGAATCGACCCAGGACGCGATGCCGGCAGCCTGCGCCGCCGCTGCGACCTGCGCGTCGGTTGCATCGAGCCGTCCCGCCCGGACGTTCTCCGCGATCGTCGCGTGGAACAGCAGGCTGTCCTGGAACACCGCGCTGACCCCGGACCAGTAGGCCTGCAGGTCCGCCTGCGCGAGGTCCAGGCCGTCGACCAGCACGCGGCCGGCCCGGGGTGTCTGCAGGCCGAGCAGCAATTGCAGGGCCGTGCTCTTGCCGGAGCCGCTCGCACCGACGAACGCGGTCATGCGCCCGGCTGCGATCTCGAACGTTGCATCGCCGAGCTGGTCGGCCGGCACGGCGGCCGTGTCGGCAGCCGCATCGCTGGCATAACGGAAGCTCACCCGTTCGAACGCGATCGCGGGCGGCTGCTGCAGGCTCATCGTGCGCCTGTTGCCTTCGCCCACGGCGCGATCGACCTCGCCGGGGACGGAGACGGGGACGGGAGCGGCGCCTGACGGCACTGGTCCGGCTGGCATTCCGAGCAGTTCGGTGATCCGGCGCATGCCGGCCGACGCACCGATCAGCCCCGGCATCGCCGCGGTGAGCGAGTAGGTATGGGTAGCCAGGCTGGAGAACAGCAGGTAGAACGCGATCAGCCCGCCCGGGGTCATGTCGCCACGCACGACCATCCAGCAGCCGAGCGCCAGCACCACGAGGTCGATCAGTTCGATCGCGATCCACGGCACGCGATGGCTGAAGTAGCTGAACACGTTGTAGCGCAGCGATGCGGTGATGATGCGCTGGTTGTGCGCATCGAACCGCTGCGCCGCGAGCACGTTCAGGCCGAACACGCGCAGCACGATCTGGTTCGCGAGGTTCTCCTGCAGGTGCGTGGCCAGGCCACCGACCGCAGTCTTCGCCGCATAGCTTTCGCGCGCGGCCAGCGGCGTGAGGAAGCGCGGACCGATCAACGCCAGCGGCAGCAGGGCGATACCGGCGAGCGCGAGGCGCCAGTCGCTCCACAGCAGCAGCGCGAGCGCGAGCACGACGCCGCAGGCTGCCGTCGCCACGTAGCCGAGCGACCAGAGCGCGGGCTCGACGCTGCCGGCATCGCTGGTGATGCGCGTGATCAGGTCACCGTGCGTCGACGTACGCAGGCGGGACAGCGGAAGGCGCTGGGTGTGCTCGAACAGCCGCGCCCGGACCTCGCCCGGCACCGATGCGCACAATTTCGCCTGGAGATACTCGTGCAGCAGCGCGGCGCCGCCAGAGACGACGGCCGCCACCAGCAACAGCAGCAGGATCAGCACGACCAGCCCGCCATCGGCCTTCAGCAGCGCGTCATCGACCAGCGTACCGAACGCCTTGCGCTGGCCCAGCTGCAGCCCGAGTTCCACCGCCATCAGCAGTCCGATCGCCGCGAGCTGCCCACCATGCGGGCGCAGCAGCGGCGCGAGGCCGCGCCACAGGCTGCCGACCCAGCCGAAGCCCGCGACCTCGTCCCGGGGGGGTGCCGTCTCGCGGTCGGTCACGGATAGAACAGATACAGCCGGTAGCCGACCGGGCGCAGCTCGGTGGTGTCGAGCGTCAGGCGTATGGAAAACGCCTCGCCGGCACGCAGCCCCCTGCGCTCCGGGTTGCCGCCGGCCAGATACTGGTCCGGAAGCAGCACCCTTCGGGCCAGGGGACGGTCCTGGGCATCGGTCAGCGTGACCTCGATGGCCGGGAACGCCACATCGATCGGGGCACCGTTGCGGACCGAGGCGGCGAGCTGGATCAGGTTCGGTTTCGCCGTATCCACCGCCTGCAGGTCGGAGCTTTCGATCACCAGCTGGTCAGCGGCCTTCGGCAGGCCGACCTCACAGCGCGCGATCCGGCAGAGATGCTCCAGCACGGGCCGGCTGGCCGGATAGTGCGCAGCGATCTGCGTGCGATAGGCGTGCAGGGCCTGGCCGGCCAGCAGCACGGCCAGCAGGCAGGAAACGACGATCCAGGTCGTGCGGTAGCGCCGCAGCACGACGCACAGCAGGCCGAGCAGGGCCGCCGCAAGGGCGATCGGGTATTCGCGCAGAAGCGCCGCCGGCGAGACGCCCGCGACGAGCCCGGCCAGGGGTGCAGGCAGGCGGTCGCCCGCCAGCAGCAGCACGGCGGCCGCCACGGCCAGCAGCAGCACGGCGGTGACACCGACCACGCGCATGCGGCTGGCTGCGGGCTTCGCATCCGATGGCGCCTCCGCCGTGACCGAATAGTCGGTCAGCTCGGACGCGAACGGCGGTGCCGCGTCGGTCAGGTCCACGTCGAGCGGTGGCGGTGGTGGTGACACACGCACCGTATCGCGCGGCCTGTCGACCGGTGCAGGCTTTGCAGGCGCTGCGGCCGCGGCCGGGAGCGGGCCTTCGTCGGGAAGGTCCGCCACGCGATCGACCACCATCGGTTGGTTCGGCGACTGCGCATCGACCTGTGGCAGTGCCGCGTCGGGCGTCCACTCGGCCACGCGCTCGCCACTGAAAGCGTCGCGCAGGGTGCTCGCGGCGTCGGTCCCGGCCGGAACATCCGGCACCCGCGCGGGCTCCTGCGCGGGCGCCCGTGCGGGCGCCTGGGCCGGCGCAGGCACGGGTGCCTTCAGCGCCGCATCGGCGACTGTGGTCAGCGAGGGAAATGCATCGAATACCGTGCCGCAGCTGCCACAGCGGACCTGCCCGCCGGACGCCTGCAGTTGCGCCGGGGTGACGCGGAACATTGTCAGGCAGTCCGTGTTCGAGCAGCGCGTGACCAGTGCCATCGGCCGTCCTCAGTGCACGCGCATGCCGGCGAGCAGCGCCCAGCCGTCCAGGGTGCGTACGGTCATGAGTTCACAGCCGGGCGCGTAGACCTCGGCGATCTGCCCCGCCTGGCTGTCGAGCAGGCCGGCCAGTGCGATCATGCCGCCCGGCCGCACCTGTGCCGCGAGCAGCGGCGCCAGCGCCATCAACGGCCGCGCCAGGATGTTGGCGACCACCACGTCGTATCCCGCCGCACCGGGCGCAGCGTCGGGCAGGCAGAAGGTCGCACCATCGATGCCGTTGGCGATCGCATTGGCCGCGGCGGTGGTCACGGCTTCGGGATCGATGTCGACGCCGGTGACCGTGGCGGCGCCGAGCCTTGCCGCGCCGATCGCGAGCACGCCCGAACCGCATCCGTAGTCGAGCACCGCCTCGCCACCGCGCAGGGTCGCCGCCAGCCATTCGAGGCACAGGCGCGTCGTGGGGTGGCTCCCGGAGCCGAACGCGCGGCCCGGGTCAATCACCAGGTTGATCGCGGCAGGGTCGGGTGGCTGGTGCCAGGTCGGCACGATCCACAGCCGGTCGGTGATGCGGATCGGTTCGAACTCGCGCTGGGTGAGCGCGACCCAGTCGGCATCCTCCACCGTACGCGTGCCGCTCATCGCCGACGGATCGATCGCGCATTCGGCGAGCGCCGGCCCGACCAGCGCCCCGGCCTGCACCGCGTCCTCGAACAGCGCAGCGAGCCGTGCGCGCTGCCAGCGGATCGGCCGCGACGGCTCGTTCCATTCGCCGGGCTCGTCGAACACCGCCTGTTCTTCGGGCGTGCCGGCCAGCGCATCGCCGACATCGACCGCCAGGGCACCGGCCTCGAGCAGCGCATCGCCGAGCAGGTCGGCCTGCGCGGGCGTGAGTTCGAAGGTGACGGCGGTCAGCGGCATGGCAGGCGCCCGGTCAGGCGGCTTCGCCCTTGCGGTGCTTGCCCACCTTCTCTTCGAGGTAATGGATGTTCGAACCGCCCTGCATGAAGCGGGCATCGACCATCAGGTCGCGGTGCAGGGGCAGGTTCGTCCGGATGCCGTCGACCACCATCTCGGACAGCGCGCTGCGCATCCGTGCGATCGCCTGGTCGCGCGTGTCGCCGTAGGCGATCAGCTTGCCGATCAGCGAATCGTAGTGGGGCGGTACCACGTAGTTGTTGTACACATGGGAATCGACTCGGATTCCCGGCCCGCCCGGCGGATGGTAGAAGGTGATGCGCCCGGGCGAAGGCACGAAACTGTACGGATCCTCGGCGTTGATCCGGCACTCGATCGCGTGCCCCTTCGGCACGATGTCGCGCTGGCGCAGCCCCATCCGTTCACCGGCGGCGATGCGGATCTGCATCTGCACGATGTCCACGCCGGTGATCATCTCGGACACCGGGTGCTCGACCTGCACCCGCGTATTCATCTCGATGAAATAGAACTGGCCGCCCTGGTACAGGAACTCGAACGTTCCGGCACCGCGATAGCGGATGCGCTTGCAGGCTTCGATGCAGCGGTCGAAGATGCGCGCCCTGACCCGGTCGCCGATCAGCGGCGCTGGCGCTTCCTCGATGATCTTCTGGTGCCGGCGCTGCATCGAGCAGTCGCGGTCGCCCAGGTGCACCGAGTTGCCGTGTTCGTCGGACAGCACCTGCACCTCGACATGGCGCGGGTCTTCCAGGAACTTCTCGAGGTAGACGTCGGACTGGCCGAAGGCTGCCTTCGCCTCCGAGCGGGTCATCGTCACGGCGTTGAGCAGCGCCGCCTCGGTATGCACCACGCGCATCCCGCGCCCGCCACCGCCACCGGCCGCCTTGATGATCACCGGATAGCCGACCGACCGCGCGATCTTGAC
>CAIQON010000135.1 GCA_903873475.1 uncultured bacterium
GCGAGTTACGACGCGCCGCCCGAGGACCCTGCAAAGGGCACGAAGAACGGGCTGCACGCCACGCTCTCCTTCGCGCTGGAGCACGGACCGGAGTAGCCGTCCGGTTCGACGACCCGATACCGGGGCGGGCAGGGGTGCCCCCCGGCACCACACCTGTCGAACCCATGCCCTGACCCCTGTCCCGTGACCCCTGTCCCCTGTTGCGGCAGGGGACAGGGACCTGCTTGCCGTCATTTCCGAGAGACCGTACCCGTGACACATTCGACTCGCTCATCGCTTCGCCCCACCCTGCTCGCGCTGGCGCTGACCGGCGTATGGGCCGCACCCGCCTTCGCACAGTCGCCAACGCAGCCTGCCACCGGATCCGCGTCGCCAGCAGCGACCGCCACGACGGCTGCACCGGCGTCTGCCTCTGCCGCCACCAGGGAACTGCCCGCGATCGAGGTCGTGGGGCGCCGGCAGTCCGGGACTTACCATGCCGAGGAAGCCAGCGGTGCGCGCACCGACTTGCCGCTGCGCGAACTGCCACAGGCGGTGCGCGTGATGTCGCGCCAGACGCTCGATGACCTGGGCGCCACGCGCATCGACGACACCCTCGATTTCGTCGGCGGCGTCTCGCGCCAGAACAGTTTCGGGGGGCTCTGGGACAATATCGCCATCCGCGGGATTGCCGGCGACGTGAACAACGGCATGCCGCTCCTGCTCAACGGGTTCTCCAGCAACCGTGGCTTCAACGCGCCGCGCGATACGGCCAATGTCGAGCGTATCGAGTTCCTGAAGGGGCCGGCCGCTTCGCTCTACGGCACCAGCGAACCCGGCGGCACCCTGAATATCGTGACCAAGCGTCCGCTCTGGAAGCCCGCGCATTCGATCGAAGGCTATGTCGGCAGCTACGACTTCTACCGCACCGCGCTCGATTCGACCGGGCCGTTGGGCGAGAGCGTCGCCTATCGCCTGAACGTCGCGCTGGAGGACAGGGACACCTTCCGCGACTATGTGCAGACACGGCGCTGGCTGGTCGCGCCAGCCTTCACCTGGAAGGTGTCGGCAAGCACCCGGGTCGACTACAACGGCGAGATCCTGCGCCACCGGGCGCCGCTCGATCGGGGCGTAGTGGCGGTCAACAACCGCCTCGGAGCGGTGCCACGCAATCGCTTCCTTGGCGAGCCGGTCGATGGGGACGTACGGGTCGAGAACGACAGCCACCAGGTCGTGCTCGAACATGACCTCAACGCCGAGTGGTCCACACGCCTCGCATTTGCCTACAAGAAAGGGTCTCTGCGCGGCTTCTCGACCGAGGCACGGGACAGGCTGGAGCCAGATCTGGAGACCCTGCGCCGGCAGCGCCGCTTCCGCGACTATTCCTCCGAGGATGTCTCGCTGCAGGGCGAACTGATCGGACGCTTCCTTGCTGGCGGCGTGCAGCATGAGTTGCTGGCCGGCGTCGCGACCTACCGGTTCGACATGGACCAACTGATGCTCCGGGTGAACCCGACCGCCGCATCGCCCTATGCGATAAACGTGTTCAACCCGGTGTACGGGCAGGCGCAACCCGGGTTGCTACCCTTCACGAACACGCGCGAAGAGCAGACCAGTCTCGCGTTTTACGTGCAGGACACGATTTCCATCGGCCAGCACTGGCGGCTGCTGGCTGGCCTGCGGGTGGACAGCTACGAACAGTCGCTGCAGAACCGGCGCACCAATCTGCGCACCGACCAGAGCCCGGGTGCCACCTCGCCACGCATCGGTCTGAGCTACCTGCCGAACAGCCAGTGGACGCTCTTCGCCAACGCCGGCAAGTCGTTCCGTCCGAATACCGGCGCCAGTGCGGCCGGTGCTGCCTTCGATCCGGAGTCGGGCACCGCCTTCGAGGCCGGCACCAAGTGGGAGAACGCCAGCCGATCGCTGGGGGCGACGCTCGCAGCCTATGACATCCGCAAGAAGAACGTGCTGACCGGCGACCCGACGAACGCCAATTTCTCCGTCGCGGCCGGCGAAGTACGCAGCCGCGGCATGGACCTCGACGTCACCGGCATGCTCAGCCGCTCCTGGCGCGTCAACGCGAGCTTCTCGTACATCGATGCAGAAGTGTCCAGCGACAACACGCTCGAGGTCGGCTCGAGGCTGCTCAACATCCCGAAGATCAACGGCAGCATCCTGCTGGTTCGCGAGGGGCTGGTGGGCGAGAGCGGACGCTACGGCATCGGCGGCGGCGTCACCTATTCGGGTGCACGGCTCGGCCTGTCGCGCACTGCGGCCGATGCCGCGGCGGGCACGCCCGAGTTCGACCTTCCGGCCTATGCGCTGGCCAAGATCGTCGCCTACTGGCGCGTGACCCCGACGCTGCGTCTGTCGCTCGATATCGACAACGTGTTCGACCGCACCTACTACACGAACTCGTTCCAGAGCACCTGGGTGTCACCCGGCACGCCACGCACGTTCACCCTGGGGATGCAGGCAAAGTTCTGAGCACGATGCCATCGCGGTGTCGCGTGCAGACGGATGAGCGATCAGAACGCTTCTGTACCTGACTTTCCGAGGATCCCGGGCAGGTCACCCTGCGGATGGAAATCGCTGGGAACGTGCGCTGAACCCCGCGCCCATACAGGTAGGTATGGTGGACCTGGTGGGCGGTACTGGGATCGAACCAGTGGCCCCTGCCGTGTGAAGGTGCCGCGAGCTGCAACGACACCGCAATAGTAGCGCAACCGCCGCACACCACTGGCAATTTGTGCCGATCACACCGACCAAGGACTTGGCGTACCTGTCGAATGCAGAGATTACGCAGCGGGTCTTGGGACGTCGGCAGGCTGGGCTGTGGCCATGAAGGCGAGCACTTCCCGTCCCAGGTATTCCTCGCCGCTGTCGAAGTGCGCCACGGTCGACGTGTGGTTGTGGCGGCGCATCTGGATGTAGCGCGGCAGCGTGCCGCGTACCTGCGCCACCGCTGCGCAGAAGCGCGTGCCGTAAAGGTCCAGGTAGGGGTTGTCGTACTGGGCGGTGACGATCATCAGTGGCACGTCGCTGCCGTCGGGATGGCTGGCGGGCGCCATACGAGGCCAGGCTGTCGGGTCTTCTCCGAAGTAGCCCTTGACGCCGTGCGCATTCGGGTTGCCGGGCAGGCCGTCGAGTTCCAGCCGTGCGCTCACGAGGATCGCGCCCGCGACCGCCCTCTGCGGGCGTGCGCGCAACAGCGGGTCGAACAGCAGCGTCGCCACGTGCGTGCCACCGGCGGAATGACCAAGCAGGAAGATGCGGGCCGGGTCGCCGCCGAACCCGGCGATGTTCGCCTGAAGCCAGTCGATGGCGAGCGCCAGGTCCTCGGCGCCGGCGGGGTAGCGCGCCTCGGGCGCCAGCCGGTACTCGACGTTAACGCCGATGCAGCCCTGCCGGCTGAACCATACGGGCACGTTGTCGTAGATCAGGCCGTTTACGCTCTTCGCGCCGCGCACGAACGCGCCGCCGTGGATGAACACGAGCACGTCACGCGGGCCTGCGCCGGCGAAGCGCGCATTGGTGTGTACGTCGAGTACCTGCCGCGGATGAGATCCGTAGGGTATGTCGCGCACGGCGGCAAGCCCGTCGCGCGGCGCTCGCTGCAGGAGGGGGGTGTAGGCCTGCATTACCCGGTCGCGGTGGCGCTCGACTGCCTGGCCCCAGACCGGTCCGATCTCGTCCAGGGCCTGCGCATCCGCTTCAGGTAGCGAGCCCAGCGGCTCCAGCGTGGTCATCATGGCCGCAGCTCCAGGCCGGAGAGGAACCCGGTTACCGCCGCATGGAAGGCGTCGGGCTGGTCGTCGTGCATGTAGTGGCCGGCCCCCGGGATCTCGCACCCGCGCAGGCCTGGGTTGCATTCGAGCATCCTGGCCAGGGTCTCTCGCGACAGGTAGTCAGAGTCGCCGCCGCGCAGCACCAGCCCCGGCACGGCGATGCGTTCCACGAACGGCCACAGGTCTGGCGTCACCCGGGCGGGGTCGGGGTGCAGGCGGCATTCGGCGATGCCCGCCTGGTCGTGGATCCAGCGGATGGTGCCGCCTTCTTCGCGCATGGAGTTGGCCACCCGCGACTCGATCGCGGCTTCGGTCACGTTCGGGCGGATCAGCCGCCAGAACGCACGCGCCTGCGCCCAGTCGGCGAACACGGTGGGCGTGCGCGCGAGCTCGTCGTTGATGCGCGCCGCCCCCGCGCTGCCGGTGGAGGCCCCGGGTCCGCTGTCCTCCAGCACCACGCTGAGCAGCCGCGAAGGCTGCCCTCCTGCGTACACGATCGAAGTGATGCCGCCCATCGAATGGCCCAGCAGGTGGAAGCGCTCCAGCCCGAGGTGGTCGACCAGCCCCTGCAGGTCCGACACGTAGCGGTCGGTGTAGTACTGCCGGTCCGAGTCCCACTCGGTCTCGCCCCGGCCTCGCTGATCCAGCGCGACCACCTGAATGCGTCCATGCAGCGCGGCGGCTAGTGGCTCGAAGGTGCGCGCATAGCTGCGCAGGCCGTGCAGGCAGACCAGCGCCGGGAGCGACTGCTCTCCCCAGCGCACGTAGTGGAAGGAAAGGCCGTCGAGGCGGACGTGGCCGTCCGTTCCCGCGGCATCGAACAGGGAGGTCATCGAAGGGTCCTCGAGCGTGGCGCGCAGCGCGCGATCAGTTGAGCTTCAGCCCGGTCTTCGCGACGATCAGCTCCACCAGCTTCAGCGTGGCGTCCCAGACCGTGCGGTGCCGCTCGGGCGTGCTGCCCACCGGCTGCAGGCCGAGCTCGATCAGTCGCCTCTGAGACTCGGGCTCCACGACGATTTTCGCCACCGAAGCGGCGACGCGCTCGCGCATCGGCGCCGGCGTGGGCCCCGGCGCGAACAGCGCGAACCAGCCCGCGTTCTCCAGTCCCTTCACGCCGGCCTCGGCGAAGGTGGGCACTTCGGGCAGCGCGGCGATACGCTGCTGGCCGGTCACCGCCAGCGCGCGCAGCTTGCCGCTGTTCACCTGCGCGCTGACCGCCGCAACGGTGAGGAACACGCTGTCGATGTGCTCGCCCATCACGTCGGCCACCGCCGGCGCGGAGCCCTTGTATGGCACGTGCAACATCGGTGCGGCGGCGTTGAGCGAAAGCAACTCGCCCATCAGGTGCGCGGAGGAAGCCTGGCCGAAGGTGCCAAAGGTGAGCGGCTTCGCTCGGCTCGCGTCGAGGTACTGGCGCAGCGTCTTCAGCGGGGATGCCGGGCTGACTGCCAGCGCGAGCGTCGTCTCGGCGATGATCGTAACCGGCGCAAAGTCGCGCTGCAGGTCGGCGAGGGACTCGCGGGCAGTGATCGGCGCGATCGCATGGGTGGAGTTGCTGCCTAACATCAGTACATGGCCGTCCGCCGGCTGGCGCGCCACCTGCTGCCGTGCGACCAGGCCGTTCGCGCCTGGCACGTTCTCGATCACCACCGGTTGCCCGAAGTCGGCGGACAGGCGCGTCGCGAGCAGTCGGCCGACAATGTCCGTGCCGCCGCCTGGCGTGAACGGGATCACCAAGCGAATCGGCCGGTCGGGGTAGCGGGTGCCCTGAGCAAAGGCGGCATTGCTGCCAATGGCCGCAGCGAGCAGCAGGGTCCAGGTCGTGTAGCGGATCATGCGGTGCGCCTCCAACGGACTGCGTCGAGAGCCCGCCCGCTCTTTGGATGGCCATCCCTCGCGAAATGCCCGCTATTTCGCCGAGGCTGGACGACACCGGGGCGCGAACCCGAGCGTGCGGACAGGCGTTTAAGCTTACCTTCGCTGCGAAAGCTCGGCGCCCACTCATCCCCAAGCTTGGCGGGCGGTACTGGAATCGAACCAAAGGCTCCTGCCGGGTAAACGTGCCGCGTGCTGCAACGAAACAGCAAGCGTACCGCAAATGTGGCGGGATCAGCGTCGATGATGACTGATGCGGGCCGAGATCGTAGAGTTGACCCGCGCAACGAGCGCGGTATGTCGATCGATCAAGCTGCTTCGACTCAGCTGCAGACATTCGGCGCACGTGTTACCGGCTCGGGGCGGTCGCTCACGGATGTCGCGAGGGTCGTCGAGCGCTGTGCGGTCGCGCCGGTCGGCGAATCCGCAGCCGGTGCTTGTCGGCGCGGCGCATCGGTGCACCGCGCTGGCGCTCACGGCAGCAGTGCGTGGGGGCGTCGGTGGCGTTTGAAAGTACTATCATCAGAACGAGCAAACAGCATGCCAATGAGCATACGACCCTGATCAGGGAGAACAGACGGTCGATGCAGCCTACTGCTGCCGCGACGGCGCCCCCGGAAGGTCGACGAGCAGCACCTGAATCCGGCCGATCAGTTCGTGCGTTGCCCGCGGGATGCGCCGGTGCCTGCGCACGCCGATGCTGAGTGGCGACGTGAGCAGTCCGGACTCAACCAGCGGCAGCAGGCGAAGTTCCCCCGCCTCGACTTCGCGCTCTACCGCGAACCAGGGCATGAAGGTTGCGCCACCAGCGGTGCGCGCGAACGCCTTCAGCGCCTCGACGGAATTGCTGACCAGTACCGGGCGGGGCCGCAGGCCGAGTCTGTGCAGCGCCTGATCGAGCAGCAGCCTGCTGCCATGTGCCTCGGTCAGGCAGCCGTAACGCATGCTGGAGATCTGGCGCAGGCTGCACGACGTCGCATCCCATAACGAGTGGTGCGGCCCGACCACGGCATAGAGCGGCTCGGGCACCTCCGCGAGGATCTGGATCTCCGCGTGCGGCGGTGCATTGAAGGCGATGAACACGTCAGCCTTGTCCTGGAGGATCGCGGTGATCGCGTCCGTCGTCCCGGCCGTGGTGATCTCGAGCTCAACGCCGGGGAACAGACTGTGGAAGTCTCCGACGGCTGTTGCCAGCAGGTAAGCCACGGCACCTTCCACGGTGATGATGCGCAGCCTGCCGCGCCGCAGATCCTTCAGGTCGTCGAGCTGTCCTGCGATGGAATCGATCTGGACGAGCATCTCGCGGAAATGCACATGCGCAATCTCACCCGCCTCGGTGAGGGTCATGCCCCGAGCGTGGCGCTCGAACAGCGGCTGCCCCAGTTCTTCCTCGAGTTGCGCAACCTGCCGGCTGAGGGCGGACGTCGCGACATGCAGGCGCTCCGAAGCCTCCCGGATCGACCGCGACCGGGCCACTTCGCAGAAGTAGCGGATCGTCGAAAGCTCCATGTCGTGTCGACCTTCGCGCGAGCGTTGCCGCCGAAGCAACGCATTCTTCCAAAAATAGTGCTTGTGCACAATACACGGACGCGCGAACACTGTGAACCTTGGCGCCGGAATGCATCCGGCGACCTCGCCGAACGATTCCGGAGGGATTTCAGATATGAGCGACATCGCCCAGGAACTGCTGGATACCGTGACCCCGTACTGGGAAGCCGAAGCCGAAGTCTCGAAGCGCTTCTTCGAGGGCAGCCCGACCCACGAGGGCCACATCTACTGGCTGCGTGCCCAGATCTGGAAGGAGCTGCATCCGGTCGATGGCTACTTCAACGGCATCCACCAGGAGCTGGTCAAGATGGCCGACATGTTCCCGGGCATCGACAAGACGATCGACCGGCACCACTTCTCGTTCCTGATGAAGCAGATGCTGGAGGAGTTCGAGCACTACGTGATGTTCGCCGACATCTTCGAGGAACTCGTCGGGCGCAAGATCGACGTCGATGCCGATCCTGTGCAACTGCCCGAAGAGAAGAAGCTGCAGGAGCTGCGCCAGCGTTACGTGGCCTCGGGCTCGGCGATCGACAAGGCGGCAGTGCTGTTCACCGAAGGTGGCGGGGCCGCTCTGTTCCGCGAAGGCGCTAAGGTGAGGGGCGGCAAGCTGGAATCGATGATCGCCAACGCGATGCAGATCATCTACGACGACGAGAAGGACCACTTCCGTGAGGGCGCGCGCGAGTCCGCGGAGCTCATCAAGACCCGCGAAGACGCCGAGCGGATGAAGACCGGGATCCGCGACGTGAGCCGGCAGCGGGTGTCGATGCGTCTGGAGATGTTCCGCTCGCCGATGAGCGAAGCCGAGGCCGACGCGTTCATCGCGGCGCAGGCCGCCACCATCGCCGGCGCGGCGAAGGCTGCGTGATGGGTGCGACGGACGCTTCATCGGGGAGGCCGGTCGTCGAATACCTGCCTGGTACCGACTGGCAGGCAGCGCGCAGTTTCTCGCCGGCAGTGGTAACGACAGGCGGTCGGATCGCGTGGCTCGCGGGACAGACCACGCTGGTCGACCTCGAAGGCAACGACATCTCGGGACGGTTCGAGCCGCAGGCCCGCACGATCTTCGCGCTGCTCGACCGGACGCTCAAGCGGCTGGGCAGCGACCTGTCGGCGCTCGTCACGATGACGGTCTTCATCAACGATCCGCGCAACGGCGACCGTTTCGTGGAGATCCGGAACGAGTACTTCGCGAACGGCCAATGCCCCGC
>CAIQON010000136.1 GCA_903873475.1 uncultured bacterium
AGCCCGGCGGCTACCATGTGATGCTGATCGGTCTGGACAAGCCGCTTGCGCCGGGCGCAACGGTGCCGATCACGCTGACCTTCGAAGGCCGCGACGGCAAGCGTCAGCAGGTGCAGGTGAAGGCCGAGGTGCGGCCGCTCAACGCGCCCGCGAAGGCCGGGCCGACGGGCACGCACCACATGCATTCGAAATAGCCGACAGCGGACGAGGACACCAGCATGCCGATACACGATCGAACCTTCATCCCGGGCCGCCGGCATGCGCTGGCGGCAGCCGTGGCCGGGCTGCTCGCCGGCTGCAGCGAGCAGAAACCGAAGGCCGCCTTCCACGCGATCGATGTCACCGGCGCCACCTTCGGGCAGGGCTTTGCGCTGACCGATTTCAACGGGCAGGCGCGCACCCTTGCCGACTACAAGGGCAAGGTGGTCGCGCTGTTCTTCGGCTTCACCCAGTGTCCGGACGCGTGCCCGACGGCGATGGTCAAGCTCGCCGGCATTGCGAAGGCACTCGGCCCCGATGCGGCACGTCTGCAGGTCGTCTTCATCACGGTCGATCCTGAACGCGACACGCCGGCCCTGCTCAAGGAATACGTGCCCACGTTCGACCCTTCCTTCGTCGGCCTGCACGGCACGCCCCAGCAGATCGCCGAGGTCGCGAAGTCGTACAAGGCCTATTACAGCAAGGTGAAGGGGTCGACGCCCGACAGCTACACCATCGACCACTCCACCTTTACCTACCTGTACGACCCGCAGGGCCGGTTGCGGCTGATGGCGCGCCACGAGATACCGGCGAAGGACCTCGAGACGGACATCCGCGCGCTGCTGAAGGGCTGAGCCGCGCGCGGCGCCCGCGTCAGCGCGCCCGCTGTGCCGTGCCGGCAGCCTCGGGCGATGCCTGGCGCACCGGGCGGGCGGTCGGCTGGCCGGCGCTACCGGCACCGCCTTCGGCCTTCTGTGCCCGCGTGCGGCGCTGGATTTCGGCCAGCCGCTGGCCGCGCAGCTTGCGCCGTTCCGCCTCGTCGGGGGCGGCGGCGATCTTCTGCTGCCAGGCGTCGCGCTCCTCCGGCGTGAAGTGGCGCGTCCAGTCGCCCTTGGGCGCGGCGGTGGTTGACTTGGCGGCGTTGGCACGCGCCTGGGGGCGCTCGCCGGTCTCGCCCTTCGCCGGCTGACCCGACGGCGTGGCCTGGGCCAGTGCAGGGCCGGCGAGCCCGCAGGTGACCACGGCCGCGGCCAGTGCCGTGAGCGCGCGGCGATGACGGTGGGCGGCGGGCTGGCCCGAGGTATTGCGGGTGATGTCCTTCGTTCTGCGTTCCATGTGCTCTCCGGGAAGGTGGATAGGGCAGTCGGCGCGGTACCGGACCGGTACGCGCCCTGTCCCTGCACGCAAGTCTCTGCGTGCGTCTTCCCGTTGGCGAACGAGGGTTGCGGCCTGTAGCGCGGCAAACTTCGCCGCGCGCGGGCATCACGGTCAGTCGTAGACGACCACGCTGCGGATCGACTCGCCCGAGTGCATCAGGTCGATCGCGCGGTTGATGTCGGACAGCGGCATCGTGTGCGTGATCAGGTCGTCGATCCGGATCTTGCCGTCCATGTACCAGTCGACGATCTTCGGCACGTCGGTGCGGCCGCGCGCGCCACCGAATGCCGTGCCCTTCCAGACGCGTCCGGTGACCAGCTGGAACGGACGGGTGCGGATCTCCTGGCCGGCGCCGGCGACGCCGATGATGATCGACTCGCCCCAGCCGCGATGGCAGCACTCGAGCGCCTGGCGCATCAGGTCGACGTTGCCGACGCACTCGAAGCTGTAGTCGGCGCCACCGTCGGTCAGCGCGACCAGGCAGGGCACGAGATCGCCCTCGATTTCCTTCGGGTTCACGAAGTGGGTCATGCCGTACTGGCGACCCAGCGCCTCGCGCGCCGGGTTGATGTCCACGCCGATGATCATGTTGGCGCCGGCGAGCCGCGCGCCCTGCACCACGTTCAGGCCGATGCCGCCCAGCCCGAACACCACCACGTTCGCGCCCGGCTCGACCTGCGCGGTGTTGATCACGGCACCGATGCCGGTGGTGACGCCGCAGCCGATGTAGCAGACCTTGTCGAACGGTGCGTCTTCGCGGATCTTCGCCAGCGCTATCTCGGGCAGCACGGTGTAGTTCGAGAACGTCGAGCAGCCCATGTAGTGGTGCACCATCTTGCCGCCGATCGAGAAGCGGCTGGTGCCGTCCGGCATCACGCCCTTGCCCTGCGTGGTGCGGATCGCGGTGCACAGGTTGGTCTTGCGCGACAGGCACGACTTGCACTGGCGGCATTCGGGCGTGTAGAGCGGGATCACATGGTCGCCCTTCTTCAGGCTGGTGACGCCAGGGCCGACGTCGACTACGATGCCCGCGCCCTCGTGGCCGAAGATTGCCGGGAAGAGGCCCTCCGGGTCGCCGCCCGAGCGGGTGAATTCGTCGGTGTGGCAGACGCCGGTGGCCTTGAGCTCGACCATCACCTCGCCCGCCTTCGGCCCATCGAGGTCGACGGTCTCGATGACCAGCGGTTGACCCGCGGCGTAGCAGACGGCTGCTTGCGTTTTCATTGCGGCCTCCGGTTCAGGAGTGGTGATTATCCCGCGGGTGGTGCGGGCGCGGCATGACCCGACGCAGCCAGGTCAGCCAGCGTCGCGGGCGATGCGGGCGCCGGAGAACTGCCAGCGCGCATCCGGCGGGAAGAAATTGCGGTAGGTCGAACGCAGGTGAGAGCGCGGCGTCGCGCACGAGCCGCCGCGCAGCACCATCTGCTGGCTCATGAACTTGCCGTTGTACTCGCCGATCGCGCCGGGCGCGGTGCGGTAGCCAGGGTAGGGCAGATAGGCGCTCTGGGTCCATTCCCAGACGTCGCCGAACATCTGGCCGGGCAGGCCCGGCGGGGCGGCCGTCAACGGTTCGGCGGGATGCAGCAGCCCGGTCTCGAGCAGGTTGC
>CAIQON010000137.1 GCA_903873475.1 uncultured bacterium
GATCACGGTCACGCTGATCCAGCCGATCGCGATGGAAGAGGGGCTGCGCTTCGCGATCCGCGAAGGTGGCAAGACCGTTGGCGCGGGTGTCGTCGCCAAAGTGATCGCGTAAGACTTCGAGCAAGCGAGAAATGGCTAACCAGAAAATCAGGATTCGTCTCAAGGCTTTCGACTACCGGCTGATCGATCAGTCGGCGTTGGAAATCGTCGACACCGCCAAGCGCACCGGCGCGGTGGTCAAGGGCCCCGTGCCCCTGCCCACGCGCATCGAGCGCTTCGACGTGTTGCGTTCGCCCCACGTCAACAAGACCTCGCGCGACCAGTTCGAGATTCGTACGCACCTTCGCCTCATGGACATCATCGACCCGACCGACAAGACGGTCGACGCCCTGATGAAGCTCGATCTTCCGGCGGGCGTCGACGTCGAGATCAAGCTCTGAGCGTCACGGAAGCAGGCAGGATGGCAGCACGTCAGTAGACGCAGCACAAGGCAGCAAGCGCACCGGAAGTACCAAACCTTCGCCGGTCAATCGTAACCGGCACATGGAGAAACAAGATGAGTATCGGACTCGTCGGCCGCAAGGTCGGCATGACTCGCATCTTCACCGATGACGGGGATTCTGTTCCCGTCACCGTGGTCGATGTCTCGAACAATCGCGTCGCGCAGGTGAAGTCGGTCGAGACCGACGGCTATTCGGCGGTGCAGGTGGTGTTCGGCACGCGCCGCGCCAGCCGCGTGATCAAGCCGGCAGCCGGGCACTTCGCCAAGGCTGGCGTTCTTGGCGGCACGGCACTCAAGGAATTCCGCCTGGCAGCGCCTGTCTCCGACGACATCAAGCCCGGAACGGTGATCGATGTCGACCTGTTCAAGGTCGGCCAGCTGGTCGATGTGTCTGGCACGACCCAGGGCAAGGGGTTCGCCGGCGCGATCAAGCGTCACCACTTCTCGTCGAACCGTGCCAGCCACGGCAACTCGGTTTCGCACAACAGCCCGGGTTCGATCGGCCAGAACCAGGATCCGGGTCGCGTGTTCCCGGGCAAGCGGATGGCAGGCCACCTCGGCGATGCGCGCCGCACGGTGCAGAACCTCGAGATCGTGCGCATCGATGCCGAGCGCAAGCTTCTGCTGCTCAAGGGTGCCGTCCCCGGCTCCAAGGGTGGCCATCTGATCGTCCGCCCTGCGGTCAAGGCAGGTGCCTGATGGAACTGAAACTCATCGATTCACACGGAAACTCGAGCTCGACGATGGCGGCCAGCGACCAGCTGTTCGCGCGCGAGTTCAACGAGGCACTCGTGCACCAGGTTGTCGTGGCCTACCAGGCCAACGCACGCCAGGGTACTCGTGCCCAGAAGGAACGCAGCGAGGTCAACAAGTCGACGAAGAAGCCGTGGCGCCAGAAGGGTACGGGCCGTGCCCGTGCCGGTCGCGCGTCGAGCCCGCTGTGGCGTGGCGGCGGCAAGGTGTTCGCGTCGCAGCCTGACGAGAATTTCACCCAGAAGGTGAACCGCAAGATGTATCGCGCCGGCGTGGCTGCAATCCTGTCGCAGCTTGCCCGTGAAGACCGTCTCTGCGTCGTCGATGCGTTCACCGTCGAGTCGCCGAAGACGAAGATCCTGGCCGAGAAGGTCAAGGGCATGGGCTTCGATGACGTGCTGATCGTCACCGACCAGCTGGACGAGAACCTGTTCCTGTCTTCGCGCAACCTGTCGTACGTGGGCGTGCTTCGTGTCGAGCAGACGGATCCGCTGTCGCTGCTCCAGTTCGACAAGGTGCTCTTCACCCGGAACGCAATTGCCCGCCTCGAGGAGATCCTCAAGTGAGCCTTCCCGCAACCCGCGAAGAGCGGTTGATGCAGATTCTCCTGGCACCGCTGGTGTCGGAGAAGAGCACGATGGTCGCTGACAAGCACAACCAGATCGTGTTCGAGGTGTTGAAGAACGCGACCAAGCCGGAGATCAAGGCTGCGGTCGAGATGATGTTCAGCACCAAGGACAAGAAGATCGAAGTGGTATCGGTACGTACGCTGAACTACGACGGCAAGGAGAAACGCTTCGGGCGCTTCGTCGGTCGTCGCCGCAGCTGGAAGAAGGCCTACGTGCAGATCAAGGAAGGCCAGGAAATCGTGTTCGCTGGCCTGGAGGCGCGCTGAAATGCTGATCAAGGTAAAACCCACATCCGCCGGCCGACGCGCTGTCGTCAAGGTCGTCAATCCCGAGTTGCACAAGGGCGAGCCTTTCGCGCCCCTGCTCGAGAAGCAGATCCAGAACGCGGGCCGCAACAGCAAGGGCCACATCACTACCCGCCACAAGGGTGGTGGTCACAAGCACCACTACCGCGTGATCGACTTCAAGCGCAACAAGGACGGCATCGAGGCGAAGGTCGAGCGGCTTGAATACGACCCGAACCGCAGCGCGAACATCGCGTTGTTGTGTTACGCCGACGGCGAGCGTCGCTACATCATTGCGCCCAGTGGCGTGGCGGTGGGCGCGAAGCTGGTCAGTGGATCGGAGGCGCCGATCAAGGCAGGCAATACCCTGCCGATCCGCAACATCCCGGTGGGAACGACGATCCACTGCATCGAGATGCAGCCTGGCAAAGGCGCGCAGATGGCGCGTTCGGCAGGTGCCTCGGTCCAGTTGCTGGCGCGCGAAAGCAGCTACGCCCAGCTGCGGCTGCGTTCCGGCGAGATCCGCAAGGTACACGTCGATTGCCGTGCAACCA
>CAIQON010000138.1 GCA_903873475.1 uncultured bacterium
ACAGCTCGCGGCGCGTCTTCTTCCGCTTGCCCGCCTGCTCCGCATCGCTGAAACTCATCTGGCTCATCGGCTCGCCTCATCGCCCGCTGATGCTTCGATGAAATCACATTTCGGATGGCTTGTTCAGACCTTCCCTAGCAGTTCGTTGAAAAACCCCCACCCATAGTAAGTCGGGATTCGTGAAGTCGTCGATAACCGATCTGGAAGGTGTGATCGAGTCCGCTGAGCGGGCCTTTTTGCCCTCTTGCTGCCTCAAACGCCTGAAACTGGTCTCGTTGCCGCTGCTTCGGACGCACCTATCCTGTGGCGAGGTCCGCAGGTCTTCCGACCAGACGCGCCATACGACGCAGATTGGCCACCATCATCGACATCGTGAAGGCGTCGGACACCCGATCGCTGCCACGCACCACCGGCGGTCGGCCCTTGCCGCTGTAGCGTTTGGGCGGCAGCGGTTCGATTCCCGGGTACCAAACCACCACCGCCGAGGTGATGCCCACCACGTAGGGCAGACCGAGCTCGCTCAGGCGGTTGCGAAACGCCGTATCAATGCCGTACCCGGCATCGGCGAGCACACAGTGATCAGGCGTGGGCCGAAGGGCTGCTGTCGAAGGAACATTTCTCGGTCGACGGAACGCTGATCCGGGCATGGGCCTCGCAAAAGAGTTTTGTGCCTCGGAAAGGACAGAAGCCGCCGCGGGGTGGTTCGCGTTCGAACCCTGAAGTGGACTTCAAGGGAACCCGACACACGCGAGAGACCCATGTGAGCACGTCTGATCCCGATGCCCTGCTGTTCACTAAGTCGCGCAAGGCGGGGGCGATCCCGTCCTACATGGGCCATGCGCTGATGGAGAACCGCAGCGCAATCGCGATCGACGTTCGGCTCACGCCTGCCGAGGGTACCGCCGAGCGCGACGCCGCGCTCGAGATGCTGGCGGCACAGTCCGGAGGCGGTCGTATCAGCGTTGGCACCGACAAGGCGTACGACCATGCGGCGCTCGTCGATGGCTGCCGCGCGCTGAGCGTTGTTCCGCACGTGGCGCAGAACGAAAACGGTCGGCGCAGCCGCATCGATGGTCGAACCACGCGGCACGAGGGCTACTCGCTCAGCCAGATCGTTCGCAAGCTCATCGAGACGCACTTCGGCGACGCGAAGCAGCATGGCACCCTGCGGCAAGTGAAGGTGCGAGGGCTGGAAAAAGTCGAATCGACGTTCATCCTCAACATGGCAGTCTCGAACCTTCGTCGACTGGCCCGGCTGATCGCATGGCCAAGTCCGCTTGCAACGGGATAGGTGCGTCCGATGAGCGGAAAAACGGTAGGGCGGCAGCGGAAAGGGATCGACAGCCCTCAAAAACGGCCCCGGGCGAGCGAACTTCCCATTGCAGCCTTCAATCGGATACGCTCCCCAATCTCACGACTACAAGATGTAGCTGCTTTTCAACGAACTGCTAACTTGCCGAATGTATCAGTTATATTACCCATCGGGGCTTCAGATGGCCCGTTGTGAAAGTCGTTACTTGAGGATGGCTCGCAAAGGTCCCCGACTCACCTTCTTTTCGTGGATGAGGCTTCGGCGACCGCCAATCCGAGCGTCGGGCGCCGAGTGGTGTTGAAGAGATTGGCCGCGCCGTCGGAATGGGGTGGATGTGTTCCCGGAAACACGGCGCCCCCAGTCACGCCGACTCCCTTGCGACCATCGGTTGGGTGTGGTCGGTACACGTGCTGAAAGCTCAGCGCGCGATGCCTGTCAGTCACCATCTGCAGCGTGATGAGGCACGTGCAAATCTCGAATATTCCCGCTGAAGGCACCGGGCTTTCGGTTACCGATGCGGTGCGCGTGCGTCTGGTGCGCTTCGGACTTCGGCGGATCGAGGACTTCGTCCTTCACCTGCCGCTGCGCTACGAGGACGAGACCCGTCTGTCGACGATCGCCGAGGCCGCAGGGTCGAGCGGTAACGGCCCGTCGGTTGTCGAGGGCGATGTGGTTTCGTCCGAGGTCCGCTACCAGCCACGGCGCACGCTGGTGTGCGTGATCGATGACGGCACGGAAAGGCTGACCATCCGGCTGCTCAACTTCTACGGCAGCCAGCAACGCGCGCTCGTCCCCGGGGCAAGGTTGCGCGTCAGCGGAGACATCCGCCCAGGCCTCCTGGGACCGGAGTCGGTGCATCCGCGATGGCGGGTGGTCCGGCCCGGCACGCCGATGCCGGCGCGGCTGACGCCGATCTATCCGGCGACCCAGGGTGTGTCGCAGTCGGTGATCCAGCGCCTCGCGGTGCATGCGCTCGGCCAGTGTGACCTGGCGGATACCCTCCCGGCGCACTTGCGTGCACGCCATCGGCTGGAGCCGTTCGAGCCGATGATCTGCCTGCTGCATGAGCCTCCGGCGGACACGGCGCTCGACACGCTCTCCGATCGCACTCACCCCGCATGGCGCCGCATCAAGTTCGATGAACTCCTCGCGCAGCAACTGTCGATGCGCATGCACCGCAACAGCCGCGCCGCCCGGCGCGCCTTGCCGCTGCCCACCGCCGGCCGTCTGTCGAGGCAGGTGCTCGCAACCGCCAGCCTCGACCCCACCCGCGCCCAGGCCCGCGTACTGGCCGAGATCTCCGGCGACCTCGCACGCGCCCAGCCCATGCAGCGCCTGCTCCAGGGCGACGTCGGCAGCGGCAAGACGCTGGTGGCTGCGCTGGCCGCCGCGCAGGCGGTCGAAGCCGGCGCCCAGGTCGCCGTGATGGCCCCGACCGAACTCCTCGCCGAGCAGACCTTCCGCAAGTTCCAGGGCTGGTTCGAACCCGCCGGCATCGAGGTGGCCTGGCTCGCGGGCAGCCTCACCAAGAAGAAACGCGAGGTAGCCTGCGCCCGGCTCGCCTCCGGCGAAGCGGCGATCGCGGTGGGCACCCATGCCCTGTTCCAGCAGGGCGTCGACTTCCACCGGCTGGCGCTGGCCATCGTGGACGAACAGCACCGCTTCGGCGTGAACCAGCGGCTGGCGCTGCGCGGCAAGGGCGGCGCCGGTGAAGGCAACCGCAGTGAAGGCAACCCCGCCGAAGCCCACCTGCTGATGATGACCGCCACCCCGATCCCGCGAACGCTGGCGATGGCCTGCTATGCCGACCTCGACGTGTCCACCATCGACGAGCTGCCGCCCGGCCGCAGCCCGATCACCACCCGGCTGGTCGGCGACCACCGGCGCGACGAGGTGATCCAGCGGGTGCGCGACGCCTGCATGCAGGGCAGCCAGGCCTACTGGGTCTGCCCGCTGATCGAGGAATCCGAGGCACTGCAGTTACAGACTGCGGTGGATACTCACGCCGACCTGTGTGCGACCTTCCCGGAGCTGGCGGTAGGCCTGGTGCACGGGCGCCAGAAGGCGGCCGAGAAGGCTGCGGCGATGGCTGCCTTCCAGCAGGGCGCGCTGCAGCTGCTGGTGGCTACGACGGTGATCGAGGTCGGCGTCGACGTGCCCAACGCGTCCCTGATGGTGATCGAGCATGCCGAGCGGATGGGCCTTGCCCAGTTGCACCAGCTGCGCGGCCGGGTCGGCCGGGGCAGCGCGAAGTCGTCGTGCATTCTTCTGTACCAGACACCGCTGTCGCCCCTGGCACGCGAGCGACTCAAGGTCATCTACGAGAGCAGTGACGGCTTCGAGATCGCCCGCCGCGACCTCGAACTGCGCGGTCCGGGCGAACTGATGGGGGCGCGGCAGAGCGGCCTGCCGATGCTGCGATTCGCCGATCCAGTGCAGGATGTCGAGCTGCTGGAGGCTGCCGTCGAGGCGGCCGGTCCGCTGCTCGCGGACGAGCCGGACGCGGCCCGTCGGCACCTCGCCCGCTGGTTGCCAGACGCGCTCGAATGGCTCAACGGGTGAGCGCCCACTGACGCCTTGAACCAATGCTGGCTTGACGATCGTCGCCGGCCTTTCGCCCTGGACTGAAGTGAGACGATTTCCTGCCGATAACCCTTTCCTGAGCGCTGGTGCGTCGCGGACGCGCTGGCACCGGATCGTTCCGGGGCTGGCCGGGCAACGCGCCTGGCTGACCGGCGAAGGGTCGCTGACGCAGCGCCTGCGGCGTGCATCAGACAGCTTCGAGGTGGTGCGACTCGCCCAGGGCAGGGGCGGCGCAAGCAGCGATGAAGCGGACTGCATCCAGCCACCGGCCTTTGCCGGGCAGGGGCGGCCGGGGAAGCAGGGGCAGCGGGTGGCAAGGCGCGGAGCCCCGCGCCGGCTCGCGGTCCTGTCAAGGGAGGTCCTCCTTTCATGCGATGGTTCCCCGACGGTGTTCGCGCACAGCGTGATCGACGCTGCAGCCTTGCGCGGCCGATGGCGCTGGCTCGCCGGACTCGGGTCGCGGCCGCTCGGCGAGGCGCTGTTCCGCGACCCGCAGGTGCGGCGCGGCCCGCTCCGGTTCAGGCAGTTGCGGGCGCCGGACCGTCGGTACAGGGCCGCCGCCGCCGCGCTTTCAGCGCGCGGCCTGCCGGTGCCTCGATCCCTCTGGGCGCGGCGCTCCGTGTTCGTCGCAGGGGGGCGTCAACTGCTCGTCACGGAGGTTTTCCTGCCCGCCGTGGCATCCTTGCCGTTCGCACGCGCGCCCCGGCACGCAGTCCCGCGAACGCCGGGGCGCGGGCGCACAGCCGATGAACCCGCCGATGGCCGATAGCGCCCCCGAAGCACCGATCTCGCTCGCGACCCGCCTTTCGTACTACGAAAAGCTGATGCGGCTCGACCGTCCGGTCGGCATCCTGCTGCTGCTCTGGCCGGCGCTCTGGGCGCTCTGGCTGTCTTCCAGCGGCAGGCCCGACATGGTGCTGGTCTGGGTGTTCGTGCTCGGCGCCGCGTTGATGCGCTCCGCCGGCTGCGTGGTGAATGACGTCGCCGACCGCAACTTCGACCGCCATGTTGCACGGACCCGCGACCGGCCGGTGACGTCCGGCCTGGTCAGCGTGAAGGAGGCGCTGGCGCTCGCGCTGGTGCTGACCCTGCTTGCCGGCTGCCTGGTGCTGATGCTCAACTGGCTGACCATCGCGATGTCCCTGCTCGCGCTGGTGTTCGCCTTCACCTATCCGTTCACCAAGCGCTTCTTCGCCATGCCTCAGGCGTACCTGGGCATCGCCTTCGGCTTCGGCATCCCGATGGCCTATGCGGCCGCGACCGGCGGCGTGCCGCTGGTCGCCTGGGTGATGATGCTCGCCAACGTGTTCTGGGCGATCGCCTACGACACCGCCTATGCGATGGTCGACCGTGAGGACGACCTGAAGATCGGCATCAAGACCTCGGCGATCACCTTCGGGCGCTACGACCTGGTCGGCATCGCGGTGGCCCATGGCGCGTTCCTGCTGACGATGATCGCCGTCGGCGTCATGACCCAGCGCGGCGGGATCTACTTCGGTGCGCTGGTGCTGTGCGCGCTGCTCGCACGCTACCAGGTGGCGCTGTGCGCCGTGCGCGAGCCGCAGCCGTGCTTCAAGGCGTTCATGAACAACATCGCGGTCGGCGGCATCGTGTTCCTGGGGATCATGGTGGACGGGTGGTTCAGGGTGGCGTTGTAGGGCTGAAACGCCCGTTTCCGAATTGGGCGCGGCCTCCTGAGCTTGCCGTATCATGCGGTTCCAGCATGGAGAACACCATGGAACAACTTGAGCGCATTACCCAGCAGCCAGGTGTGATGGGCGGCAAGGCATGCATCCGCGGTCAGCGGGTCACGGTTGGCATGGTCGTCGCCCAGATCGGCGCCGGTCGCACTGTCGATGAGGTGCTTGGCGACTATCCGTATCTGGAGCATGAAGATGTGATGCAGGCGCTGCGCTATGCGGCGTGGCGGGCCGAGGAACGTGAGGTCCTGCTGCATCCCGCATGAAGTTGCTCGTCGACATGAACCTGTCGCCGCGTTGGATTGATTTCCTCGAGGGTGCCGGTTTCAAGGCCACGCATTGGTCGACGACAGGAGCGGCCGGCGCAACGGACGACGCAATCATGGCTCACGCGCGAGCCAACGACTTCGTCGTCTTGACGCACGACCTCGACTTCGGCGCGATCCTGGCGGCGACCCACGGACACAAGCCGAGCGTCGTGCAGGTGCGAGCGTCGAACGTCAGCCCGGAAGCCATCGGGCTCGCCCTGGTCGCGGCGCTCAAGCAGGTGAGCCAGGATCTCGAAGCGGGTGCGCTGGTCACTGTTGACCCGGGTCGCGCACGGCTGCGACTGCTCCCGCTTTAGCTCCATGCCCCACGTCTGGAGTTTGCCGGCAGCGTCCTATTCGTTGACCTGAGGTTGCCTCCGTCCCTACACTTCCGGGCTCTTCTGGAGACTTCCATGCAATCCGCAATCCGCAATCGGGCGAGAGCGCGGCGATCGCCCCTACGCAACCTGCAGTCGTGATCGAGCCTCCTGCCAACGTCGTCTACTCACTGCCCGAACTTGTCGCGCGCATTTCGCCACGCAATTTGCATCGCGCGGTGGACTTCGGTGCGCCCGCAGGCAAGGAAGCGATCTGATTGAAATACGACGACCTGCGCGACTTCATCGCGCAACTGGAAACCCTCGGCGAACTGAAGCGCATCGCCACGCCGGTATCGCCCAACCTCGAGATGACCGAGGTCTGTGACCGCGTGCTGCGGGCCGGCGGTCCGGCGATCCTGTTCGAGCAGCCGACCGGCCATTCGATGCCGGTGCTCGGCAACCTGTTCGGCACCACGCGCCGCGTCGCGCTCGGCATGGGGCAGGACGACCCTTCCGCGCTGCGCGAGATCGGCAAGCTGTTGTCCTACCTGAAAGAGCCCGAGCCGCCGAAGGGGCTGCGCGATGCCTGGGACAAGTGGCCGCTGCTCAAGCAGGTTCTGAACATGGCGCCGAAAGAGGTGTCGCGGCCGGCCTGCCAGCAGCAGCGCATCGAAGGCAGCGAGGTCGACCTCGGGCGGCTGCCGATCCAGACCTGCTGGCCGGGGGACGCCGGGCCGCTGGTCACCTGGGGACTCACCGTGACCCGCGGCCCCACGCGCACGCGGCAGAATCTCGGCATCTATCGGCAGCAGGTGATCGGCCGCAACAAGCTGATCATGCGCTGGCTCGCGCATCGGGGCGGCGCGCTCGACTTCCGCGACCACGCGAAGGCGAACCCGGGGCAGCCGTTCCCGATCGCGGTGGCGCTGGGCTGCGACCCGGCGACCACCCTCGGTGCGGTGACGCCGGTGCCGGACACGCTGTCGGAATACCAGTTCGCCGGGCTGCTGCGCGGCGGGCGCACCGAACTCGCGACCTGCATCGGCAACGACCTGAAGGTGCCGGCCACCGCCGAGATCGTGCTCGAGGGGGCGATCCATCCGGATGCGTCCTCGCCGACCGGCTGGGAGACCGCCCTCGAGGGCCCGTTCGGCGACCACACCGGCTACTACAACGAGCAGGACCGCTTCCCGGTGTTCACCGTCGAGCGCATCACCCATCGTAGCGATCCGCTGTACCACTCGACCTACACCGGCAAGCCGCCGGACGAGCCGGCCATCCTCGGCGTCGCGCTCAACGAGGTGTTCGTGCCGCTGCTGGTGCGCCAGTTCCCGGAGATCGTCGACTTCTACCTGCCGCCGGAGGGCTGCTCGTACCGGATGGCGGTGGTCAGCATCCGCAAGCAGTATCCGGGGCATGCGAAGCGGGTGATGTTCGGCATCTGGAGCTTCCTGCGCCAGTTCATGTATACGAAGTTCATCCTGGTGACCGACGACGATGTCGACGTGCGCGACTGGAAGGAAGTGATCTGGGCGATGACCACCCGGGTCGATCCGGCGCGCGACACGCTGTTGGTCGAGAACACGCCGATCGACTACCTCGACTTCGCCAGCCCGGTCTCGGGGCTGGGTTCGAAGATGGGCATCGATGCCACGAACAAGTGGCCCGGCGAGACCACGCGCGAGTGGGGCCAGCCGATCGCGATGAGCGCAGAGGTCAAGGCACGCATCGATTCGATCTGGAGCGGGCTCGGGCTGTAGCGGGCCGGCGGCCGGTACCTCAGCCTGTCGCCGCAATCGCGTCGGCGAGCATCAGGTCGGCCACCTTCTCGGCGATCATCACCGTCGGCCAGTTGGTGTTGCCCGACACCAGCGTGGGCATCACCGAGGCGTCGACCACGCGCAGGCCGTCGACGCCGTTCACCCGCAACTGCGGGTCGACCACCGCATCGCGATCGTTGCCCATCCGGCAGGTGCCCACCGGGTGGAAGATCGTCGCGCCGTGGTTGCGCGCGAACTCGAGCAGGTCGGCATCGCTGCGCGCATCGGGCCCGGGTCGATACTCGTCGAGCGTGTAGTCCTTCATCGCATGGGTGGCGGCGATGGTGCGTGCCAGCTTCAGCCCGGCCACCGTCGTCTCGCAGTCGAGTTCGGTCGACAGGTAGTTGGGCTGCATCGCCGGCGCCTGCCGCGGGTCGTTCGACTTGATGCGCACCGTGCCGCGCGAGGTCGGCCGCAGCTGGCAGACCGACATCGTGAAGCCCGACCAGGGATGCGGCGCGGCCCCGGCCACCTCGGCCGACAGCGTCGCGAAGTGGAATTGCACGTCGGGCGTGCGCGAATGCGGCATCGCGCGCGCGAACAGCCCGCCCTGATTGATGCCCACCGCGAGCGGGCCGCTGCGCTGGAGCAGCCATTCCAGCCCCATGCCGAACTTGCGCACGAGGCTGCGCAGGTCGTCGTTGGTGGTCACCGGCTTCGCGCAGCGGAAGATCGCGCGCACCTGCAGGTGGTCCTGCAGGTTCTCGCCGACGCCGGGCAGGGCATGTACCAGCGCAATGTCGTGCTCGGCCAGCAGGGAAGGGTCACCGATGCCCGACAGTTGCAGCAGTTGCGGCGACTGCAGGCCGCCGGCCGACAGCACCACCTCGCGCCGCGCGCGGGCGACCATCGTGCGCCCGCCCTTCGAATACTCGATGCCGGCCGCGCGGCGTCCGTCGAACAGCACGCGGTGCGCCATGGCCTCGGTCTCGATACGCAGGTTGGGGCGGCCCCGGGCCGGCTTCAGGTACGCCACCGCGGTGGAGCAGCGCAGGCCATTTCGCGTGGTCAGCTGGTAGTAGCCGGCGCCTTCCTGCGTGGCGCCGTTGAAGTCGTCGTTGCGCGGGATGCCGACCTCGCCGGCGCCTGCGATGAACGCGTCGACCAGTTCGTGCGGCCGTCCGATGTCGGAGGCGCTCAGCGGCCCGTCGCCACCGTGATACTCGGACGCGCCGCGCGAATTGCCCTCGCAACGCTTGAAGAAAGGCAGCACTTCGTCCCAGCCCCAGCCGTCGTTGCCGAGCGAGGCCCAGTGATCGTAGTCCTCGCGCTGGCCGCGGATGAAGATCAGGCCGTTGATGGAACTCGACCCGCCCAGGCCCTTGCCGCGCGGCCAGTAGATCTGCCGGCCGTTCATCGTCGGCTCGGGCTCGGTCTTGAACATCCAGTTCCAGGTGGGGTGGAACATGGTCTTTGCGTACCCGATCGGTACGTGGATCCACGGGTACCAGTCGCGCTTGCCGGCCTCGAGCAGCAGCACGCTGAAGCGCCCCCCCTCCGACAGGCGGTTGGCGAGCACGCAGCCGGCCGAGCCGGCGCCGACGACGATGAAGTCATGTTCCGGGCCGCCAGCGACCGCCGGCGGACGGACGAGGGTGGCGGGAACCTCGGTGGTCGGCGACATGGTCGGGCCATAATGACATGCGGCATTCCGTTTTTCAAAGCATTGCTTGCCGAGGTGCGGTTTAGCTGCTAACGTTTTTCCCGCAATGCAGGAATGTTGGGCGCCGTGCACCGGCCGCCGGCAGGGTCGTCGAACCCGGCCGCAGCGGACATCGAACAGCCGGGGCGGCGCATTCCCGAGCGGGAGGACAGGCACGGTGCCGCGCAGCGCGACGGCAGCGGCGATTCGAGCCCGCACAGACTGGCCAGGAGGCAATGCAATGCATGACTCGACGGGCAAGCGCCCGATGCGGTGGTTCGCGGCGACGTTCCTGCTGCTGGCGATGTGCTCGGCCACGGGTGCCTTCGCGCAGCAGTTCACCCAGTGGGGCTGGCCGCAGCCCTATGAACGCATCTCCGACAAGTCGATCGCCTGGATGAAAGAGCGCGGCTGGTGGCCGATGACCGTCGCCTACCAGCCTCCGTGGTCCGGCCAGAACGCGATCTTCTCGGTGATGAACCAGCAGAAGTTCCTGCAGGCGCGCGGCATCGAGGCCAACTTCCAGGCCTTCCCGTCCGGGCCGACGCTGAACGAGGTGTTCATCTCAGGCCGCGCCCAGGTGGGCAATGGCGGCAACTTCCCGATGAACACGCTCATCGACCGCAATGTGCCGATGCGCGTGATCGCACTGATGTCGCCGAACCTGCGCCACCAGATCATCGTGCCGAACGACTCGCCGCTGAAGAGCATCAACGACCTGCGCGGCGGCAACCCGGCCACGAAAGAGCCTTGGGTGATCGGCATTGCCACCGGCTCCTCCGCCGAGTTCTACCTGCAGTTGTCGCTGGCCTCGAACAAGCTGGTGATCGGCAAGGACGTCACCTTCCGCAACATGCCCCCGCCCGAGCAGGCGCTGCTGCCGCGCGGCATCGACGCGATCGTGCCCTGGGACTTCACCAACTCGCTGGTGATCAACGAGCGCAAGACCGGGCGTCCGATCGACGTGCACTATCCATATGTAATTTACCTGGGCGTGACCTATGTACGGCAGGAACTGGTCGATAACGTGCCCGACGTGGTGCAGGCGCTGACCGATGCGATCGCCGAGTCGCAGCTCTGGATCCGCCTCAATCCCGAGCGCACCGTCGACGCGCTGCTGCAGGACCCGAACCTGAAGCTGGTGCCGCGCACGCTGCTCGCGCAGCAGGTGGCCGAGTACAACAATCAGTTCAAGCCGACCTACCTGTACCCGCACACCGCGTTCTGGTTTCGCGAGAACGACCGCACGGTGAACTGGCTGTACGAGACCAAGCGCATGAAGACGCCGCTGCTCGAGAAGGAGTTCCAGGCGGTGTTCCGCCCCGAGTTCATGGAGCGCACCTTCAACCGCCTGGGCTGGCGGGTGCCGGCGCAGCCGCCGTTCATCCAGGCGGGCTGGACGGGCACGGTCGGCAAGCCTCCGTATCCGGAGTACCTCACCTTCCTCAACATGAAGGCGCCGCAGGCCTTCCCCGAGGCGGGTGACCTGGTGCGCCCATGGAGTTTCAACGGCCAGATGTTCAAGCCGTAGCGCGGTCGGGGCCATGTACGAAGCCGCGCCGCGGACGGCGCTTGCGCCGTCCGCCATCACCCCGGAAGAACGGCGCGCGCTGGATGCCCTGCGCCGGCCGCCCAACCTGTTCCAGCGCTTTTCGCGCTGGCTCGGGCTGCTGGTGTTCTTCAGTGCATGGCAGCTGCTTTCGGTGGTGATCCTGCCGCGCATCGATGCCAACCTGGTGACGCTGATGCCACCGCCGACCGCGGTGGCTGCCGGTGCCTGGGAACTGATCCAGTCGGGCGACCTGGCGAAGCATTTCTGGGCGAGCCTCAAGCGCGAGGCGATCGCCTTCGCCTATGCGTCGGTGGCCATTCCCTTCGGGCTGCTGATGGGCTGGTCGAAGACCGCGCAGAACCTGTTCGAGCCGGTGTTCGAGATGCTGCGGCCGATCCCGCCGATCGCATGGATCCCGCTGGCCATCCTGTGGTTCGGCATCGGCGACCTGCAGAACCAGTTCATCATCTTCCTCGGCATCTTCTTCCCGCTGCTGATCAACACTATCTCCGGCGTGAAGAACGTCGAGCACAACGTCATCCGCGCGGCGCGCTGCCTCGGCGCATCCGAGTTCGACGTGCTGGTGAAGATCGTGTTCCGCGCAGCGCTGCCGCAGATCGTCACCGGCATCCGCGTCGGCCTGGGCGTGGGCTGGATGGCGCTGGTCGCGGCGGAACTGGTCGGTGCCACCTCAGGGCTCGGCTGGCTGATCTCGGATGCCCGCAGCGTGCTGCGCACCGACATCATCCTGGTCGGCATGATCTCCATCGGCGTCGCCGGGCTGGTGATCGACCAGGGCCTGCGCTGGGTCGCGAAGAAGATGCTGCCGTGGTCGCTGGCAATGACTCGATGAAGACCGCTCGATGAAGACCGCGCGATGAACACTACAGGACAGGCAACGATGGGCGTGCTCGACATTCGCAACGTGGTGAAGATCTATCCCGGCCACGGGCCCGCCGATGAGCCGGTGAAGGCGCTGGCCGACATCTCGTTCACCGTCGGGCAGGACGAGTTCTGCTCGGTGCTCGGGCACTCCGGCTGCGGCAAGACCACGCTGCTCAACATCATCGCCGGCTTCGACGATGCGACCCTCGGCACGATCCATCTCGACGGGCGCCCGATCGGCCGCCCCGGCTGGGAGCGGGCGATGATCTTCCAGGACTATGCGCTGTTCCCCTGGCTGACCGTGCTCGGCAACGTCGCCTTCGGGCTCGAGATGAAGCGGGTGCCGGCCGAGGCGCGCGCGCGCCTCGCGCAGCGGCAGATCGAGCTGGTCGGGCTGAGCGGGTTCGAGCATCGCTACCCACACCAGCTGTCGGGCGGCATGCGCCAGCGCGTTGCGATCGCCCGCGCGCTGGCGGTCGATCCGGCGGTGCTGCTGATGGACGAGCCGTTCGCCGCGCTCGATGCGCAGAACCGCAGCATGCTGCAGGACGAAATGGTCCGCATCTTCATGGAGCAGCGCAAGACCATGGTGCTGGTCACGCATTCGATCGAGGAGGCGATCAAGCTGTCCGACCGCATCATCGTCATGACACGCCGCCCGGGTCGCGTAAAGGCTAACATCGAGGTCGACATGCCGCGTCCGCGGCGCGAGGAAAGCCCCGAGTTCGTCGCGCTGAAGGCGCGCATCCGCGACCTGATCCATGACGAATTCGACCTGTCCGAACTGCCCGGTGCCGCCGCACCGTTCGCCGCAATCCCTGGCTCGGGCGCGAGCGCGGCCTGATCGCAGCGCCCGGGCCCGAGCAGGCGCGCGCGCTGCGGCGGTGGCCGCACGGCCGGCCCTGCACCGACCGGTGGCCGGGGCCTGAAATGGCAGCTGTGACCTCCGATCCCGATTCGGCGCTGCTGCGCGGCCTGCGCGTGCTCGAAATGCTCGCGGCGTCCGATCGCGCGCTGCCGCTGTCGGTGGTGGCCGATGCGCTGGGCCTGCCCCGGCCGACCGTGCACCGCATCCTGCGCCAGCTCGCGCTGTCCGGCTTCCTCGCGCAGGAACCGGCCGACCGCAACTACAGGCTCGCGCGCAGGACTACCCGGCTGGCGGTCGATGCCATGCGCCACGGCGCACGGCAGGCCGACCGACGGGTCATCCTCGAGCGGCTGGTCGACGACCTCAACGAGACCTGCAACATCACCATGCTCGACGGCGCCGAGGTGGTCTACGTCGACCGGGTGGAGTCGCAGTGGCCGCTGCAGATGACGCTGCAGCCCGGGTCGCGCGTGCCGCTGCACTGCACCGCCAGCGGCAAGCTGTTCTTCGCGCTGCTGCCGGCCCGAACCCGCAAGCGGCTGCTGGCGACGCTGCCGCTCGAGCGCCGCACCGTGCGTACGCTGGTCGAGCCCGCGCTGCTCGAGGCCGAGTTCGTCCGCATTCGCGAAGCGCGCTTCGGCACCGACAACGAGGAATTCCTCGACGGGCTGGTAGCGGCCAGCGTCCCGGTGATGGACGCGGCTGGCCGACCGATCGCCGCGGTCGCGGTGCATGGTCCGGTGGGCCGCCTGTCCTTCGATCGCGCACTCGGCCTGGTGCCCCGGCTGCGGCAGGCCGCCGACGAACTGGCAGAGGCGTTCGAGGCGGGCTGAGACGCCGTCGGGCCGGGGCGCCCGTCGCGGCACCGCTGATACACTCGTTACCCCATGCCGCCGCCCCTCGATACCCCGTCCCCCGATACCCCGTTCCCCGCGCAGCCGCCGGGTTCGTCCGTACGCGTGCCGCACGGCGTCGATGTCGACGCACTGGCCGCCGCGCTGCGCCGGGCGGTGTCCGGCGAGGTGCGCTTCGATGCCGGCAGCCTGGCGGTGTATGCACACGATGCCTCGAATTACCGGCAGGTGCCGATCGGCGTGGTACTGCCGAAGACGGTTGACGATATCGTCGCCGCGGTCGCGGTGTGCCGCGAACACGGGGCGCCGATCCTGCCGCGTGGCGGCGGTACCGCGCAGAACGGGCAGACGGTCAACGTGGCGGTCGTGCTCGACTGCTCGAAGTACCTGAACCATGTGCTCGAGGTCGACCCGCAGGCGCGCAGCGCACGGGTCGAACCGGGCGTGGTCTGCGATGCGCTGCGCGATGCGGCCGAGGAACATGCGCTCACCTTCGGGCCTGATCCGGCGACCCACAGCCGCTGCACACTGGGCGGCATGATCGGCAACAACTCCTGCGGCGCGCATTCGGTGATGGCCGGAAAGACGGTCGAGAACGTCGAGGCGCTCGAGGTGCTGACCTACGACGGACTGCGCCTGTGGGTCGGGCCGACGCCCGATGACGAGTACGAACGCATCGTCGCTGCGGGCGGGCGGCGGGCCGAGATCTATTCGAAGCTGAAGGCCCTGGCCGAGAAGTACGGCGAGCTGATCCGCACGAAGTATCCGAAGATCAAGCGCCGCGTGTCGGGCTACAACCTCGACCAGCTGCTGCCGGAGAACGGCTTCAACGTCGCCCGTGCGCTGGTCGGCACCGAGGGGTCGTGCGCGATCACGCTGCAGGCGAAGACGCGCCTGGTGCAGAGCCCGCAGAAGCGGGTGCTGCTGGTGCTGGGCTATCCCGACATCTATGTTGCCGGCGATGCGGTGCCGCAGATCCTCCCGTTCGGGCCGATCGCCACCGAGGGCCTCGACCAGAAGATCATCGGCGGGCTGCGGGTACGCGGGCTGCGCCTGGCCGACATCGCGAAGCTGCCGGCCGGCGATGCCTGGATCATGATCGAGTTCGGTGCCGACACCGTCGAGGCGGCGAGCGCGCAGGCGCAGGCGCTGGTCGATCACTACGCCGGCCGGCCCGATGCACCGTCGCACTGGCTGATCGACGACCCGGCGGTGGCCGAGGCCATCTGGACGATCCGCGAGACCGCGGCCTCGGCCAGTGCGCTCGGCCTCGAAGGCAGCCGCGATCCGCAGGTCGGCTGGGAAGATGCGGCGGTCGACCCGATGCGGCTGGGCGACTACCTGCGCGAGTTCCAGGCGCTGGTCGACCGCTACGGCTACGAGACCTCGCTCTACGGCCATTTCGGCGATGGCTGCATCCATGCGCGCATCACTTTCGACCTGCGCACGCCGGAAGGCATCGCGAAGTGGCGCGGCTTCACCGAGGATGCCGCGCACCTCGTGGTGCGCTACGGCGGGTCGTTGTCCGGCGAGCATGGCGACGGCCAGGCCAAGGCCGAGTTCCTGCCGGTGATGTACGGGCCTGAACTGATGCAGGCGTTCCGCGAGTTCAAGGCGATCTGGGACCCCGAAGGCCGGATGAACCCGGGCAAGCTGATCGATGCCTACCGCATCGACGAGAACCTGCGCTACGGCCCCGGCTACAGCCCGATCCGCTTCGAGACGCGGATGCACTTCTCGACGCCCGAGGGCGACGGCTTCGCGCGTTCGATCGAGCACTGCGTCGGCATGGGCAAGTGCCGGTCGCAGAGCGGCGGCGTGATGTGCCCCAGCTACCGGGTGACCGGTGAAGAGAAGTACTCGACGCGCGGCCGCTCGCGGCTGTTCGGCGAGATGCTGCGCGGCGAGGTGGTCACCGGCGGCTGGCAATCCGAGGCCGTGAAGGAAGCGCTCGACCTGTGCCTGTCGTGCAAGGGCTGCAAGAGCGACTGTCCGACGCACACCGACATGGCGAGCTACAAGGCCGAGTTCCTGTACCACTACCATCAGCAGAAGCGTCGGCCGATCCAGGCCTGGAGCATGGGCTTCATCCATCGCTGGGCGCGCCTGGCGTCGAAGATGCCACGGCTGGTCAACTGGTTCACGCAGACGCCGGGCCTGAACGTGCTGGCCAAGCAACTCGCCGGGATCGCGCTGCAGCGCGACGTGCCGAAGTTCGCTGCGCGCACGTTCCGCCAGTGGTTCGCCGGCCATGCACGACCGGTGGCGGGTTCGCCGGCTGCGGCGCCGCGTGGCCGGGTCATCCTGTGGGCCGACACGTTCAACAACCACTTCCATCCCGAGACGGCGATGGCGGCAGTGAAGGTGCTCGAGCACGCGGGCTACGAGGTGTCGGTGCCGCAGGCGCACCTGTGCTGCGGCCGCCCGCTGTACGACTTCGGATTGCTCGACCAGGCCGAGCGGCAGCTGCGCGAGATCATGCAGGCGCTGGCTGCCGACATCGATGCGGGCACGCCGATCGTCGGCCTCGAGCCAGCCTGCGTCGCGGTGTTCCGCGACGAACTGCTGAAGCTGTTCCCCGACGATCCGCGCGCGGCCAGGTTGTCGCTGCAGGTGCGTTTCTTCACCGAGTTCCTGGCCGCCGAGGGCGTTGCCCTGCCCGAGCTCGCCGTCGACGCGGTGGTGCACGGCCACTGCCACCAGAAGTCGGTTATCGGCATGGGGGCCGATAACAGGATGCTCGATGCGATGGGCGTGCGCCACACGGCGATCGAGTCGAGCTGCTGCGGCATGTCGGGCTCGTTCGGCTTCGATCCGAAGCACTACGACCTGTCGGTGAAGGCGGCCGAACTGTCGCTGCTGCCAGCGCTGCGTGCCTGCGGGCCGGATACGGTGGTGGTCAGCAACGGTTACAGCTGCCGCGAACAGATCGCCCAGCTGGGTGGACGCCGCGCGACTCATATCGCCGAGCTGATGGCCGACGCAATCGACGCGGCGGCGGCCGGCAGCGCGTCCTCCGCCGGACGGACGCAGCAGCAGCAACAGCCAGGGCAGGGCGCGGCCTGATGCATCGATCGAGGCGGCATTGAGTCCACTGGAGGTGCTGACGCCGGCCCTGCTGCTGTGGGTCGTGGTGGTGGTCGCGGTCGCCGCCTGGGTCTACGGCGTGCTCGGCATCGGCCTGCCGCTGATCGCGACGCCGCTGCTCGCGCTGGTGATGCCGCTGCAGGATGCGGTGATCGTGCTGGTGGTGCCGGTGCTGGTGGCGGTCTTCGTGTCGATCTGGTCCGTACCCGACTTCCTCGGCACGCTGAAGCGGTTCTGGTTCATGCCGATCGCGGCCTTCGTCGGTGCGGCGATCGGCGCGCAGCTGTTCATCCGCGCGCCGGAGATCCCGTACGCACTCGTGCTGGTGGCGGCCATCCTGATGTGGCTGTGGCTCGACTGGCACGGCAAGAGCGAGTCGGCCTGGATGAAGCGCCATGTCGTCGGGTCCGGCGTCGTGTTCGGCTTCGCCGCCGGCATCTTCGAGACTACCGCCAACGTCGCCTCGCCGCCGCTGATCGCCTACTACGCCGGGCTCGGGCTGGCGCCGGCGGCGATGATCCAGGGCTTCAACCTGTGCTTCCTGCCCGGCAAGTCGACCCAGCTCGTGACCTTCACGCTGCTCGGCGGCGTGACGATGGCGCAATGGGCGATGACCGTGCCGCTGGCGGCAGTGACCGTGATCGCGCAGAAGCGAGGCATCCGCGCGCGCGAGGGCGTCGATCCCAAGACCTACCGCCAGTGGCTGCGGCTGGCGCTGGGCGCGATGGCGGTAGTGATCCTGACCCAGTACGCACTGGGCCGGTAGCTGGCAGGCTGACGGGCGCGGGCCTCGGGTGTCCGGAGGCCCGGCCAGGCCGCTCAGCCCTTGGTGGTATCGAGCAGCGTCTTCAGTTCGCCCGACTGGTACATCTCGGTCAGGATGTCCGAGCCGCCGACGAATTCGCCGTTGACGTACAGCTGCGGGATCGTCGGCCAGCTCGCGTATTCCTTGATGCCCTGGCGGATCTCGGGCTCTTCCAGCACGTTGACCGAGAAGAACTTGTCGATGCCGCAGGCCGACAGGATGCGCACCGCGTTGGCGCTGAAGCCGCACTGCGGGAAGCTCGGGTTGCCCTTCATGTAAAGAACGACCGGATGGCCGGTGACCTGCTGGTGGATGGTGTCGTGAGCGCTCATCGGAGAAACCCTGAAAAGATTACCGGCAGCACAACCGCGCTGCCCGGATGGGAACCATACGCAAAGTCGACTGATTCAGTCAAGTAACCTCCCCCTGCCCGAAACCCGGGTCAGACACGCATTTCCCCGCAGCCCCGTCCGGATGGCCAGACCGCGCCGGGAAATGCGTGTCTGACCCGGGTTTCAGGCCCCGGGGGCAGACGCGACTTCAGCAGCGGGGCTGGAGCTTGTCTTCGAACCAGTCCCACATCACCGCGACCACCTTGGTGAGGTAGTCGCGCTGGCAGTGCTGGGCGCCGCCCTCTTCGGCGGTGAATACGCGCAGGGTCTTGTCGGGCGAGCCGCTCGCGTCATACAGCGACTGGGCATCGACCAGGGGTACCTGCTCGTCGTCGGCGCCGTGCACGATCAGGAACGGGCAGCGCATCTGCTGCACCACGCCGTCGAGGCGGAACGGCTCGAGCTTCTCGAGCGCCTGCTCGACCGTATCGACGCCGAGGATCCAGGTGATGTGGTGGCCCGGCACCGACAGCGAGGTCTTGAACGAGGCGTCGATGCGCTTCTTCCAGGTCGCGTAGTAGTCCCAGATCGCGCCCCAGGCGATGCACGCGGCAAAGCGCGGCTCGAGCGAGGCCATGCGCGGCGAGTAGTAGCCACCCAGGCTGATCGCGACCACGCCGACCCGCTTCGCGTCGACGTCGGCGCGCGTCTCGAGCCAGTCCATGCAGGCGGAGCCGGCCTTCTCGTAGTCGTGGCGCAGCACCATGCCGCGGAAGCGGATCGCTTCACCGGTACCGGGGCCGTCCATGATCAGGCACGAGATGCCGCGCTTGATCAGCTCGGGCACGCCGCGCATGAACTGGATCTCCTTCGTCACGTCCAGCCCGTCGAAGTACACCACGCACGGCTTGCGTGCTTCGGACGAATTCTGCGCATGCACGAAGTAGCCGGGCAGGCTCGCCCCCTCGAACGGAATCTCGACGATCTCGATCTTCAGGTCGGTCTCGCCGATGTAGCGGTGGAAGCAGTCGACGCCGCGCTTGTACGACGCCAGCGCCGCCGCATCCTTCGGCGTGCGGAAGCGCTCGGCCATCTGGTAGTAGTTGGCGGCGCGCAGGTAGGCGGCGGCCGCCGAATAGCGATGGCCCGACTGGCTGCGCTCGTTGGCGAACGCGGTCACCGTGTCGGCCACGGTGTTGCATGCATCGAACCAGGCCTGGTCGTCCTCGGGCGCCTTGCCCTTGAGCAGGCGCCCGATGCGGTCGAGCTCGCCGATCTCCGAGCCGCCATACGGGGCCGAACCGAGCATGTTGATGAATGCCGACGACCACCGGTAGTTGCCGGGGAAATACATGAAGTACTGGGGATCCTTCTTCGCCTCGTTCGCTGCAGCCATCGTTTCGCCTTTCATGGATACGGTTGATTCCTCGCCGCCCTGCGCGGCCCGGCCGTGCGGTTCAGTCGGGGTTCAGAACTCTGCCTTGACGTTGGCCGTGCGCACGACGCGGCCCCACTTCTCGAACTCGCGTTTCAGGAACGCGCCGAAGTCCTCCGGCGATCCGCCGGCGACGTCGTAGCCCACCGCCGCCAGCTGTTCCCGACCCTCTGGCGAAAGCACCCGCTTGTTCACTTCGGCGTTGATGCGCAGCACCAGGTCGCGAGCCATGCCTGCCGGCCCCATGATGCCGTTGAAGTTGCGCGACTCGAAGCCGGCCAGCCCGGCCTCGGCGACCGTCGGCGTGTCGGGCAGGCTCGGCGAGCGCTGCAGCCCGTTCACGCCCAGCGTGCGCACCCGACCCTGCTTCATGAAGTCGAGCGCATTCGGGATCGACATGGTGATCACGTCGATATGGCCGGCGAGCAGGTCGACCTGGGCCGGGGCAACACCCTTGTAAGGCACATGCACCATCTTCAACCCGGCCATCGAGTTGAACAGTTCCATCGTCAGGTGGCCCACCGTACCCACGCCCGGTGACCCGAAGCTGAGCTTGCCCGGGTTTTTCCGCGCCAGCGCGATGAGTTCCTTGACCGAGCGTGCCGGCACCAATGGGTGCACAACGACGGCACTCGTGGTCGTGGTGACCAGCACGATCGGCAGCAGGTCCTTCATCGTGTCGTAGCCGAGGTTGCTGCGCAGGTGCGGCGCGACGGTCAACGGCCCCGGATTGGCACCGAGCAGGGTGTAGCCGTCGGGCGGTGCCTTGGCGACGAACTCGGTGGCCGGCACACCGCCGGCCGCGGGCCGGTTCTCGACCAGCACGGGCTGGCCCCAGGCCTCGTTCAGCCGCTGGCTGACCAGCCGTGCATTGAAGTCGGTCGGTCCGCCGGCCGCGAACGGCACGATGATGCGGATCGGGCGGGACGGATACTGCGGCTGCGCCCATACGCTGGCACAAGCGAGCAGCGACACGGCAGCAGCGGCGGCGGCGAGCGACGGCGCGGCCTGCGATCGCACGGCGGCCGACCGCCCTGCCGATCGCGGGATCGGTGATGACATCGATACTCTCCTCGTGGGGGGTCTGCCTGCCGCCTCTGTGTGCGCCAGGGGTGACCTCGCGCGGGCGTTCCAGACCGGATTGCAACGATAGCAAGAAACCCGCCGTCGCAGCGGCCGGGCCGCCCTGCCGCCGCGGTCGCGAGGCCGGGGGCTAAGGCTGGATGCAGCTGGTCACCGCGCGAGCACTTCCGGGTTGAAGATGCCGCTCGGCCGGCCTTCTGCGAAGGCCACGACGTTGTCGAACGCCTCGCCGAAGTATTGCTCGTAGGTCTCGTGCGTCGCCCAGCCGTAGTGCGGCGTGCACACCACGTTGTCCATGTTCAGCAGCGGATGGTCGACCGGAACCGGCTCATGCTCGAACACGTCGAGCCCGGCATGGCCGGGTCGCCCCGCCAGCAGCGCGGCCACCAGCGCGCCGGGCGCGATGAGTTCCGCGCGCGCAGTGTTCGCCAGCAGCGAGGTCGGCTTCATCAGCGCGAGGTCGGCCGCCGTCACCGAATGCTTCGTCTCGGGTGTCAGGCGCAGGTGCAGCGACAGCACGTCGGCCTCGCGGAAGAAGCGGGCGCGGTCCTCGATGAACTCGACGCCGGCAGCGGCTGCACGCTCGCGCGAGCCGGCGCGCCCGTGGGTGACCACGCGCATGCCGAAGCCGCGTCCCATCTGCGCGACCAGCTCGCCGATGGTGCCGAAGCCGAGCAGCGCAAGCGTCTTGCCGCGCATCGTGAAGCCGAGGGTGGTCGGTTCTTCGCCGCGCCGCATGCGGCCGGCCTCGAGCGGGATCGAGCGGGCGGCCGCGAGGATCAGCGCGAACGTGTGTTCCGCCGGCGACACCGGCGACTTGCTGTTGCCGGTGGCGATCGCGATGCCGCGCGCGGTGCAGGCGGCGACGTCGATATGGTGGGTGGTGCGCGCGAGCTGGCTCACCATCTTCAGCGTCGGCAGGCGCTCGATCAGCGCGGCGCTCACCGGCGTGCGCTCCCGGATCAGCACCAGCGCCTCGGCGCCGGCCAGTTGCGCGGCCAGCGCCGCCGGTTCCACCGGTGACTCGGTGAACACGCTCACCTCGTGGCCGGCGAGTTTCGAGAAGCAGCCGAGGCTGCGCACCAGGTCCTGGTGGTCGTGCGGGATGGCGATCTTCATGGACGGTCGAATGCCGGTGGATGCTGTCGGGACGCCGATCATAGCCGCTCGCCACCCGGTGGACGGGCGCCGGGCGCTGGCATAATCCGCGATTGCCCGCGATCGTGGCCCCGATCGTAGCCCGACCGCGGGCCCGACGGCGCGCCGCCCCGCACACGCTACCCAGGAGCTTGCATGAAGATCTTCATCGCCGACGATTACCAGTCCGCCACGCCGAAACTCGCTGCATGGTCGAAGCTGGCCGGACACGACGTGACCGTGTGCACCGACACCATCAAGGACCCGGCGAAGCTGCCGGCTGGCATCGAACAGGCCGAAGGCCTGGTGCTGATCCAGCAGCGCGCGCCGTTCACCCAGGCGCACCTCGACCGCATGCCGAAGCTGAAGGTGATCGCGCAGACCGGCAAGAACGTGTCGCACGTCGACATGGAGGCCTGCACGAAGCGCGGCGTCGCGGTGGTGGCTGCCGGCGTCGGTTCGCCCTATGCCCCGGCGGAACTCGCCTGGGGCCTGATCTTTGCCTCGCTGCGCAGCATCCCGCAGGAAGTCGCCGCGCTGCGCGCCGGGCAATGGCAGTCGACCGTCGGCATCGGGGTGCATGGCAAGACGCTCGGCATCTACGCCTACGGCAAGATCGGCAGCCTGGTGGCGAAGGCCGGCGCGGCCTTCGGCATGAAGGTGATCTGCTGGGGCCGCGGCCCCTCGGTCGAGAGGGCGAAGGCCGACGGCTTCGAGGCGGCGGCCTCGCGCGAGGCGCTGTTCTCGCAGTCCGACGTGCTGTCGATCCACATCCCGCTCAACCCGGAGACGCGCGGCATCGTCACTGCCGCCGACCTGGCGATGATGAAGCCGACCGCGCTGTTCGTGAATACCAGCCGCGCGCCGCTGGTTGCTGCCGGCGCACTCGAGGCCGCGCTGGCTGCGGGCCGTCCCGGCTTCGCTGCGGTCGACGTGTTCGAGGACGAGCCGGTGTACGGCGCCGCCCATCCGCTGCTGAAGATGGACAACGTGATCGCCACGCCGCACCTCGGTTATGTCGAGCAGTCCACCTACGAGATGTACTTCGCGGCCGCGTTCGACAACCTGGTGGCGTTCGCGAACGGCAAGCCGCAGAACGTGCTGAACCCGGAGGCGTTGGCGGCGAAGTAGCTTGAAGGGCGGGGCTCGCCAGCCGCGCGCCGGACCGTTCAGGCCAGCGCGTCGACGAGTTCCAGCCGCTGCTCGATCCGGTCGAGGCGACGGTCGACGTGGTCGATGCGTGCAGACATGTGCGCCATGTCGCCGCGCATGGCCGCCATTTCGCCATGGAGAGATGCGACGTTATGCTCGAGCGACGACACGCGCACGGTGAGTGAGTCGAGGCGATCATGTATGGAACGGATGTCGGCGCGGATCGCCCGCAAGTGCTCGAGTACGAGGTCTGTCATGGCTGGGTTCATTTCAGTCATCGGGAGGCCTCCAACTGTGCGCTGGAACCAGACACGAAGCCTGGCCCGAAAACAGGGATCAACACAGATTACTGGACCGTCTTCCAGCGGCTCAGCGAGTCGTCGCTCCAAGCGATCGCAGATTATCCACCGATCTTCCCCCGTCGCAAGCGCGCCTCCAAACGACGAATTCTCGCCGCTTGCGACCCGCCAGACGCTTCGGGAAAACCGCTTTTCCGCGCGACTACCCGATCACCTTCCAGTCCGCCACCAGCTCCGGCGACGGCGCGAACTCTCCACGCTCCACCCGCCCGACCAGTTCGGTCAGCCGGGCATTGACCGGCGCCTGCACGCCGATCTTCGCGCCCTCGGCGGCGATCATCCCGTTCAGGTAGTCGATCTCGGTGCGCCGGCCCTTGTGCATGTCCTGCGCCATCGACGGCCGCTGCCCGTCGCCGCGCCGGCCGGCGAGTTCGATCAGCACGTTCTCGATCTCGGTCAGTGCGTCGGCATGGCCTTCGCCGGCCAGCGCCAGCGTCTCCGGCTCCAGCCCCTGCTGCGGGGAGATCGAATAGCCGAGCGCCTGTCCGACCCGCACCGCCTCCGAGCCCAGCTTGATCGAGATGCGGCGCGTCTGCTGCGCGAGGTCGCGCCCGTTGCCGCCGAGCCCGGTGGCCGCGCAGAGGCCATTGCGCATCACGTTGATGATCAGCTTCGACCAGCGCTCGCCCCACAGGTTGGTGGTCGCCTTGGCGCTGTCGGCCGCGCGCATCAGCGCGGCGAACTGTTCGACCCGCGGCGTGATCCGCCCGTGCACTTCCCCGATCCGGTAGACGGTGTGCTTCTCGCCGCCGAGATGGATGTGCCGCTGCACATGGCCCGGTCCGTCGAGTTCGGCGGCGAGCAGGCTCACGCAGCAGCCGACCGTCTTCCCCCAGCCGACGACGCCCGCGAGTCGCTCCTCGTTGATCGAGTTCTGCATCGACACGAAGTAGCCGCCGGGTGCGACGTAAGGCTTGATCAGGTGCGCCGCCCACTCGGTGTCGTATGACTTCATCGCGATCACCGCGATGTCGAACGGCGGCCGCTTCGACAGCTGCGGCACGTCGCAGATGTGCAGGGCTTCCACCGGCACCACCACCGACTCTTCCGGCGTCATGCCGTCGATGGCGAAGCCGTCGCGGCGGATCTTCTCGACATGCTCCGGCCAGCCGTCGACCAGCGTCACGTCATGGCCGGCCTTCTTCAGCAGTGCGCCGGCGTAACCTCCGATCGCGCCTGCGCCGACGAACACGATGCGGGGGGCGGGACTGGACATGGACTTCCTCCTGTTGTGTGGGCTGTGCGGCGTGGCGCCGTCTCTCTTGCATGCAGGAATGTTCGCCGCAGAGGTTAACATCCGGCCGATGGCGAATTCCCGACAACCCGAGGCTGATCCGCGCTGGATGATGCAACTGGGCGACGCGGCTGCGGCCGCGTATCGCGACATGGCCGAGGCGACGCCGCGCGACCTGGCGAGGGGGCTGACCC
>CAIQON010000139.1 GCA_903873475.1 uncultured bacterium
GTGCTGGCCCGTATCCCCCAGGAAACCTCGAAGACGCGCGACATCACCGGCGGCCTGCCGCGGGTGGCCGAGCTGTTCGAGGCGCGCTCGCCGAAGGATGCCGGCATGCTTGCCGAGATCACCGGTACCGTGTCGTTCGGCAAGGACACCAAAGGCAAGCAGCGCCTGGTGATCACCGACATGGATGGCGTCACGCACGAGTTCCTCATCCCGAAGGAAAAGCATGTCCTGGTGCACGATGGCCAGGTCGTGAACAAGGGCGAGTCGATCGTCGACGGGCCGGCCGATCCGCACGACATCCTGCGCCTGCAGGGCGTCGAAGCGCTTGCCCGTTACATCATCGACGAGGTGCAGGATGTGTACCGCCTGCAGGGCGTGAAGATCAACGACAAGCACATCGAGGTGATCGTGCGGCAGATGCTGCGCCGCGTGATGATCGTCGCCGCCGGCGACACCAAGTTCATCGTCGGCGAGCAGGTCGAGCGCGCAGACGTGTTCGAGGAGAACGAACGGGTCGAAGCCGAAGGCAAGACCCCCGCGCACTTCGAATACATGCTGCTCGGCATCACCAAGGCATCGCTGTCGACCGACTCGTTCATCTCGGCTGCCTCGTTCCAGGAAACCACCCGGGTCCTGACCGAAGCGGCGATCATGGGCAAGAAGGACGACCTGCGCGGCCTGAAGGAGAACGTCATCGTCGGCCGGCTGATCCCTGCCGGTACTGGCCTGGCGTACCACACGACCCGGCGCAACCCGCCGGTGAAGGAGACCGCGGAGGCGGGAGCCCTGGCTGCCGAACCGGCAGCCGAGGCGGGGAGCGAGTCCGAGCAGCAGGTGGCTTGACAGGGCTTTACCCCCATCCTAAACTCGCGATCTTTTTTCGTTCCGGCAAACCGGGGCTGAACAGGCGGCAGGTGGATCCATCCCGACGGATGCCCCGGCCGCTTCGCCTCCCCGGCAAGACGTTTCGAGACGGGCGCTGTCATCCAGGCCGCAGCATGTGGCGGGCTTTCAGCGCAGCAGTCGAAAACGTATCCCGCCGGCGTCGTACCGATTCGTTGGCAAGGGCTGCGCCACCGCGCTTCGCTGCGGCGCTCCCTGGCAGGGCCGGTCGACCACGAAAAGCAGGATTGCAGCAGGCAGCACGCACGCAGAACGCACGTATCACCGCTCCGTAATTGTCCTAACGAGGACGGCGCCTTCGCGTCTTCCTCATCATTTGATGGCTCGATAAATGCCCACGATCAATCAGCTGGTGCGCCACGGCCGTGAACCGGTCAAGACCAAGAGCAAGGTTCCGGCCCTGCAGAACTCGCCGCAGCGGCGCGGTGTCTGCACTCGCGTCTACACCACGACCCCGAAGAAGCCGAACTCGGCGTTGCGCAAGGTCGCGAAGGTGCGCCTCGTCAACGGTTTCGAGGTGATCGGCTACATCGGTGGCGAAGGCCACAACCTGCAGGAGCACTCGGTGGTGCTGATCCGCGGCGGCCGGGTGAAGGATCTTCCCGGTGTGCGCTACCACGTCGTCCGCGGCAGCCTGGATACCCAGGGCGTCAAGGACCGCAAGCAGAGCCGTTCGAAGTACGGCGCCAAGAAACCCAAGGCAGCCTAAGCCCAGCCTGCAGCCCGAGGAACAGCCATGCCCCGTCGTCGCGAAGTACCCAAACGCCAGATCCTGCCGGACCCGAAGTTCAGCAGCCAGGAAGTCGCCAAGTTCATCAACGTCCTGATGATGAGCGGCAAGAAATCGGTCGCCGAACGCATCATCTACGGTGCGCTCGAGCAACTCGGCAAGAAGTCGGGCAAGGACCCGCTGGAGCTGTTCACGCTGGCGCTCGGCAACATCCGCCCGATGGTCGAGGTGAAGAGCCGCCGCGTCGGTGGCGCGAACTACCAGGTGCCGGTCGAGGTTCGCCCGATCCGCCGTACCGCGCTGGCCATGCGCTGGCTGCGTGAAGCCGCCCGCAAGCGTGGCGAGAAGTCGATGGGGCAGCGCCTGGCCAACGAAATCGCCGAAGCGGCGGAAGGCCGTGGCGGCGCGATCAAGAAGCGCGAGGAAGTGCACCGGATGGCCGAGGCCAACAAGGCCTTCTCGCACTACCGCTTCTGATCAGGAAATCCTCTATCCGCTGCCCTGTGCCCTGCCAGGCAGCGCCGGACAAGTCGCTCGAATCACTGCTGGTGCTCCGCTGGTGTAACCCGGCGATCCCGGATTGACGCCAACCAACGCAAAGGTCTTACCAAGTGCCTCGCAAAACACCCATCGATCGCTACCGCAACATCGGCATCTCCGCGCACATCGACGCGGGAAAGACGACGACCACCGAACGCATCCTGTTCTACACCGGTGTCAATCACAAGATTGGCGAGGTGCATGACGGCGCGGCCACGATGGACTGGATGGAGCAGGAGCAGGAGCGCGGCATCACCATCACGTCTGCGGCGACGACCTGCTTCTGGCGCGGCATGGACA
>CAIQON010000140.1 GCA_903873475.1 uncultured bacterium
GGCCGCCCTGCGGCCAGCGCTGCCACAGGTAGCCTGCTTCGACACCGCGTTCCACGCGACCCTCGACCCGATAGAGCGCACCTTCGCCATCGGCGCCGACCTGCGCGCACATGGCGTGCGGCGGTTCGGCTTCCACGGGCTGTCCTATGAGTACATCGCCGGCGAACTTCCGGCCCGCATCGGGACCCTGGCCGAGGGGCGAGTGCTGGTTGCCCACCTGGGCAACGGCGCGTCGATGTGCGCGATGCATGGCCGGCGCAGTCGCGCGACCACCATGGGTTTCACCGCCCTGGACGGCCTGATGATGGGCACGCGCTGCGGCGCGCTGGACCCGGGCGCGGTGCTGCACCTGCTGCGCCATGCCGGCCTCGATGCCGCAACTCTGGAACGCAAGCTCTACCGCGAAGCGGGACTGCTCGGGGTGTCCGGGCTGTCGCACGACATGCGCACGCTGCTCGCCTCGAGCGCACCGGCCGCCGCGCTGGCGGTGGATATCTACTGCCATCGCATCGTCCGCGAAGTCGGCTCGCTGGCAGCGGCGATCGGCGGGATCGATGCGCTGGTTTTCACCGCCGGCATCGGCGAGAACGCGGCACCGGTGCGAGCCCGCGTCGTCGATGCGCTTGGCTGGATGGGGCTGCGGCTCGATGCACGCGCCAACGAGTCCGGCGCCTCCTGCATCACCACCACCGACAGCCGTGTACCGGCGTTCGTGATCGCCACGAACGAGGAGGCGGTCGTCGCACGCCACACGCTGGCACTGGCCCCTTGACCGGCACGCACCTGGCCGTTACCGCCCCGGCCCTGCCTACCAGCCGCTGGTGCCGGGTTCACCCTTGAAGGGGCCGACCACCTCGGGCGTGACCCAACCCGCATAGAACCGCCCGGGCTGCGGCAGCACCCGGATTCCGTCCACCGTGCACGCCATCGGCGATGGATAGAAGCCGATCCAGCCGGCGAGGGCGGTGAAATCCGCCTCTGGCGACGGGTAGCTCCAGGCCACCTTCTCGAACACCGCACCCGGCACCATCACCGACCAGTAGCGCGCCTCGCCCTTCCACTCGCAGTATGAAGCACCGGGAGCAGCAACGAGGCAGCGCAGGTCGACGTCTTCCGGATGCAGGTAGAACGTCGGCGGGCTCGCGGTTTCGAGCACGCGCATCGCACGCCGGGTGCGAGCGACCTCGACCCCGGCAGCGATGATCACGACCTCGCGCGCATCCGGCGCGAGCCGTGGCGGGCGCGGATAGTCCCAGACCGACTCCTGTCCCGCCTCGGGTTCCAGCGCGAACGCCGGACGGCGGCTGCCGTCATGGGGCCACAGCGGTACCCGGCCGCGCAGGCTCAACGGGCACCGCCGTCCGCGCTGGCGGCCCGGCCGGGAATGAAGCGCTTCACGGCGAGTACCGTTGCCAGCACGATCGCACCGGCGACGAGGCCGACCATCGCGTTCGCCAGCGTCGCGGCCAGCCATCCGGTGATGCCACCGAGCGAATCCGCAAGCTCTTCCACCGCATGGTGCAGGGTCGAAACCCCGTGCACCAGGATGCCGCCGCCGACCAGGAACATCGCTGCGGTGCCGACGATCGACAGCGTCTTCATCAGCCAGGGCGCGAGCCACAGCACTGCGTTGCCGGCGGTACGCGTCACGGTGCCGGCGGCTCGGCTCCAGTACAGGCCGAGGTCGTCGAGTTTCACGATGCCGGCGACGAAGCCGTAGACACCGACCGTCATCGCGATCGCCACGGCGGTGAGCACTGCGGCCTGGGTCACGAAGCCGGCAGAGGCCACGACGCCGAGCGTGATCGCGATGATCTCCGCGGAGAGGATGAAATCGGTGCGCACCGCGCCCTTGATCTTGTCGCGCTCGAACGCGACCAGGTCGACTTGCGGATCGGCCACGGCACCGGCGCGCGCCACCCGTTCCGCCTCTTGCTGCGCCGGCGGATGCAGGAAGCGGTGCGCCAGTTTCTCGCAGCCCTCGTAGCAGAGGAATGCACCGCCGAGCATCAGCAGCGGCGTGATCGCCCAGGGCGCGAATGCGCCGATCGCGAGCGCTGCCGGAACCAGGATCGCCTTGTTGATGAACGAACCGCGGGCGACCGCCCAGACCACCGGCAGTTCACGGGCGGCGGTAACGCCGGTGACCTGCTGCGCATTGAGCGCGAGGTCATCGCCGAGCACCCCGGCGCTCTTCTTCGCCGCCAGCTTGCTGAGTATCGCGACGTCATCGAGCACCGTGCTGATGTCGTCGAGCAACGCGAGAAGGCTTGCACCAGGCATCGCCGGAGACTCCGGATGGGGTCCGTCCAGGATGGTCGGACCGGGCCCCCGATGATGGCACAGCACGCCGCGCGCCAGTCGATGCGCACGCGTGGCAGACATCGACGGCGGATACGCCACGATCGCTCCGGTACACTGCGCGTCGGCCGCCCGGCCTTCCTCCCACTGCACAGCGGAGCATCGCATCGATGAAAGCCCCTTTCCAGCTCACCGCCCTAGAAGCCCGCCGGCAGATGGATGCTGGCACGCTCACCGCGGAAGCGCTCGCACGCTCCTGCCTGGAGCGCATCGCCGAACGCGAACCGCAGGTCGATGCCTGGCAGCACCTCGCCAGCGACGCCGCGATCGCGCGCGCGCGTGAACTCGATCGCGGCCCGGTGAGCGGTCCGCTGCACGGCATCCCGTTCGGCGTGAAGGACATCATCGACACCTTCGACATGCCGACCGAATACGGCTCGCCGATCTACCGCGGCACGCAGACGCGCAACGACGCGGCCTGCGTGGCGCTGCAACGCGAGGCAGGCGGCGTGCTGTTCGGCAAGACGGTCACCACCGAGTTCGCCAACCTCACCCCGGGCAAGACGAAGAACCCGCACGATCCTCAGCGCACGCCTGGCGGATCGTCCAGCGGCTCCGGTGCAGCGGTTGGCGCAATGATGGTGCCGCTGGCGCTGGGCACGCAGACGACGGCATCGACCATCCGCCCGGCAGCCTTCTGCGGCGTGGTCGGCTACCGCCCGACCTGGGGCGACCTGCGGCTGTCGGGCGTGCGCGAAGCGGCCGGCTCGCTCGACTCGCTCGGCCTGATGGCACGCTCCATCGAGGACATCTCGCTGCTGCGCGACGTGCTGCTCGGCCGACCATGGCAGCCGCTGGAAGGCACGCCGCCGAAGCCGAAGATCGGCTTCTGCCGCAGCCACCTCTGGGCGCAGATCGAAGCACCGGCCGCCGCACTGCTCGAAGATGCCGCGCAGCGCCTGTCGGCCGCCGGCGCGCAGGTGGTCGACATCGACCTGCCGGCGTCGTTCGCCGAGGTGCTGGATGCGCACCGCTGGGTCTCCAGTTTCGAGTTCGCGCGCAACTTCCGGCATGAAGTGACGCACCACTGGAACCTGATCAGCGAACAGCTTCGCGAAGGCCGTCTCAAGGATGGCCTGGGCTGCACCTTCGAGCGCTACCTCGAGGCGCGCACCTTCCTCGAAGGCCTGCGTGCCGAGTTGCCCGCACTGGTCGGCGACTGCGACCTGCTACTCACCGCACCGTGCAATGGCGAGGCACCGATCGGAACCAGCACCACCGGCAATCCCTACTTCTCGGCACTGTGGACCGCGATGCACGTGCCCTGCCTGACCCTGCCGCTGTTCACGGGTCCCAACGGCATGCCGATCGGCGTCCAGCTGATCGGCCACCGCAACCGCGACCGCCAGTTGCTCGACGCCGCCCGCTGGGTGTCCGCCACGCTGGGCTGATCAGAAAATCCGGGGTCAGGTCATGAGTTTTGCATATTTCCGCAAAGATGCAAAACTCAAGA
>CAIQON010000141.1 GCA_903873475.1 uncultured bacterium
GAGAGTCGCTGGGACTCGAAGACACTACCCTCGCCCACCGATAAGCCCGTCTAGGGTAATACCGTCAACCACGCCGCTAAGGGATTGTTTCGCCGAATCTTTCGCTCGATCTCGATACCGTCAAAAGCGTTGGCATGGCGAGCGAAAATTACCTTGAGCGCCGTGTTGCCTCAGGAATGAATGTTACCGGACGAATGGCGCCCACATGCGCCAGCAGCTCAAGGCTCATCCAATGCGTCGCCGCGCGCTTGCCCAATTCACCAGCGCCGCGTTCATCGGCGTTCTCGGCCGGCAACGCATCGCCGTCAGCATGGACCGCAAAGGGTGCTGGCGCGACAACGTGTTCGTCGAACGGCTGTGGATGTCGGTGAAGTACGAATAGGGTTACCTGCACGCGTACGACAACGTGAGCGCGGTCAAGCAAGGCACCGCTAGTTACCTAGCGTTCTAGACTAGCCGCCAGGCCCACCGCGTACATCAAGGCCGAACGCCTGATCAGATGTTTTTCGGGTTGCAGGAACTGCCGTTGGCAGCATGACCCTCAACCGGCAGAGGCTCCGCTTAACGTCCCGGAAAAACTGTCCGAATGCGTAGGCCCCGCGCGCGCGAACACGCGAGCGAGCGTGTCCACTCGGTGTCACCGTACGTGCATGGCCAGGAGCGGTCAATCGCATGGGCTCCCACGTCCAGTTGCGACAGGCCAGGCCACGTAGCCGTGCGAGGCTGCTCCTGCGCCGTTGCCGAAGCGGGCATCGCTCGCGAAAGAGGGGTATGCATGACGGCGGGCGGGGTGTCCTTCACCACGTGATGAGTGCCTGCGAGTTTTCCCCGATCGGACGGCGCAGGGTGCGGCTGCCGCTCAGATCGCGATCCGGGATGTCTGCCACATCACGCTGCGCGCGAGGCTACCGGCGACGATGCGGGAGGACGACGTGTCGCCGATGCGGGTCGAACTGATCTCCGCATGCAGCCTGCCGAACGGTCCAGTGGCGCGCAGCGAATGCAGGTTGGTGGTCAGCGAAGGGTCGGCGAAGATCCGTACGCGGGTGCGCTCGAAGCCGATGCCGGCCAACGCAATCAGGGCGGCCACGTTCGCATTCTTCGGGAAGGTGCGGGCGGCATCGCGGGCATTGCCCTCCCACACGAGCTGCGGTGCGTCCAGGGCGGACAGGTCACGTCCCCGCGCGGATTCATGGGAAGCCCAGGTCGACGGTGGCGCAGAGCGCGTGTATTCGACCGTGTCGATGCCGACCAGGCGGGCGGAAGCCAGGGCATCGATGCCGGCGAGTGCGCCCGAAGGAATGGACAGGCGCGATCCGCCCGTCTTGGCGGCGGCGACGATCGAGGCCATGACTGCGTGATCAGCGAGTGCACCGACCGAGCCCGCGATCACGTCGCAGCCTGCTGCCAGGACCTGCGGCACGAGAGCCCTGAAGGCTGCCTGACTTGCGGCTTCCACGACCAGGTCTGGTCGTGCGGCCAGCAGGGAGGCGACGTCGGACACGATCGGATAGCGCGAGCCGGCATGACGCGAAGGGTCGGAGACCAGCGTTGCGACCAATGTCACGCCCGTGTGGCCGTCGTCAATGCCGGCATCCGGGCGCGACAGGCAGCGCAGGGTCTCCTTTCCGATGGCACCCATTCCGATCATGCCAAGCTTAAGTGTCATCGCGTTCTCAATCCGCGTAGAGGCTGGCAAGGTCGGACACCCTGACTGGCTTGATCGGGGAGCGCGGATGAAAGTGATCCACCGTGCCCGGTACGAGCCCGAGTTCGGCCGCGAGCAGGCCCTCGACGAGCGGGCCGCAGATGCGGCCCTGGCAATAGCCCATCCCGCACCGCGTCGCGCCCTTGATAAAGTTGACGTTGCCTCCCCACGGCCGGCACACGGCGCGAACCTGGCCTGCGGTCACCTCTTCGCAGCGGCAGACGACAGTGTCATCGGTCACCAGGGCCAGCAGCCCCGGGCGAGGTGCGAACAGTTCGTTAACCAGCGCGCCGAACGCGCGCCGGTGCCGTCGCTCGCGTTGCAGCGCCTCGATCCCCGGCGCAGGCACGGCGAAGCCCAGTTCCTGCAGCGCAGCCGATGCAGCCAGCGCGCCCTCGGCCATGGCCGCCCAGGCACCGCCGATCCCTGCGGTTTCGCCAGCGACGAACACGCCACGCACGCTGGTTTGCATGTCGTCTTCATGAACGGGTATCCATCCGCCGAGACGGGCGTCGTACACATGCCGACAGCCGAGCGTGCGCGTTAGCTGAACGGAGGGCACGAAGCCGAATCCGACACACAACGTGTCCGCCTCGATTCGCTGTTCTGTGCCGGGCAACGGCCGTCCCTGCCGATCGCAGTCCATCAGGACCACGCGTTCGACCCTGCCGCTGCCTTCCGCACGCACGACCACCTTGCGGAAGTGGACGCGCACGCCGGCTCGCGACAGCACGCGGCGGTAGTCGAGGGCCTCCGCGACCCGGTCGCCATGGCCGCGCAGGCGCAGCACATGGCGGACCCAGTCGATCGGGTGGGTCGCCTCGTAGATGCCCTGCGGTGGGCGCCCGGCCTGGATCAGGGTGCGCGCGACCGGCAGCAGGAAAGGGCCGGACCCAGCGAGTACGATGCGTTCGCCAGGCAGCATGCCCTGGGCCTTGACCAGCGTTTGCGCGCCGCCGGGTGTAATCACGCCTGGCAGTTCCCAGCCGGGGAATACCCCGGGCCGCTCGATCGCTCCGGTGGCGACGATGATCCTCCGGGCGCGCAGCGTGAGCGCCCGGCGCCGGTGCATCACCTCGAGCACGCCGCCTTCAAAACTTCCCCACACGGCCGCCTCGTTCAGCAGAGTGATATTCGTCGCTCGTACCTCGGCCAGCAGGTTGTCGCCCTTGGTGAAGTCTGCATCGAGGCGGCTACGGTCCTGCACCTGGAAGGCTGCGGGCAGCTGGCGGTAGTACTGTCCACCGGGCTCCGGATACTCGTCGAGCAGCACGGTCCGGGCACCACCGCGCGCTGCGGTCAACGCCGCATGCAGGCCGGCTGGGCCAGCGCCGACAATCGCGATGTCGGCTTCCATCGGTGTGCTCATGCTGGCTCGCTGCTTTCGAAGCGCGTCGGCGTGCGTACCTGCATGCCGTCCTCGACCCGGGTCATGCAGGCGCGCGTGCCCTGCAGGCCATCGATGGTCATCACGCAATCGAAGCACACGCCCATAGCGCAGAACAGGCCACGCGGGTTTCCGCCGTTGCGGGTATGGCGCAGCACGCGCCGGCCCTGGGCCAGCAGCGCGGTGGCGACGGTCTGGCCGCGCCTAGCCTGCACCGGCTCGCCGTCGACGAACAGCGTCACTCCGGCGCCGGGCAGGATGGCGTCATCGATCACTGTATCGCCCCGTCGGCCGACTTCAGGTCCTGCAGGAACTGCGCGACCGGATAGGCCTCGCCATCGCGGCCGACATAACGCGACAGGTAGAGCCCGGTCACCGGCGACAATGCCATGCCGTCGCCGCCATGACCGGTGGCCACCGCGTATCCGGCCGGGCCGCCGCCATCGCCGAGCAGAGGGCCCTTCGACGAGTAGGGGCGCAGGCCTGCCCAGCTTCGCAGAACGTTCAGCCGTCCGAGCTCTGGCATGAAGCGCGCCGCGCATTCGCAGATGCCGGCGACTACCTCGCGCGTGTTGCGACTGTCGTAGCCGACGAACTCGTTAGTGCTGCCCAGCAGAACCGTACCGCTCAGCGGCTTTCGCGTGTAACTGAGCGAGATCGGCGTCCGGTGGGGTCGACCGTCTGCGGGAGCGGCCACGTGCTTGGCCAGAAGCTGGCTTGCGCCCGACACCCGGATGCCTGGCAATGCGTCTGTGGCCTCGAGCACGACGATCTGTCCGCGCCGCGGCACGACATCGTGCGTCGCGCCGACCATCTTTCCGATCATCGGGGCGAACGCACCGGCTGCATTGATCACCCAGGGCGCCTCGATGTTGCCGCGCGAGGTCATCACCCCGGTGACATGGCCGGCCTCGACCAAGATGCCCTCGACCGCGGTACCGGTGAACAGTTGCGCGCCACGGTTGCGCGCGGCATCGGCGAAGCCCTGGGTGACCTTGAACGGATTGGCATGCGCATCGGTCGCGCAATACAGCCCGGAGAGCACCCGCCCGCGCAGCAGCGGATTCAGTTCGCGGCAGCGCTGCTCGTCCACCAGTTCGACCGGCACGCCGACCGCGCGCTGGCCCGCGGCCAGCTCCTCGAGGTAGGCGATCTCGGTCTCGGACTCTGCAACGATCAGGTTGCCCTCGACCGCGTATTCGGTGGGCGTTCCGAGTTCGGCGGAGAGCCCCTCGTGCAGGCGCTGGCTGGCGCGCGCCAGTTCCAGCACGGTGCCGCCCTTCTTCGTCGCCATCGCGATGGAGCCGGGGTTGACCGAAGAAGCGCCGCTGCCGACCACGCTGCGTTCGACCAGCGCGACCCGCGCACCCGCCTTCGAAAGGTAGTAGGCGACCGCGCATCCGACCACGCCGCCGCCGATGACAACGGCATCGGCCCGGGTCAGCATCGGGCAACGTTCAGGCTATTCATCCGAAACAGTGTATACAGCCCGCGTTCGACGCAGGTCAATGCCCGGACAGCGCGCGCTGGATACGGTCGCGGCGCAGTTGCGGCGCGAAGGACGCGATGAACGCGAACACGAACGAGCGCAGGAAGGCGCCCTTGCGCAGGACCACCTTGATGGTCGCGGGTGCGAACAGGTGGCTTGCGCTGATGGCATGCAGGTCGGTGTCCTCCTCCGGCATCCAGGCGATGGAGGCGACGATCGCAATGCCCAGCCCGGACCGAACGTAGGTCTTCATCACGTCGACATCGGTCGCGGTGAGCACGATGTTCGCGTCCAGCCCCTCCGCCCGGAAAGCCTCGACGATGGCCGGTGCAGCGAGAACTTCGCGTCGTAGGTGATCAGCCGCTCGCGGCCGAGTTCCTGCAGCGTGACCCTGCGGCGCCGCGTCAGCCGATGGCCAGCGGGCATGACCACCACGCGCTCATGCTGGTTGCAGGTGAACGACACGAGTCCTTCGCGCGGCGCTCCGGTCTCGGCGCAGATCGCGAGGTCGGCCTCGCCGGCAGCGACCCAATCGACGAGCTGCTGGGGATCGCCCTGGCGCAGCACCAGGCGCACGTCGGGGTAGGCGGCCATGAACGTCCGCACTACAGTCGGCAACACGTAGCGCGCGTAGCTGTGCGACGCGGCGATGGTGATCGTGCCGCGCTGCGCTGCCGGGGCGTCGTGGGCGATTTCGCCCAAGGATTCGAGTTCGTGCAGCACCCGGCGCGCGGTCTCGAGGACCTCGCGGCCTGCGCTGGTCAGCCCGCATATGCGCCGGCACGAGCGGACGAACACCGGCACGCCGAGCTCGTGCTCGAGCGCCTGCAGGTGACGACTCACGCTCGGCTGCGAGGTGAAGCCATTGCGCGCGGTGGAGGACAGGTTGAGGCCGTTGTCGACGGCCTGGCAGAGCAGTTGCAGCTGGCGCAGGCGGGTCATGGCGCGTGTGGAGTCGATCCGGACAATGAATGGAAGTCATACGATATTAATCTTTGTATGCATGGAAGGGTGGCGCTTATACTGATAGTCGATCCGTCGCCTGGAAGCGGCGGACAGACGAGTTGCCGTATCGGGATCGAAGCGGGAACCACCGGAGGAGCTCTTACATGAATCAGGTTAACCCTGCGGCAGGCGCGGGTGCCGCCCGCGGCACGGCCGGGCGCGTGCGTCTGGTGAATCCACGCGGGCAGCTGGATACCGTGCGTGCATCGCTCGCGTCGCGGCTGGTATGCCTCGATGGCCGGAGGATCGGCTTCATCGACAACATCAAGCCCAACGCCGGCTTGTTCCTCGATCATGTCGAGCGGATGATGGTCGCCGACCATCCTGGCATCTCCACCGTCCGGGTACGCAAGAACTTCACCTCCAGCCGGCTGATCGCCGACCAGCTCGAGGGCCGCGCAGACGCGGTGGTGAACGCCTGGGGCGACTGAGGGGGCTGCACGTCGTGGTGTATCCACGACTCCGCATGGCTGGAAAAGCGTGGCGTGCCGACGGCCACCGTCGTCACCACCGCCTTCATCCGGCCGGCACGGCTTGCCGCGCGCAGCCTGCAGGTCGAGGACCTGCCGCTGATCGTGACCCCGCATCCCCTCAACGACCTCGAGCCCGCGCAGGTCGAGGATCTTGCGCGCGCGGTGTATCCGTTGATCATCCTGCACCTGACTGGGCAGGGCGTGCTGGACAGTACGGTGCATGCGCCTTTCGAACATCCTGCCGGCAACGCGATGACTGCTGGCACTGACGCGGAAGGGGGCGGCCGGTGACGGAACCTGCACAGCCAGAAGGCGTCGTCTTCGAACTGGAGGACTCCTGGGAAGCGATCAACCAGTGGTTCCTCGAGCGTGACCTGACCGACGGGTTGCCGATCGTGCCGCCGACTGAGGGCCGGGTGCGCGCGATGACCGAGTACACCCAGCGCTTCACTGGCTGGGCGGCGCAGGACGCCGTGGGCAAGCTCGCGCCGCGGCAGGGTATCGCAACCGTCGAGGCAATCGCCGCCAACGCCGTGATGGCCGGCTGCCGACCCGAGTACATGCCGGTGCTGATCGCCTGCGCGAAGGGGCTGGCCGATCGCCGCTTCAACCTCGATGCCATCCAGACCTCTACCCACAACACGTCCGTGCTGCCAATCGTCAACGGGCCGGTGGCCCGGGCGATCGACCTCAACTGCGGCTACAACTACACCGGCAGCCGCTGGCAGGCCACGGCGGCGATCGGCCGTGCGATTCGGCTAATGATGTCCAACATCGGTGGTACGCCCGGTTCGGTGAACATCCATACCCAGGGCCATATAGCGCGCTTCGAGTACTGCATCGCCGAGAACGAAGCCGAAAATCCGTGGGAGCCGTTGCATGTCGAGCGTGGCTTCGACGGCGGCGCGAGCACGGTCACGCTGATTCCAGCCTGTCCGGCGGCGATGATCGACGACAACGGCGGCAGCCAGTCGGCGAAGGACCTGCTGCGCACGCTCGCCCATTCGATCGCCTATGTCGGCAACCGGAACACCAACGGCGAAGGCCAGCCGCTGCTGATCCTGGCACCGCAGCATGCGCGGCTGCTGGCCAACGGCGGCTACGATAAAGCCGAGGTGAAGCGCTTCATCTGGGAACGCGCACGGGTGCCATTCGGCGACATCCCGCGCGGCAACCTGGTCAGCTTCAGCGACAAGAACCTGAAGCTCTATGCGGATGTCGACCCTGCGTATGGTGTTCCGATCGCGGACAAGGCGGAGGATATCGTGATCGTCGTGATGGGTGGTTCCGGCACGCACAGCCTGTCGGTGCAGACGCGGCTCGCCTGCGAGAACCTGACCATCCCGATCACGCGCAAGGATGGAACCCCGCTGGTATTTCCCCAATGAGCTGTGGCCCATGGGCCGCAGCCGATGACGGAGGAAGGACGATGGCCTGCCTTGCACGCATTACCACGGCGATGCTTCTCGCCTGTTCGACGATCGCACCCGTCGCGGTGCACGCCCAGGCCTATCCGATCCGCGCGATCCGGATGGTGGTGCCGTTCGCACCGGGCGGCACCACCGACGTGCTGGCGCGCGTGCTTGGCCAGCAGATGGGCGACCGTCTCGGCCAGACCATCGTGGTCGACAACCGTCCCGGTGGCTCCGGCGTCGTCGGTGCCACGATCACCGCGCGTTCCGCGCCGGATGGCTACACCCTGCTGTTGACCTCGCTGTCTCCGGTGGTGATTAACGTCAGCATGTTCCCGCCGGGCAAGGCGCCCTACGACCCGGAGAAGGATCTGGCGTCGATCTCGCTGATCACGCGCGTGCCGTCCGTGATCGCGGCGCTGGGCAACAGCGAGATCCGCTCGCTCGCGGATCTCAGCCGGGTGGCGAAGGCCCGACCCGGCCGGGTCACCTTCGGCACTGCCGGTGCCGGCAGCGTCAATCACCTGATCGGCGAACTGTTCCGGGTTGGCGCGAACATCGACATCCTGCATGTCCCGTACAAGGGGGCTGGTCCCGCGATGGCGGCGCTGCTGTCGAAGGAGGTCGACCTGATGATCTCCTCGCCTGTGGCGATGATGTCCCAGGTGCGCAACGGCCAGGTGCGTGCGATCGGTGTGTCCGGGGCGAAGCGCTCCCCGGCGCTGCCAGACACGCCATCGATCGGAGAGACTGCCGTTCCGGGTTTTGATTCGACTGCGTGGTATGCGCTGATGGCTGCCGGTGGCACGCCGCGCCCGATCATCGACCGAGTGCGCGGCGTACTGGTGGTGGCGATGCAGGAGCCAGCCATCGCCGAGCGCCTGAGTAGCGAAGGCGCGGTGCCCGAGACGTCCACGCCCGAGGAACTGGCGCAACTGATCCGAATCGAGATCAAGCGCTGGGCAAAGGCAGTGCAGATGTCGGGCGCGAAACTCGACTGACATGGAGTGAAGATGTCCCTGATCCGCCAGCCCGGCATGCTGGGCCCGCTCAAGCTCAAGAACCGCATCACGCTGGCACCGCTGGGCACTAACTTCAGCACCAGCGACGGTCTGATCACCGATCGCGACAAGGCCTACTACGCCGAGCGCGCGAAGGGCGGCGTATCGATGATCATGACCTCCGCGATGGGCGTGAACGGCCGCGCGCGCTCCCACCGCTTCACGCCGGTCTGCTACCACGACCGCTTCATCCCGGGCCTGGCGAGCCTGGTGGACACCATCAAGTCACACGACTGCCATGTGTTCGGCCAGCTCAACCACCATGGCGCGCTGCTGCACGAGCCGGGGACGGTCGCGGTCGGCCCGTCCGACTGGGTGAGCCCGAAGACCGGCGACGACGTGCGGCCAATGACCCGCGACGAGATCGTCGACGTGCAGAAGGACTTTGCGAGTGCTGCTCGCCGCCTGTGGGTCGCCGGATACGACGGCGTGGAGATCCATGCGGCCAACGGCTACCTGTTCCAGCAGTTCTTCACGCCGCGCATCAACCATCGGACCGACGAGTACGGCGGGTCGGTCGAAAACCGGATGCGTTTCCTGGTGGAGACGGTCAAGCGGATGCAGGACGCAGCGCCCGACCTGCTGTTGATGGTGCGTTTCAGTGTCACCGAGTTCACGCCCGACGGATACACCCAGGACGATGCGATCGCGCTGGCGCGTGGCCTGGAGCAGGCCGGCGTGGTGGCGCTAGACCTGTCCGGCGGCAGCAACGAGACGCCGCAGCTGTCCAAGTACTGCATCCAGACGCCATCGTTCCCGCGCGGATGCCTGGCGCCGCTGGCGAAGCCGATCCGCGACGCCGTGTCGATCCCGGTGTTCGTCGCCGGGCGTATCGTCGAACCGCAGGATGCGGAGGCCGTGCTCGCATCGGGCAGCGCCGACTTCATCTCCCTCGGGCGTGCGCTGTACGCGGATCCCCACTGGTGCCTTAAGGCCTTCGGCGAGGTCGATGCGCCGATCCGGCAGTGCATCGCCTGCAACGTGTGTCATGACCGGCTGTCGGCCGAGCGCGACGTGACCTGCGTGCAGAATCCGCTGATGGGAACGGCCTTCGAGACGCTGCCGCTGGCCGAGCCGCAGCTCCAACCGGAACAGGCGCGCGCCGAGCGGCGGCGGGTGCTGGTGCTTGGCGCCGGCGTGAGCGGTGTCGAGGCCGCACGCGTCGCCGCCGCGAGGGGCCACCAAGTGGAAGTGTGGGAACGCAGCGATCGCATCGGGGGGCAGGTCGCACTCGCGATCGCGGCGCCGGACAAGAACGAGGTCGAGGCAGCCTGGCGCTATCCGCTGCAGCAGGCCGAAGCCCTTGGCGTGCCGATGAAGACTGGCATCGTGGCGGATGCGGCAGCGATCCGCGCGTTCGCACCGGACGTAATCGTGCTCGCGACCGGCGCCGTTCCACGGCCGATACCGTTCGACTGCGCCGCACTGGATGCGTCGATCACCGTGCTCGACGCCTGGGATGTGCTACGCAAGCCCGATCGCGTCCCGCCTGGCACCAGCGTCACCATCGTCGGTGGCGGCACGGTCGGTATGGAGACGGCCGACCTGCTTGCAGCGCGCGGGGTGAGCGTGTCGCTGATCGAGCCGAAGGCAGTGCTTGGCGAGGGCATGTCCAAGAGCAACCGCACCGAAGTCGCGGACCGGCTGCGTGCTGCCGGCGTGATCGTGCGGCTGAAGACGCAGATCGTGTCCGCAGAGGGCAGTGCACTGGAGTTGCGCGGGCCTGATGGCACGGTCGCGCGTTACGGGATCGGCGAGATGCTGCTGGTCGCCGTGGGCGCGCAACCGAACCTGGACATGGTCCCAGTGCTCGAGGAAGTGGGCCTGCCCTACGTCGCGATCGGCGATTGCTCGGTACCGGGCGACTTCATGACCTGCCTGCGCGACGCGCGCATGGTGGGCTTTGCCATCGACCGGTATGCAGCGCGCCCGGTGAAGGTCACGCCCGGTTCGGCCAGGTTGAGCTGAGCGCCGGGTCCGGATCACCTGCGGAGGGTTAGGCATGGATTCCGTCGTCTTGCGCCTGGTGGACTTCGCGCATTCGGTCCACTACGACGACCTGCCGCCGGAGGTGGTCGATGCGAGCCGCCTGCGGCTGGTCGACTACGTGGGGGTCGGGCTGGGCGGCCATGGCGCACCGCCCAGTGCGATCGCCCGTGCGCTTGCGGCGCGCGTAACGGTGTCGACGGGTGCGCGGGTGCTAGGCACGCAGTGCCGCACCCTGCCGGAATTGGCCGCCTTCGCCAACGGCGTGATGGCGCGATACCTGGACGGCAACGACAACTTCCCGAGTGGCGGCCATCCGAGCGACACGATCAGCGCACTGCTCGCCGCGGCGGACCAGGTGAATGCCGACGGCCGGTCGCTGATCGCCGCGATCGTCGCCGCATACGAGGTGTACTACTGCCTGTTCCAGTCGCTGAAGGTGCGCGACAAGGGCTACGACTACGTGATCTACACCGCCGGTGCCTGCGCGATCGGCGCGGCGAAGCTGCTCAGGCTGGATCCCGAGCGCAGCGCGCACGCCCTGTCGCTGGCGCTGACGCCGAACCTCGCGCTCGGCGCGACCCGGCGCGGCCACCTGTCCATGTGGAAGGGCTGCGCGGGCGGCAACGCCGCGCGCAACGGCGTGTTCGCAGCACTGCTCGCGGCCGAGGGGATGACCGGACCCGAGAAGCCAGTCGAGGGTTCTCATGGCCTGTTCGAGCTGATGAATGAATCGGGGATGGCGCCACTGGCCGTGCGTCCGGGCGAGTTCAAGGTGTTGCAGGCCTGCACCAAGAACTACCTCACCGAGTACCACTCGCAGCTGCCGGTCGAGCTGGCATTGGAACTGCATGCGGCGATCGCGGGGCGGGCGATCCGCGCGATCACCATCCATACCTACTGGTTCACGTTCAGCGAGATCGGCAACGAGCCGGAGAAGTGGCACCCGACCACCCGCGAGACCGCCGACCACAGCCTGCCGTTCATCATTGCTGCCGTGCTGATCGACGGGGCGTTCAGTGATGCGATCTTTTCCGACGAACGCCTGGCCGACGCGCGCATCCATGCCCTGGCCGACCGGATCGCCGTGCGGGAGGATCTGGCGTTCTCAGCCCGGGCGCCGAGGGAACTGCCGTGCCGGATCGAGGTAGAACTCGAAGACGGCACGGTGCATCGCGCACAGGGTAGCTGGCCGCTCGGGCATTTCCAGCATCCTATGCCGGCAGAGCAGATCGAGGCGAAGTTCACCGCACTCGCCACGCGGGTGCTGCCGGCCGCGGCAGCCGCGCGGGCGCTGGATTTCATGCGCGGCCTCGAGCGTCAGTCGGGCCTCGACGGTCTGTTCGGAGCAGTGCAGATGGACTGATCTGCGCCCTGCTCGCTTCGGTGGCGTGCGCCAGCCATCGTCTGCGGCGCGCATGCCTTGAAACGTGACCATACATTGCCGCTGCTGCGAATCAGGCAGCCGTCGCCCGGCGCGTCAAACGACAACACGGCAGCGAGTGTGTTGTGCATAATTCAAAGGTGAAGCCATCAGCGGTGACGTGATGCGGGAAACAAGAGAAGAGCCAGGCGACGCCCCTGCGCCGAGCGGCCGCGCGCTGGAGGGCGTGCGAGTGCTCGATATGTCGCGTGTCCTCGCTGGTCCGGTGTGCGGGCAGATACTGGCCGATCTGGGCGCCGATGTGATCAAGATCGAACGCCGTGGCACGGGCGATGACAGCCGCGCATGGGGGCCGCCCTTTGCCCTTGACGCCGAAGGCAACGCGACCAAAGAGTCCGCCTTTTACCTGTCCTGCAATCGCGGCAAGCGCTCGGTGACGGTCGACATCGCCACCCCGAACGGTCGCGAGGTCATCAGAAAACTGGCGGCGGTGTCTGACGTGTTGCTCGAGAACTACAAGGTCGGCACGCTTGAACGCTACGGCCTGGACTACGCGACGCTTGCGCAAATCAATCCCCGTCTCGTTTACTGCTCGATCACTGGTTTCGGACAGACCGGCCCGTATGCCGCGCGGCCAGGCTACGACACGATCATCCAGGCGCTCGGGGGAATCATGAGCGTGACAGGTCGTACGGATGATGCGCCGGGCGGCGGCCCGGTGCGCGTCGGCATCGCCGTCACTGATTTCATGACTGGACTATATGGCACCATTGCCGTGCAGGCCGCGCTCGCCGACCGTGCACGGACGGGGCTTGGACAACACATCGACCTGGCGTTGCTGGACGTGCAGATCTCGTCGCTGACCAACGTCGGGATGAATTACCTGCTCACCAACGATGTCCCGATGCGCCGAGGAAATCGCCTCCCGACGGTTTACCCGAGCGACGCTTACCGCTGCAGTGATGGCCACGTCATGATCATCATCGGCAACGACGAGCAATTCAGGAAATTCTGCATCGCTGCCGGTCTGGATGTACTGAAGGACGATCCACGTTACTTCACCAACGAGTCGCGCCTCGAGAACGCCGACGCACTGTCCGACGAGATGAATGCGGCTCTCTCGCGGCGCACCATCGCCGAGTGGAGCTCGATTTTCGAGAAGGCCAATGTACCTTGCAGTGCCATCAAGAACATCGCGGAAGTTTTCGACGACCCACATGTTCGTGCGCGAAGCGCACGAATGGATCTTCCCCACCCGTTGAGTGGTACGGTACCGGGGATCGCGAACCCGATGCGGTTTTCCAGGACACTCGTCGCCTACGATCGTGCACCTCCGCTGCTTGGAGAGCACA
>CAIQON010000142.1 GCA_903873475.1 uncultured bacterium
CCGATCAGCGAACGTGCGCGCGATGCGGGCGCAGGCAGGAGGAGAACGTGGTTTCGATTCGAACCGGAGCGCAGCGGCGCGCCATACGCCGCGCGGCGCTCGCCGCCCTCGCGACCATGTCGTGCGCGATGGTCGCCGGCCCGGCCCTGGCGCAGGCCTATCCGTCCAAGCCGATCCGGCTGGTGATCCCTTTCGCCCCGGGCGGCGGCACCGACATCACCGGGCGCGCGATCGCACAGCGTCTGGCCGAGGCCTGGGGCCAGCCGGTGGTGGTCGACAACCGTCCGGGCGCGAACGGCACGACCGCGGTCGATGCCGTGGTGAAGGCACCGGCCGACGGCTACACGCTGACCATGATCACATCGAGCCACTCGGTCAACTCGACGCTATACCCGAAGCTGGGCTACGACCTGCTGCGCGATCTGGCACCGATCACGCAGGCGACCAGCCAGCCGTATGCGCTGATCATCCATCCGTCGGTGCCGGCCCAGTCGCTGAAGGAACTGATCGCGCTGGCGCGGGCGAAGCCGGAAGGGATCAACTACGGCTCGTCGGGCAACGGCGGGTTCAGCCACCTCGCCGGGGCCATGTTCGCGTCGCAGGCAGGCGTGCGCCTCACGCATGTGCCGTACCGCGGCGGCTCGCCGGCGATGGCCGACGTGATCGGCGGCCAGATACAGATGCTGTTCTCGACGATCCTGCAGTCGAGCCCGCACATCAAGGCAGGCAAGCTGCGCGCCCTCGCGGTGAGCACGCGCACGCGTTCGCGCGCATTGCCCGAGGTGCCGACGATGGTCGAGTCCGGCCTGCCGAACTACGTCGTCGCCGGCTGGTACGGCATGCTGGCACCGGCGAAGACCCCGCGCCCGGTCATCGACCGGCTGAACCGCGAGATCGTGCGCATTCTGCACCTGCCCGAGGTCGTCGAACGGCTCGCTGCGGACGGGTCCGAACCAGTGGGCAACACGCCGGAGGAGTTCGGCGCGCACATCCGCACCGAGATCGCACGCTGGCGCAAGGTGATCCAGGACGCGGGCATCCGCGGCGAATGACGGCACGGGCCGGCACAGGGGGCACATCGATGCAGATCGCAACGGTACTGGGACAGCGCACTGCGGCACTGCGCTTCGACGACCTGCCGCCGGAGGCGCTGCACTGGGCGAAGGTGGGGCTGCTCGACACCATCGGCGTGACCCTGGCGGGCGCCGCAGAGCCGGCGCCGCAGCGTGCGGCGATGGCGCTGGCCGCCGGCGCCGGGCCGGCGCTGGTGTTCGGTGGCCGCAGCCGCGTCGGCATCCTCGACGCCGCGCTGATCAACGGCGTCAGTTCGCATGTGCTCGATTTCGACGACTGCAACAACACCATCGGTGGGCATCCCTCGGTGCCGATCCTGCCCGGGCTGATCGCGCTCGGCGAGGCCGAGCATGCCAGCGGGCGCGACCTGCTGGCTGCCTACGTGGCCGGCTTCGAGGTCGAGACGCGCATCGCGCGCGCCGTGCACTTCCACCACTACGAGAAGGGCTGGCACCCGACGGCGACACTCGGCGTGTTCGGCGCGGCGGCCGCCGCCTCGCGCCTGCTCGGCCTGGACGGCGAGCGCACCGCGACGGCGATCGCCACCGCCGCCTCGCTGTCCTCGGGCCTGAAGGCGAACTTCGGCACCATGGTGAAGTCGCTGCATGTCGGCCAATGCGCGCGCAACGGGCTGTACGCGGCACTGCTCGCGCGCCATGGCTTCACCGCGAACGAGGGAGCGTTCGAGCATCCGCAGGGTTTCCTGGCGGTGTTCAACGGGGCAGGGCACCACGATGCGGCGAAGGCGCTCAACGGCTGGGGAGATCCGTTCGACATCGTCGCGCCCGGCATCGCGATCAAGCAGTACCCGTGCTGCGGCAGCACCCACCCGGCGCTCGATGCGATGCTGGCGCTGGTGCGCCGGCACGACGTGCGGCCGGAGCAGGTCGTGCGCATCCAGGCGTGGATCCATTCGCGCCGGCTGCAGCACACCAACCGCCCGGCGCCGGCCAGTGCGCTCGACTGCAAGTTCAGCCTGCAGTACTGCCTGGTGCGCGCGCTGCTCGACCGGCAGGTCGTGCTGCAGCAGTTCGAGGACGACTGCTGGCTCGATCCACGAATGCCCGGGCTGCTCGCGAAGGTCGAGGTCGCGCCCTACGATGCGAGCCAGTTCGATCCGTCGAACCATTTCGGCGGTGAAGTGAAGGTGACGCTGGACGACGGCCGCATCCTGCAGGACAGGGTCGAGCAGCCGCTGGGGCGCACCTCGTCCAATCCGCTGCCGCCCGAACTGCTGCGCGGCAAGTTCGTCGCCTGTGCCGGCCATGTGCTGGAGCAGGCGCGCGCCGTCGAGGTGGCCGCTGCCATCGAGCGTTTCGAGGCGGTGGCCGACGTGGCGGCGTTCACCCGGATGCTCGAGCCGGGCTAGGGAACGCGCTCGCCGGGAGCCTCCGGTCAGTCGGCGTCGATCTTCATCTTCGACACCACGGCGGCCCAGCGCTTCTGGTCCGACACCATCAGCGCACGGAATGCCTCCGGCGTGCTGCCGATCGGTTCAGTGCCTTCGCTCGACATGCGGTCGCGCAATTCAGGCGCGCGCACGATCGACACCACCGCTTCGTTGATGCGCGCGACTACCATGCGCGGCGTGCCGGCCGGTGCCAGCAGGCCGTTCCAGCCGGTGGTGCCGAAGCCGGCGATGCCCGCTTCGGCGATGGTCGGCACTTCCGGCAGCGAGGCGATGCGGCGGCTGTCGGTGACCGCCAGCAGGCGAAGCCGGCCCGACTTGATGTGCGGCATCGCAGGCAGCGGGTTGACCACCATCACCTGCACCTGTCCGGACACGGTGTCGCCCAGCGCCGGGCCGGTGCCCTTGTACGGCACGTGCGTCATCTCGATGCCCGCCAGCGACTTGAACAGTTCGCCGGACAGGTGGCCGACCGACCCGGTGCCAGCCGAGGTGTAGTTCAGCTTGCGTGCCTTCGCCAGCGCCACGAGTTCCTTCACGGTCTGGGCCGGCACGCCGGCATTGACCACCAGCAGGTAGGACTGTGCACCGGTCTGGACGATCGGCACGAAGCTTGCGATCGGATCGTAGAGCTGGCGCCGGTAGACCATCGGTGCGGTGATGTGCTCGGTCGAGATGATCACCAGCGTATGGCCGTCGGGCGCGGCACCGGCGACGAGCTGCGCACCGAGCTGGCCGCTCGCACCCGGCCGGTTGTCGACCAGCACGCCCTGGCCCCAGCGCTCGGACAGTCGGGGTGCGATCAGCCGGGCCAGGATGTCCAGCCCGCCGCCGGGCGCATACGGCACGACCAGACGAATCGGTCGGGCCGGCCAGGCCGCGTCCCCGGCCTGCTGCGCAGCGGCCGACGGCGCCAGCACGAGGCCCTGCAGGAGCAGCGGGAGAGCCAGGACCATCGGTAACTCGGAACGGCAGGGCAGCGGCGGGGATGCGGGTCTGTTCATCGAGGACGTGCCTTCCGGCACCGGTTCAGGAGAAGGAAGCCCAAGCTTATCCCCACGCGGCCGTCAGGCGGAAGGGTTGCGCCTTCCGGGGTAGAATGCAACAAAGACATGGCATTGATGCGCAGATGAATATCGACCTGGAGGGGATGCGCGCGTTCGTCGAGCTCGCGAACCGCGGCAATTTCGGCGAGGCGGCCAGTGTGCTCGCCTGGTCGCAGCCGACGCTGTCGCGCCGTTTCCAGCGCTTCGAAGCGTCGCTCGGCGTCCGGCTGGTCGACCGCACGACGCGGCGGGTCGCACTGACCGCTGTCGGACGCAGTTTCCTGCCGCACGCCCAGCGGCTGCTGCGCGATTTCGAGGGCGCCTTCTCGGAGCTTCGCGGCAGTTCCGGCGGTGTGTCCGGGCATGTCACGCTCGCCTGCATCCAGACCGCCGCCTACCGCTTCCTGCCGTCGGTGCTGGCGGCGTTCCAGCAGCAGCATCCCGACACGCGCGTGCGCGTGCTCGATCGCAGTGCCGATGCCGTCGCGCAGGCGGTGATCGAGGGCCAGGCCGAGTTCGGCGTCGGCTTCCTCGGCGCGCGCCGCCCTGAACTCGACTTCGACCCGCTGTTCGACGATCCGTTCGTGCTGGTGTGCCACCGCCGCCATCCGCTGGCGAAGCTCCAGCAGGTGCCGTGGAGCGCGCTCGACGGGCATCGTGCGATCCGGGTCGGCACCGGCGCGGCGAGCAGCCTGCTGCTCGACCTGGCGCTGGCGGAGACACCGGTGCGCATCGACTGGTTCTACGAAGTCGACGCCACGTTCTCCACCGCGATCGGCTTCGTCGAGGCGCAACTCGGCATCGCGCTGCTGCCGAGGCTGGCGATCGACGACGGGCGCCATCCGCTGCTGGTCACGCGCCCGCTGGTGTCGCCACGGGTCAGTCGTCCGCTCGGCATCGTTCGCCGGCATGGCATCACCCTGTCGCCCGCAGCCGGCCGGCTGCTGGCCGAACTCGGCG
>CAIQON010000143.1 GCA_903873475.1 uncultured bacterium
GCAGTGCGCGGCATCGGCTTGTGGACAGTGCAGATGTTCCTGATCTTCCATCTCGCACGGCCCGATGTGCTGCCGCTGGCCGACCTCGGACTGCGGCGGGCAGTCGAACGCGGCTACAGCCAGGGCCAGCCAACGCCCCAGCGCCAGCTTGACCTGCTGTCCGGGCTCTGGCACCCGTGGCGCACGGTAGCAACGTGGTACCTGTGGCGCAGCCTCGATCCGGAACCCGTGCTCCACTGACGCGGGCTGCGCACCATGACCAGAGACGAGGGGCTCGCAGACGGCCATCCGGGCCAGGTAGCCATGGACCATGCGGGATATCGCGCAGCCTGGGCGCAGGGCAGCATCCGCGTCGACATCGACCCGAAGGGCGCCTATCGATACCTTGCAGCGCAGATGCTGCTGCCACTGGTGCAACTGGCGGCACTGGGTACCGGGGTCGGCATCGCGTTGCTGCTGCACTGGTTTCCCGGCGTGCTGGTGATCGTCGCCGCGTTCCTGCTGCCGCGGCTGTCGCGCGCAAGCGCACCGGCGTTCATGCTGAAACGCTCGCTCGAAGACCCTGCCGTATACGACGATCTCGTGCGCCACGGCATCCTGCGCGTGGTGCAACGAAGCCAGACATGACGCTTGTGCAGGTTGTGCCCGCCGGGACGGGTGCCCGGCAGCGGCTCGCTGCGCGCGGCGCGTCAGTCAGACTGCAGCCGCCCGTCCTCGAGGCGCAGCACGCGTTCGGCCTTCGCGGCCAGCCGCTCGTCGTGCGTCACCATCACCAGGCTGGTGCCGCGCACGCGATTGAGTTCGAGCATCAGTTCGAACATCGCCTCGGCGTTGGTACGGTCGAGGTTGCCCGTCGGTTCATCGGCAAGCACGCACGCCGGCTCGGTCACCAGCGCCCGGGCGAGCGCGGCGCGCTGGCGCTCGCCGCCGGAGAGCTCGCCCGGCCGGTGCGCGAGCCGATGCCCGAGCCCGACCGCCTGCAGCCCTGCAGTCGCACGCTGCAGGGCCTGCGCGCCGGGCATCCGGCGGATCAGCAGCGGCATTGCCACGTTCTCGAGCGCGGAGAACTCGGGCAGCAGGTGGTGGAACTGGTACAGGAAACCCAGTGCGCGGTTGCGGAGGGCAGCCAGGGCGCCCTGTCCCAGCGTGTCGACCCGCTCTGCGCAAAGGCTGACCCGACCCGCGGTGGGTGCGTCGAGTCCACCGAGCAGGTGCAGCAGCGTGCTCTTCCCGGACCCGGAACTGCCGACGATCGCTATGCGCTCCCCGGCCCGCACCTGCAGGTCTACGCCGCGCAGCACCGAAACCTCCCCGAGCGCCGAGCCTTCGCGATAGATCTTCGACAGCCCCTCGCATTCGAGCACGACCGGACGCGGTTCACTCATAGCGAAGTGCCTGGGCAGGATTGATTCGCGACGCCCGCCAGCTGGGATAGAGGGTCGCGAGGAAGGACAGCGCCAGCGAGATCGATGCGACGAAGGTCACGTCGGCCATCCGCACCTCGGACGGCAGCTCGCTGATGAAGTAGATGTCCTTGGCCAGGAACTGGACGCCGAACGTGCGCTCGATGAACGGCACGACGACGTCGACGTTGGACGCCAGCAGCACGCCGCCGCCCACCCCGAGAAGCGTGCCGAAGATGCCGATCAGTGCGCCCTGGATCACGAACACGGCCATGATGCTCGAAGGCGTCGAGCCGAGCGTGCGCAGGATGGCGATGTCCGCGCGCTTCTCGGTGACCACCATCACCAGCGTCGACACGATGTTGAACGCAGCCACCGCGACGATCAGCGACAGGATGATGAACATCATCCGCTTCTCGATCTCAACCGCCCTGAACCAGCCTGCGTTCAGCCTCGACCAGTCCGCCACCATCACGTCGCTGGTCATCGTCCGCGCGATCTCGCGCGCCACCCGTGGCGCCTGGAACATGTCGGCGAGCTTCAGGCGCACCCCGGTGACGGCGGTACCCATCCGGTACAGCTTCTGCGCGTCCTCCATGTGCACCAGGGCAAGTCCGGAATCGAACTCGAAATGGCCGGCCTCGAAGATGCCGACCACCGTGAACTGCTTGAGGCGGGGGATCACCCCGGCCGGCGTGATCTGGCCCTGGGGGGCGATCAGCAGCACCTTGTCTCCGACGTCCACGCCGAGCGCGCGGGCCAGTTCGATGCCGAGCACGATGGTGAAGCCGTCGGGCACGAGCGCCTCGATCGATCCCGCGCGCAGGTAGGTCTCGAAGTCGGCCACGCGCGCCTCTCGTCCGGGCAGGATGCCGCGGATGATCGCGCCGCGCACCACCTGGTCGTTGCCAAGCAGCCCCTGCGCAAGCACGTACGGCGCACTGCCGCGCACGGCCGGATTGGCCTCGGCCGTGGCAGCGATCGCCGGCCAGTCGGTGAGTCCGCCCTCGAGCCCGGAGATCTGTACATGCGCGAGCACGCCCAGGATGCGGTCGCGCACCTCTTTCTGGAAGCCGTTCATCACCGACACCACGGTGATCAGGACTGCGATGCCCAGCGCCATGCCGAGCATCGACACGAGCGAGATGAAGGAGATGAAATTGTTGCTGCGTTTGGCGCGCGTGTAGCGCAGCCCGACGAACAGCTCGTAGGGGGACACGGGTCGGTCTGTTTCCAGTGCGGCCATTGGCGGCGCGCGAAGTGTGCCACAAGCGGAGCACTGGCAAGGTTCGCCCTTGGCGGCAGCCGACGGCACCGGTGCTAGACTGAGCGCGCCGCGTTGGCTGCAGCACTCGCTGGCCATGGTGCCCGCAGTTCACGGCGCGCGGCTCGAGGCCTGCATATCGGGGCCCGCATCTAAGGCTCACCGCCAACACCGACCACCGCCCGACCGGCCGCCCCTGCCTTGCACCTGGAACTCCTGATCCCTGCCCTGTCCTGGCCAGGCAACGATGCCGCCGAGGTGATGCATGGGGCCACCGCTCCGACGCTCGCCCGCTGGCTGTCGCGATCGAGGCCGTGTCCGGCGATCGGCGCCAGCGCAGACCAGTGGCTGTGGCAACGGTTCACGGCGCCTGTTGCGTCCGCTGGCGCGGGCGAAAGCAGGCCTGGCGGCGGCGTGCAGCCCCCGCGCGACCTGCCGATCGCGCCGGTCACCCTCGCCTTCGACGGCCACGCGCCAGGCGGGCGCTGGTGGATGCGGGCCGATCCGGTGCACTTCGTCGTCGGGCGCACGGGCCTGCGTCTCGCGCCGCCGGGCCACCTGCAATTGCGCGCCGAGGAGACCGATGCGCTGGCTGCATCCGTACGCACGCATTTCCCGGAACTCGCGCCAGACTTCCTGGCACCGGGGCCGGCGCGCTGGTACCTGGGCGCGGACCGCCCGTTCGAACTCGACACGACTGCGCCGGCCGATGCCATCGGCGACGACGTCGACCGCAACCTGCCGCGCGGCCCCGGTCGCAAGCGGTGGCTCGGCTTCGTGAACGAGGTGCAGATGCTCTGGTTCGAACATCCGGTCAACCAGGCGCGTGAACAGCGAGGCGAACCGACCGCATCCGGACTCTGGCTGCACGGCCCTGGCCGCATGCCCGCCCCGGGGCGGCCCGCCTGCACCGGGGTCGCCGGCGGTGGAGAACGGCTGGCTGGCCTGGCTGCGCTCGCTGGCTGCCGCTGGATCGACACGGCCCCCGGCCCGCGTCACTGGCTCGCGCAGGCGCTCGACGGTCGCTGGCTGCTCAGCCTGGACACGCTCATGCCACAGCGGCAGGCGGGCGACCCGTCCGGGTGGCGCGACGCCCTGGCCCGGCTCGACGCCGAGTGGTTGGCCCCGCTCGACGCAGCACTGCGCAGCGGCGGCATTGCCGCCATCGACCTGCACTGGCCGTCGACCACCGGGCTGTCGACCGCACATATAGTGGCGGCCGATCGCTTCCGCTTCTGGCGCCGGCGCCGGCCGCTCGTAGCCTTGCTCGGCGAGCGCGGCGGACGGGCCCATGCCTGAACTGCTCATCCGATCCGTGCCGGACGGGGCCCGTGCCGCGCTCGAACGGGCCGGCATCACGCCGGTACTCGCGCGGGTGTTCGCTGCGCGCGGACTGTCCGGGGCCGACGAGTTGTCCGATGACTTCGCGCGCCTGCTCACGCCCGAGCGGCTGTCCTGCTGCGACGCGGCCGCATCGGCGCTGGCCGACGCGATCGCGCGCGACGAGCGCCTGCTGATCGTCGCGGACTACGACTGCGACGGCGCCACAGCCTGCGCCGTCGGAATCCGTGCGCTGCGCGCATTCGGCGCCCGGGTCGATTTCCTCGTCCCGAACCGCTTCGAATACGGCTACGGCCTGACGCCTGAAATCGTCGACCTCGCGCACCAGCGCCGTCCGGACTGGCTCATCACCGTCGATAACGGCATCGCCAGCGTCGAGGGCGTGGATCGCGCACGCGCGCTCGGCATGCGCGTACTGGTCACCGACCACCACCTGCCAGGGAGCCAGTTGCCGGCCGCCGAGGTGATCGTCAATCCCAACCAGCCCGGCTGCGGCTTCCCGAGCAAGCATCTCGCAGGCGTCGGCGTCATGTTCTACGTGATGCTTGCGCTGCGCGCCGAACTGCGCCGGCGCGGCCGGCTGCCCGGCGGCAACGGGCCCAACCTGGCGCAGTGGCTCGACCTGGTGGCGCTGGGAACGGTCGCCGACGTAGTGCGGCTCGATGCGAACAACCGCATCCTGGTGGCGCAGGGGCTGAAGCGGATCCGTGCCGGGCGCACGGTGCCCGGCATCGCGGCGCTGCTGCGGGTCGCCGGCCGTGCGATCGAGCGCTGCACGACGTACGACCTCGGGTTCGTCGCGGGCCCGCGCCTGAACGCCGCAGGCCGGCTGCAGGACATGTCGCTCGGCATCGAATGCCTGGTCACCGACGATGTCGCCCGTGCCGGCGCGATCGCCGGTCAGCTCGACCAGCTGAACCGCCAGCGGCGCGAGATCGAAGCCACGATGCGCGAGCAGGCACTGGCGGCAATCGACATCGACTCGGCCGGCGACGGATGGTCCGTCTCGCTGTTCGATCCGGCCTGGCACCAGGGCGTGATCGGAATCGTGGCCGCGCGCCTGAAAGACCGGCTGCACCGCCCGGCCTTCTGCTTCGCACGCAGCGATGGCGGCATGCTGAAGGGCTCCGGACGTTCGATTGCCGGGTTGCACCTGCGCGATGCGCTCGACCTCGTCGCCAAGCGCGAGCCCGGGCTGCTGGTGGCCTTCGGCGGCCATGCGGCAGCGGCTGGCCTGAGCCTGCGCGAACCGGACCTGCCCCGGTTCACCGAAACACTGGAAGCCGTCGTCCGCTCGCTGCTCACGCCCGCCGACCTTTCGCGCGTGATCGAGACCGACGGCAGCCTCGATGGCGAGACCCTCGACCTCGACCTCGCCCGCTCGATGGACGAAGCCGTCTGGGGCCCGGGCTTTCCGCGTCCCGAATTCATGGATCGCTTCCAGGTCACCGCGCAGAAGGTCGTGGGCGAGGCGCATTCGAAGCTGGAACTGCGCGGCAGCGGCGGGCGCTTCGCGGCCATCCGGTTCAATTCGATCGAACCGATGCCATCGCAGATCGAGGCGGTGTACCGGGTGGACATGAACAGCTGGCAGGGACTGCAGAGCGTGCAGCTAACGATCGAGCACTGGCGCGACGCCGGCGACGCGTCCTCGGCCTGGCGCTGATGCCGCCGGGCTTTTCGCGCCGGCACGGTCTGCGCTGCCGCGGGCCGCTATAATCGACGGTTTATCGCGGGAATATCCATGGAAGCTGAACGCCTGAATTCGCTCTCCGACAGCCTGGCCGGTTTCGGCCGGCGCACGGACGAGCTGCGGAGGTATCTTTGACTTCGATACCAAGCTCACACGCCTGAAGGAAGTCAGCCGCGACCTGGAAGACCCTGCCGTCTGGGCCGACACCAAGCGCGCACAGGAACTGGGACGCGAGCGCAAGCAGCTCGAGGATATCGTCACCCGCATGCAGGCCGCCGAACAGATGATCGCGGACACGCAGGAACTGTTCGAGATGGCGCGCGGCGAGGACGACACCGGCACGCTCGAACAGCTCGCCGGAGACATCGAACAGCTCGAGAAGGCCATCGCCCGGATGGAGTTCGAGCGGATGTTCAACGATCCGCTGGACCCCGCCAACTGCTTCATCGACATCCAGGCCGGCACTGGCGGCACCGAGGCGCAGGACTGGGCGCAGATGCTCGAGCGCATGTACCTGCGCTTCTGCGAGCGGCGCGACTTCAAGGTCGAACTGCTGGAAGAATCCAGCGGTGACGTCGCCGGCATCAAGAGCGCGTCGATCAAGGTCAGCGGCCCGTACGCCTACGGCACGCTGCGCACCGAGGCCGGCGTGCACCGCCTGGTGCGCAAGTCCCCGTTCGATTCGAACGCACGCCGGCATACGTCCTTCGCGAGCGTGTTCATCTATCCCGAGGTCGACGACTCGATCGAGGTGACGATCACTCCCGCCGACCTGCGCATCGACACGTTCCGCGCATCGGGCGCGGGTGGCCAGCACATCAACAAGACCGACTCCGCGATCCGCATCACC
>CAIQON010000144.1 GCA_903873475.1 uncultured bacterium
CGCCATTCCGGCGCAGTCGCCGACGTTGTCGCCGACGTTGTCGGCGATCACCGCGGGGTTGCGCGGATCGTCTTCGGGGATGCCCGCCTCGACCTTGCCGACGAGGTCGGCGCCGACGTCTGCACCCTTGGTGAAGATGCCGCCACCGAGACGCGCGAAGATCGAGATCAGCGAACTGCCGAAGGCCAGCCCGATCATCGCGTTGAGCACCGTCGTGTTCACGTCGTAGCCCATGCCGACCAGGATCGCGAAGTACCCGGCCACCGACAGCAGGCCCAGCCCGACCACCAGCATGCCGGTGATCGCACCGCCGCGGAACGCCACCGCGAGCGCTTCATCGAGGCCGGTGCGTGCCGCCTCGGCGGTGCGCACGTTCGCACGTACCGATACGTTCATGCCGATGTATCCCGCAGCACCCGAGAACACCGCGCCCACGAGGAAGCCGAAGGCGGTGAGCCAGGACAGCGCCAGGCCGATGACCACGAACAGCACCGCCCCGACCATGGAGATCGTCGTGTACTGCCGGTTCAGGTAGGCCGCAGCCCCGGCCTGCACGGCGGCGGCGATCTCCCGCATTCGAGCGTTTCCGGTCGGCTGCTTCAGGATCCAGTGGGTCGAAACGATCCCGTAAAGGATCGCTGCGAGCGAGCATGCCAAGGCAAACCACAACGGTGCGGCCATGAGTCACTTCCCCCTCGATTTTCTCGGTTCAAACTGCCTGGAACAACGGTTGTTGCGTGCTTCTTCCGACGACCTTGCCGTCCCGCGCTCGATCAGCCTTCGAACGGCGCTAGTTTCTTCTTGATGGAAACGTTCTTCAGCCGCACGTAGGCGGGCAGGCCGTTGCTGAACTTCAGCCCGGCCTCGCCGCGGATCAGCGGCTGCAGGTACGCGCGTGCGCGCGCCGTGATGCCGAATCTGTCGCGGCTGATGAACCCGCGAGGCAGCATGTGTTCACGGTTGGCGACGCGCGACAGCGGCACCAGCCCGAGCGACCAGCGGTAGGGCTGGTCGGAAATACGCTCGATCGCCACCATCACGCCGCTCTCGCCGCGCAGCGCGGCCTGCACCGCGGCGCGGCCGACGGCATAGGCCTGCTCGACGTCGGTCTTCGATGCGATGTGGCGAGCCGCGCGCTGCAGGTAGTCGGCCAGCGCAAAGTGGTACTTGTGCCCCAGCCGTTCGCGCACGAGGTGGGCCACCTGCTGGCCGGCGCCGCCGAGTTGCGCGTTGCCGAACGAGTCGCGCAGGCCGGATTCGGACAGGAACCTGCCGCCAGCATCGCGCAGCCCTTCCGACACGCCGATGCAGCAGTAGCCCCGGGTCTTCACGAGGTGGTCTACACGCGCCAGCACGCGGGCCTCGTCGAAGGGCACCTCGGGAAACAGCAGTACCAGCGGCAGCGGGTGCTGCGCGTCGTCGGCCAGGCCGACCGCAGCGGTGATCCAGCCGGCATGTCGTCCCATGACCTCGAGCACGAACACACGGGTGGAGTTGCTCGCCATCGAGGCGACGTCGAACGCCGCCTCGCGCATCGATGTCGCCACGTACTTCGCGACCGAACCGAAGCCGGGGCAGTTGTCGGTGCCGGCGAGGTCGTTGTCGATGGTCTTGGGTACTTGCACGCAGGCGAGCGGGTAGCCCATCGACGACGAGACCTGCGCCATCTTCAGGCAGGTGTCGGCCGAATCGTTGCCGCCGTTGTAGAAGAAGTAGCGGATGTCGTGGGCGCGGAACACATCGACCAGGCGGGTGTACTGCGCGCGATGCTCGTCGATGCCCTTGAGCTTGTAGCGGCACGAGCCGAAGGCGCCGCCGGGCGTGCGCACCAGCGCCGCGATGGCCGAAGCGCTTTCGCGACTGGTGTCGATCAGGTCTTCGTTCAGCGCGCCGATGATGCCGTCGCGCCCGGCGAAGACCTTGCCGATCTTTCCGGGGTGGCGGCGCGCGGTTTCGATCACCCCCGCAGCGGAGGCGTTTATGACGGCGGTCACGCCCCCGGACTGGGCGTAGAAGGCGTTAGCCGGCATTGCCTCCGCCGGCACCCATCGCAGCGAGCATCCGCCGGCCGATTTCGTCGACCGCCCCCACGCCCGGTATGCAGGCGTAGCGCGGTGCGCCGGCTTCGCCCGACTGCGCCCAGCCCTGGTAGTAGTCGACCAGCGGCCGGGTCTGCCGGCGATAGACGTCGAGTCGGTTGCGCACGGTATCTTCGCGATCGTCGTCGCGCTGGATCAGCGGTTCGCCCGTCACGTCGTCCCGGCCTGCGACCTTCGGTGGCGCATAGACCTCGTGGTACGTGCGCCCCGATGCCGGATGCACGCGCCGACCGCTGACCCGGCTGATGATCTCGACGTCGTCGACCGAGATTTCGAGCACCTGGTCGATCGCGACCGCTGCCGCGCGCATCGCGTCGGCCTGCGGAAGGGTGCGCGGGAACCCGTCGAACAGGTAGCCCGCCTTGCAGTCGTCCGCGGACAGGCGGTCTTTGACCAGGCCGATGATGATCTCGTCGGAGACGAGTTCGCCGGCGTCCATCACCTTCTTCGCGGCCAGCCCGAGCGGCGTGCCGGCCTTGACCGCCGCACGCAGCATGTCGCCGGTGGAGATCTGCGGGATGTGGAACCGGTCGCGCAGGAATGCGGCCTGGGTTCCCTTGCCTGCCCCCGGGGGCCCTAGAAGCAGTATGCGCATGGTCGAAAGCTCTCCGTCGGCGACGAACCCCGGACGGAGCGACTCCTCTGGTCGGTGCCCGTGCAATGCCGCGGGCGGTGGTGCCGATGGGTGGACGTGTCTGCCCAGTTACGCCTGGACTGCCCACGCATCGCGTGCGGCGGCCAGACTGCGTCGCATTATACGCAACGACCCTCAGCGCGGCGAGCCCGTATCCGGCGGGGGTCGGGTACGGTCAGTGGCTGCCGCCCGCCGCCAGGGCCCGGCGCACCCGTTCGAGGTCGGCCGGCGTGTCCACGCCTGCAGCTGGCGCCTCGGGCGCGGTCTCCACCACGATCGGTTCGCCATGCCAGAGCGCGCGCAACTGCTCGAGCGATTCGAACTGCTCCAGTGCGGTCGGCGGCAGCGCCGACAGCCGGTGCAGCGCGGCGGCGCGATAGGCGTAGAGCCCGACATGCCGGTACACCGGCAGGCCTTCAGGCAGTGGCGCACCGATGCTGTTGTCGGAAGACGGACAGATGGCTGGCGCCGCGCCGGCAAATGCATCGCGCGCATACGGTATCGGCGCGCGGCTGAAGTAGAGCGCGAAGCCGCGTCGGTCCAGCACCACCTTGACAACGTTGGGGTCGAACATCTCGCCAGTCGAGTGCAGGGCATGGCAGGCGGTGGCAATCGCCGCGTCCGGCGTGTCGTGCAACCGGCGCGCGACGGCTGCAATCAGCGCAGGGTCGATCAGGGGCTCGTCGCCCTGCACGTTGACCACGATCGTGTCATCCGGCCATGCCCGCTGGACGCACAGCTCGGCGATGCGATCGGTGCCGGACGGATGGTCGCTGCGCGTCAGTGCGGCCTGTACTCCGTGTGCTGCAGCGGCGGCGGCGATCGACGGGTCGTCGGTGGCGATCCACACCTCGCGCGCGCCGCTGGCGGCCGCACGCTCGGCCACGCGGATCACCATCGGCCGGCCACCGATGTCGGCGAGCGGCTTGCCCGGCAGCCGGGTCGAGGCGAGCCGGGCCGGGATCGCCGCGACGAACACGACCCTCTCTGGCGATACGGTCATCCGCGGCGCAGCGCTTCGAGCTCTTCCGGCGCCAGCCGGCGTGCCTCGTCCTCGAGCATGATCGGTATGCCGTCGCGGATCGGGTAGGCGAGCCCTGCGCCCTGCGACAGCAGTTCCTGCCGGTCGCGGTCGAACGTCAGGCTTCCCTTGGTGACCGGGCAGACCAGGATCTCCAGCAGTTTTGCGTCCATGTCGTCGCTTTCAGCAGGCGTTGCGTGAGGCAGGTGGAACAAGGCCCCCGGACACGCAGGATACGTGCATCGGGAGCGGCCGCGGGTGGCCGGGTCGGCGCTCAGTGCCGTTGTTCAGTGCCGGTGTTCAGGACCGGCGTTCCAGGCAGTGCAGCAGGTGTTCACCGAACGCGGCATCGAGTTGCGCCTCGACCGGGAGCACCCAGTGGTGGGATGCACCGAAGCGCCTGCATTTTACGGCATCCTTTTCGGTGAGTATCACCGGCTCGCCGCCGAAGTCGAGGTCCGACGGCTCGAACCGGTGGTGGTCCGGGAACGGGTGCTCCACGAAGGCCAGGCCGAGCGAGGACAACAGGCTGAAGAAGCGGTCCGGATAGCCGATCCCCGCGACCGCATGCAGCCGCTGGCCGCGCAGCGCTTCGGGTAGGGCGGTGATGGATGGATCGTCGAGGCGGTACACGCGTCCCGCGGCGATGCGCATCTCGAACTGCGCGGCGAGCGGCACCGGCGCCGCTACCGACTGCGCGCCGTTGACCACCAGTGCGTCCACCGTGCTCAACCGATGCACCGGCTCGCGCAGCGGACCCGATGGCAGCATGTGCCCGTTGCCGAATCCGAGGCCGGCGTCGACCACCGCGACTTCGACATCGCGTGCCAGGCGGTAGTGCTGCAGGCCGTCATCGGCGATCAGCACGTCGCACTCCGGATGTTCGCGCAGCAGCGCGCGCGCGGCGAACACACGGTCGACGCCGATCCACACGGGGGCCGGGGTCCGCCGGGCGATCAGCACCGGCTCGTCGCCAACGCGCGACGGATCGCTGTGCGGGTTGACCGGTTCACTGACGCGGTCGCCGCTCGCGCTGCCGCCGTAGCCGCGGCTGACCACGCCGGGATGCCAGCCGCGGGCGATCAGGTAGAGCACCACCCAGATGGTCAGGGGCGTCTTTCCGGTGCCGCCGACGGTGACGTTGCCGATCACGATCACCGGTACCGGTACCGGCAGCGAGTGGCAGCGGGCCCAGCCGGCGCGGAAGGCCAGCCGGCGCAATTCGACGGCCAGCCGGAACAGCCAGGACACCGGCAGCAGCAGCGCGCTGCGCATGCTCAGCCTCGCCCAGTGGCGGTCGGTATCGAAGCGCGGCATGGGCGGTCGGCGCGCGGGACGGACGCGGTGCCGGTCAGCGCGCGCCGGAACCCTGCGTGGTGAACGTGATCTGCGGGTAGCCTGCCAGCCGCGCCGCTTCCATCACGTTGACCACCGCCTGGTGCGTGGTGGCTGCATCGGCGCTGATGACGATCACGGGTTCCTTCGCCTCGCCGCCCGCCTTGCGCAGCGCCTGGCCGAACTGCTCGGGATTGCCGAAGACCACCGGCTGGCGGTTGACCAGGTAGCGTCCGGTGGCGTCGATCGCGACATTGATCTGCACGGGCCGGTCGGGCTGTGCTTCGGCCGACGCCTGAGGCAGGTTGATCTGGAGTTCGGAGAAACGGGTGAACGTGGTCGAAGTGGCGAGGAAGATCAGCACCACCAGGAACACGTCGATCATCGGTACCAGGTTGATCTCCGGCTCGTCGCGCGGGCGGCCGCGCCGGAAATTCACGCCATACCCCGAACGCGGTCAGGCACGGCGTTCACCGTGCATCACCTCGACCAGCTTCACCGCCTGCAGTTCCAGGTCGACCACGTAGTTGTCGACCTTCGCGCGGTAGTGCCGGTAGGCGATCATGCTGGGGATCGCGACGATCAGGCCGAATGCGGTGTTGTAGAGCGCGATCGAGATGCCCTGCGCCAGTTGCGCGGGCGAACCGGCAGCCGATTGCGCGCCGAAGATCTCGATCATGCCGATGACCGTGCCGAACAGGCCGAGCAGGGGCGCCATGCCCGCGATCGTGCCGAGCGTGGTCAGGTAGCGCTCGAGTTGCAGCGCGACGCCCCGGCCGGTTTCCTCGATGGCCTCTTTCATCACGTCGCGCGGGCTGCGCACGTTGCGCAGGCCGGCGGCCAGCACTTCGCCCAGCGGCGAGTGGCTGGCCACCCGCTCGACCATCTCGGGGGGAGCGCCGTTCTGGCGGAACTCGGCGACCACCTTCGGCAGGAGGTCGGGCGGCGCGACCAACGTACGCCTGAGGCTCCAGGCACGTTCGCCGATGATGGCCAAGGCAATGATCGAGGCGATTATCAACGGCCAGATAGGCCAGCCGGCACCTTGGATGATCGCAAACACGGATAGGGGCGGGGTCTCGTTGGGAAGCGCCCCGACTCTATCGACCGGCGGCGCCGAGGGCAAGCAAAAGCCACCGGGCGGCGCGTACAGATGATGCTAAGCGCCTGCCGCAATTGGGAATTTCCCATTTTCCACACGATCTGTGGATAAGTTTGTGAATAGAGTGCCGGAAACGGGCTGAAACCGTTGTCCAGCCGTGCTCCGGTTTGACTTGCTGCTTTTTTGAGCAGCAAAAGAAGTGTTATGAATCAGTTATTTGGAGATATCTCCCTAGGGTGGGGATCGATTTCAGCGGCCAGGTCGGGGTATTCCCGGATGTTGTGGAGAAGTGGTGAACCACGCACGGTTTTTCGCGGGTTCCAAGGCAGTTTCGTCCCGCCAGGCCGCGCAGCGCCGTGATTTCCGCCTGTTCCCCGGATACGGCGAGGGATCGGCCCCGGACTGCTGCGGCAACGCTAGAATCGGCGCATGCGCGACCTTTCCTCCCGCCGCGAAATCCTGACCGTGGCGGAGCTGAACCAGGCCGCGCGCGAGGCGATCGAACAGGCCCTGCCGGCGTTGTGGGTGGCCGGCGAGATATCGAACTTCCGCCGCTACGATTCCGGCCACTGCTACTTCGTGCTGAAGGACGCCCAGGCCCAGGTGCGCTGCGTGATGTTCCGCCACCGTGCATCGCTGCTGGGCTGGCAGCCCACCGACGGCAGCGAGGTCGAGTTGCGCGCCGTCCCGTCGCTGTACGAGGCGCGCGGCGATTTCCAGCTCAATGTCGAGACGATGCGCCGCGCCGGCCTGGGGGCGCTGTTCGCGGCATTCGAACGGCTGAAGGCGAAGCTGTCGGCCGAGGGCCTGTTTGCCGCCGAGCGCAAGCGGCCGTTGCCGTCGTTCCCGCGCACCGTCGGCATCGTCACGTCGACCTCGGCCGCGGCCCTGCGCGACATGCTGACCACGCTGCGCCGGCGCGCGCCGGGCGTGCACGTGATCGTCTACCCGGCACTGGTGCAGGGCGAGGACGCGGGACGCCAGATCGCGCGCGCCATCGCGCTGGCCGGTGAACGGGCGGAATGCGACGTGCTCATCGTCGGGCGCGGCGGTGGCAGCATCGAAGACCTGTGGTCGTTCAACGAAGAAGTCGTCGCGCGCGCGCTTGCTGCCAGCCCGATCCCGACCGTCAGTGCGGTCGGGCATGAAACCGACTTCACCATCGCCGATTTCGTCGCCGACGCCCGCGCGACCACGCCGACCGCCGCAGCCGTGATGGTGGTGCCGGACACGGCCCGGCTGCACGAGCAACTGCAGGCGCAGGCCGCGGCACTCGGCCGTGCACAGTGGCGCCTGCTGGAGCAGCGCATGCAGACCCTGGACCACCTGTCGCGCCGCCTGACCCATCCGGGTGCCCGCGCGCGCGACCAGGCGGTCGCCCTCGGCCACCTGCAGCACCGGCTGGCGCAGGCGCAGGCCAGGTTGCTGGATGCCGCGGTCGGCCGCGCCGGGCATGTCGCGTCGCGGCTGGCGCGGGTGCGTCCGGACGCCGCCGCGAAGGCCGCCGAGCTGGCGCGGCTGGCTGCGCGTCTGTCGAGCGCCGGCAGCCGGCTGATCGAGCGCCGCCAGTCGGGGCTGGCTGCGCTGCGCGCGAGCCTCGTGCACCTCAACCCCGAGGCGGTGCTCGAGCGGGGCTACAGCATCACCCGCCTGCCCGGTGGCAAGGTGCTGCAGGATGCGCGCGACGCGTTGCCGGGCACCGCGCTCGAGACCACCCTGGCCCACGGCAGCGTGCGCTCCGTCGTCGGCTGATCGCGCTCAGCCGGCGAGCATGCCGCCGAAGAAGTCGAGCACCTGCCCCATGGGGTGGGGTGCCAGGCAGTCGAAGGTGGCCACCTCCGGCATCGAGCGCAGCCAGGTGAGCTGGCGCTTGGCCAGCTGCCGGGTGGCCGCGATGCCGGTGCTGCGCAGCTGCCCGAGCGACGTGTGCCCGTCTAGGTAGGCCCAGGCCTGCCGGTAGCCGACGCAGCGCATCGATGGCAGGTCCGGGTCCAGCGCATGCCGCTCGCGCAGCCGGCGCAGCTCGCCGATCAGCCCGAGCTCGAGCATCTCGTCGAAGCGCGCCTCGATGCGCGCGTGCAGCACGCTGCGGTCCGAGGGCAGCAGTGCCGCCTGGATCAGCCGGTAGGGCAGTGGCGTGGGCGGCCGCTCGCGCAGCAGCTTCGACATCGGTTCGCCGGTCAGGTAATACACCTCGAGCGCGCGCTGGATGCGCTGTGCGTCGTTCGGGTCGAGCCGGGCCGCGCTATCGGGATCGCAACGCGAGAGCTCTTCGTGGAGCGCGGGCCAGCCGCTGTCGGCGGCCATTGCGTCGATCACGCCGCGCGTGGCGGCATCCGCCTGCGGCAGGTCGGTGATGCCCGAGGCGAGCGCCTTCAGGTAAAGCATGGTGCCGCCGGTGAGCAGCGGCAGGTTGCCGCGCGCGGTGATCCCGGCCATCGCCGACAGTGCATCCTCGACGAAGCGCGCGGCGCTGTAGCGCTCGGTCGGTTCCAGCAGGTCGACCAGGTGGTGCGGTACGCGGGCGAGCGTGGCCGCGTCGGGCTTCGCGGTGCCGATGTCCATGCCGCGGTAGACGAGCGCCGAGTCGACGCTGACGATCTCGCACGGCAGGCAGTGGGCGAGTTCGACCGCGACCCCGCTCTTGCCGCTGGCGGTAGGGCCGGTGAGCACCAGCGCGGGTGGCAGGCCCTGCCTGTCGCGGTCGGCGTGCATCAACGGCCGCGCAGGAACATCCGGTCGAGTTCGGCCAGCGTGACCTGGCACCATGTCGGCCGGCCGTGGTTGCACTGGCCGGAACGTTCGGTCGCTTCCATCTCGCGCAGCAGCGCGTTCATCTCGGGCAGCGTCAGAGCCCGGTTCGCGCGTACCGCGCCATGGCAGGCCATGGTCGAGAGCAGCTGCTCGCGCCGGGCCGCGACCGTATCCACCTCGCCCGACTCGTGCAGCTCGGCCAGGACCGAGCGCGCAAGGTCGACCGGGTCGGCACGCTCCAGCGTGGCCGGCACGGCACGCACCACGATCGCCCCCTGCGACAGCGGGGCCATGTCGAAGCCCAGCTGGCCGAGCGTGTCGCGGTGCTCTGCGACCGCGGCGATGTCCAGCGCCGAGGCCGCGAACGAGACCGGCAGCAGCAGTGGCTGGCGCGGGACGGTCCCGGTATCGATGCTCTGCTTCAGGCGTTCGAACACGATGCGCTCGTGCGCCGCGTGCATGTCGACGACGATCAGGCCGAGTGCGTTCTGGGCCAGCACGTAGACGCCCGACAGCTGGCCGAGCGCGAAGCCCAGTGGCGGTACTGCGCCATCCGTGGCATCCCGGAGGGCCTCGCCAGCCGGGCGTGCGGCAGCGTCGGCGCCATCCCCGGCCGTCGCGGCGCCGCCCGCGTCTTCGGGCAATGCCACGGTCCGCACCGGCGGTACCTGGCCGAACAGCGCGTCATAGAGCGCCGACGGTTCGGACGAACGCAGCCCGAGCGGCGCCTGCGTCGGGCCGGTGCCGCGGCCTGCAGGGTCGCGCCCCCAGCCCGCGGGCGCCTTCCACGACGGGCGGGCGCCGCCACCCGCGCTGCCGGACGCGTCGCCTGGCAGCGCATCGCGCGGGCTGGCGAGGTTGCCGCCGGTGGTGCCTGCACGCGTCGAGGCGAGCGCCTTCTCGAGCGCATGCAGCACGAACTGGTGCACGGCCTGCGACTCGCGGAAGCGCACCTCGATCTTCGTCGGGTGCACGTTCACGTCGACGGCGCGCGGGTCGATGGTGACGTAGAGCGCGAACGCGGGATGGCGCTGGTGGTGCAGCACGTCGCGGTAGGCTGCGCGTACCGCATGCGAGAGCAGCTTGTCGCGCACGAACCGGCCGTTGACGAACAGATACTGTGCGTCGCGCGAAGCCCGGGAGTAGGCGGGCTGCGCGATCGCGCCGCTGATCGCCAGGTGGCCGATATCTTCCGCGACCGGCAGCGCGGCATCGGCGAAATCGCTGCCCAGCAGTGCGACGATGCGTGCGGCGCGATCCTGGGGCGGCAGGCGCAGCACCGGCTTGCCGTTGTGGGACAGGCGGAAGCCGACCCCGGGATGGGCGAGCGCGACGCGGTGCACCGCCTCTTCGCAGTGCGCGTACTCGGTCTGTTCCGACTTGAGGAAGCGCTTGCGGGCCGGCGTGTTGAAGAACAGGTCGAGCGCCTCGATGCGGGTGCCCGGTGCGATCGCCGCCGGGCCGATGCGGGCGCCGGCATCGCTGCCGGCACCGGTCGCGCCCATGTGGCCGATGCGCCAGCCATGGCGCGAATCAGCGGTCCGGCTGGCGAGCGTCAGGTCGGCGACCGATGCGATCGAGGCCAGCGCCTCGCCGCGAAAGCCGAGGCTGGCGACCGATTCCAGGTCTTCGAGCGCCGCGATCTTGCTCGTCGCATGGCGGGTCAGCGCCAGCGCGAGGTCGTCCCTGTCGATGCCATGGCCGTTGTCGGTCACCGCGATCCGGCGCGTGCCACCGGCGTCCAGTTCGATCGCCAGCTCGGTCGACCCCGCGTCGATCGCGTTCTCGAGCAGCTCTTTCAGCGCCGAGGCCGGGCGTTCGATCACCTCGCCGGCCGCGATCTGGCTGATCAGCAGGTCGGGCAGCGCATGGATGCGCACCACGGGTGTTGCCGCTGGATCCGTCGAGGCCATGGGGACCGATTATAGGCTCGCGGCTGCCTTGCCCGCGCTGCGCAGCGGCCTTGCAGCACCAGGAAGCTATGGTCAGCGGGCGAGTTTTGAATATAATCCGAGGCTTTTTGGTCGGCGTCGGCCATTACCACCATAACCGCTGCCTGGCGTGGAGAAGGACCTCTTGAAATGAAGATCGGCATTCCCACTGAAGTTCGACCCGGCGAGACGAGGGTTGCGGCGACTCCCGAGACGGTGAAGAAGTACTGCGCGGGCGGGCAGAACACCGTGTTCGTGCAGGCCGGCGCAGGTGCCGGCGCCAATTTCCCCGACGCCGACTACGCTGCCGCGGGCGCCACGGTCGTGGCCGATGCCGCTTCTGTCTACGGCCAGTGCGAACTGGTCCTGAAGGTGCGCTCGCCGCTGCCGGAAGAAATCTCCGCGATGAAGTCCGGCACCGTGCTGATCGGCCTGCTGGCACCGTACGACACGGCCGGCATCGAGGCGCTATCCAGCAAGGGCCTGACCGCGTTCGCGATGGAACTGCTGCCGCGCACCTCGCGTGCGCAGTCGATGGATGTGCTCTCCTCGCAGGCCAACATCGCCGGCTACAAGGCGGTGGTGCTGGGCGCCGACACCTACGGCCGCATCATGCCGATGCTGATGACCGCGGCCGGTACGGTGAAGGCCGCGCGCATGGTGATCCTGGGCGCAGGCGTGGCCGGCCTGCAGGCCATCGCGACCGCCAAGCGGCTGGGTGCGGTGATCGAGGCGTCCGACGTGCGCCCGGCGGTGAAGGAACAGATCGAGTCGCTCGGCGCGAAATTCATCGATGTGCCTTACGAGACCGATGAAGAGCGCGAGATCGCCCAGGGTGCGGGCGGCTACGCGCGGCCGATGCCGGCCTCGTGGATGGGGCGCCAGGCGGCCGAAGTCGCCAAGCGCATCGCGCTGGCCGACATCGTGATCACCACGGCGCTGATCCCCGGCCGCAAGGCGCCGGTGCTGGTCACCGACGACATGGTCAGGTCGATGAAGCCCGGCTCGGTGATCGTCGACATGGCGGTCGAGCAGGGCGGCAACGTCGAGGGTTCGAAGGCGGGCGAGACGGTGGTCTCGCATGGCGTAAAGCTGGTCGGGCAGACCAACCTGCCGGCCCTGGTACCCACCGATTCCAGCGCGCTCTACGCCCGCAACCTGATGACCTTCCTGGCGCTGATGCTCGACAACAAGACCGGGCAGTTCAACCTCAACCGCGAAGACGACCTCGTCGCCGGCACCCTCGTGTGCCATGGCGGCGAACTCGTGCGCAAGCAATAACCTCGAAAGAGAGAGCGGCCATGGAACTCGTTGACCCGACCATCACAAACCTGATCATCTTCGTGCTCGCCATCTACGTCGGCTTCCACGTGGTGTGGAACGTGACCCCCGCGCTGCATACGCCACTGATGGCGGTGACCAACGCGATCTCCGCGATCGTCATCGTCGGCGCGATGCTGGCAGCTGCGCTGACCGAGACCCCGCTGGGCAAGACGATGGGCGTGCTCGCCGTCGCGCTGGCGGCGGTCAACGTGTTCGGCGGCTTCCTCGTGACGCGCCGGATGCTCGAGATGTTCAAGAAGAAAGAGCCCCGTAAAGCCGCGGGAGACCACGCATGAGCATGAACCTCGTCGTCCTGCTGTACCTCATCGCCTCGGTCTGCTTCATCCAGGCGCTCAAGGGCCTGTCCCACCCGACGACGTCGCGGCTGGGCAACCTGTTCGGCATGATCGGCATGGCCATCGCCGCGCTGACCACCGTCGGTCTGATCTACAAGCTTGCCGGGCAGTCGGCCACCACCGGCATGCTGTACGTGATCGGCGGCGTCGCGGTCGGCGGCACGCTCGGCGCGGTGATGGCCAAGCGCGTCGAGATGACCAAGATGCCGGAACTGGTTGCGTTCATGCACTCGATGATCGGCCTGGCAGCGGTGTTCATCGCCGTGGCCACGGTCGCCGAGCCCAGGGCGCTCGGCCTCGTCAACCGCGGCCAGCCGATCCCGATCGGCAACCGGATCGAACTGTTCATCGGCGCATTCGTCGGCGCGATCACCTTCTCCGGTTCGGTGATCGCGTTCGGCAAGCTGTCGGGCAAGTACAAGTTCCGCCTGTTCCAGGGGGCGCCGGTGCAGTTCAAGGGCCAGCACATGCTGAACCTGGTGCTGGCGCTGGCCATGTTCGGTGTCGGCATCGCATTCGTCGTCACCCAGGACTGGATGCCCTTCTGGGCGATGCTGGCGATTGCCTTCGTGCTCGGCGTGCTGATCATCATCCCGATCGGCGGCGCGGACATGCCGGTGGTGGTGTCGATGCTCAACAGCTATTCGGGCTGGGCTGCGGCCGGCATCGGCTTCTCGCTGAACAACTCGATGCTGATCATCGCCGGTTCGCTGGTCGGATCAAGCGGCGCGATCCTGTCGTACATCATGTGCAAGGCGATGAACCGGTCGTTCTTCAACGTCATCCTGGGCGGGTTCGGCCAGGAAGGTGGCGCCATCGCGGGTACCGCCGAGCAACGCTCGGTGAAGAGCGGCAGCGCGGACGACGTCGCGTTCATGCTGTCGAACGCCGACAGCGTGATCATCGTTCCGGGCTATGGCCTGGCGGTGGCGCGCGCGCAGCATGCGGTCAAGGAGATGGCGCACAAGCTGCAGGCCAAGGGCATCCAGGTACGCTATGCGATCCATCCGGTCGCCGGCCGCATGCCGGGCCACATGAACGTGCTGCTGGCCGAGGCCGAGGTGCCGTACGACCAGGTCGTCGAGATGGAGGACATCAACAGCGACTTCGGGCAGACCGACGTGGTGATGGTGCTCGGCGCCAACGACGTGGTGAACCCGGCCGCGCTGGTGAAGGGCACGCCGATCTACGGCATGCCGATCCTCGATGCCTACAAGGCGCGCACCATCATCGTGAACAAGCGGTCGATGGCCGCCGGTTATGCCGGCCTCGACAACGAACTGTTCTACATGGACAAGACGATGATGGTCTTCGGCGACGCCAAGAAGGTCGTCGAGGACATCGTCAAGGCGATCGAGTAGGACACAGCGGGTTGCACGGGGCGCCCCGCCCCCTGCAACCCGGGTTCGCCCGAGTCTAGGCGGAGGTTGCCTTCGCGCGCTGCGGCTCCATCGGCCGCGACGGGTCGGCGCACCATTCGCTCCACGAGCCAGGGTAGAGCCGCGAGCCCTTCAGCCCGGCCACCTCCATCGCCAGCACGTTGTGGCAGGCGGTCACGCCCGAGCCGCACTGGTGGACGATCTGCCCGGGTGTGCGCCCGGTCATCAGGTCGATGAATTCGTGGTGCAGCGTGCTGGCCGGCTTGAACGTGCCGTCGCTCTCGAGGTTGGACTGGAAGAAGCGGTTTACCGCGCCGGGGATATGCCCGCCGACCGGGTCCATCGTCTCGTTCAGGCCGGCGAACCGCTCCGGCGTGCGGGCGTCGACGATCAGCATGTCCGGTGAGCGCAGGTTTTCCAGTACGGTCGATACATCGACCCGCAGTGCGTCCTGCGCGCGCGGCGTGAACGTCGCGGGCGGGTTGCCTGGCGCGGCCTGCGTCAGTGGCCGGCCTTCGAGTTTCCATTTCGGCAGCCCGCCATCGAGTACGGCGACCGTGTCGTGGCCCAGCCAGCGCAGGATCCACCACAGGCGCGCGGCGAAGAAGCCACCACTCGCGTCGTACGTCACGACCTGCGTGCGCGTGTCGACACCCTGTTCGCCCAGCCACTTCGACACGGTGGCGACGTCAGGCAGCGGATGACGGCCGGAGCGCCCCGTCTTCGGGCCGGACAGGTTCTCGTCGAGGTGGGCGAACCGTGCACCGGGGATGTGGTCGGCGGCATAGGCCTTGCGGCCGGCCTCGACGTCCATCAGGTCATGACGGCAGTCGAATACGACGAGATCGGGGTCGGACAGGCTCGCGGCGAGCGCCTCGGTGCTGATCAGGGTGTGGTGGCTCATCGGGGTGGGGTCGTTTTCGGTTCTGGAGAGCGGCTGTGCGCCGCGGGAGGCCGGCTGGAAACCGGTCCAGCGAGTGTAGTCCCCGGCGCCGGCACGTGCCGCGCGAGAACCGACATCACGCCTGCGCCGACGATCAGCGACATGCCCAGCCAGCCTGCGGCCGTGGGCGCCTCGCCGGTCGCGAGCAGGTCGTACAGGCCGGCAAACAGCACGCCGCAGTAGGACAGCGTCGCCACCACCAGCGCCGCCCCGCGCGAGTAGGCGAAGGTCATCGCCAGCTGCGCGGCGAGTGCACAGGCGCCGATGGCCACCAGCAGCGGCAGGTCGGACATGCGCACGGCGGTGGCGCCAGTGAAGGGCAGCGCGGCGGCGCCTGAGGCCAGTCCGAGCAACGCGAAATAGAATACGGTCCGCCACTCCGGTTCGCCGGCCGCGCCGAGCTGCCGGACGCCGAGATAGGCCACAGCTGCTACCGCCCCGCCGGCCAGGCCGAGCAGGCCCGGTCCGAGCGGCGAACCGTCTGCCCAGGGTTGCAGCAGGGCCAGCACGCCGGCGAAGCCGGTCGCGATCGCCACGACGGCGGGCAGCGACAGCCGCTCCCGCAGCAGCAGGCCGGTGATCAGCGCGAGGAACAGCGGCGAGGTGTAATTGAGCGTGACCGCGGTGGCCAGCGGCGCATGCGCCAGGCAGGCGAAGAACAGCAGCATCGAGACCACGCCCGCGATGCTGCGTACCAGATGCCCGCGCCAGTGCGGGGTGCGCAGCGTCCACCCAGCCAGGCGGGCGAACAGCACGATCGCGACCACGATGAACAGGCTGCGGTAGAGCATCAGCTCGCCCAGCCCGAAGCGGCCGGCTGCCAGCTTGACGAACACCCCATGGGCTGTGAAGAACAGCCCGGAGACCACCATCCACAGGGCTGCCATGCGGGCGGCGGCCTGCTAGCCGCCGTGCAGCTGGCGCTGCACGAACTCGTGAACTGGCAGCTGCGAGGCCGAGGGGCGGAGCCGCTGGACACCTGCAACATCCGTCACTGAGTTCTCCTGAAGCACGTACCAACGAACCCCTTCTGCATGAGCGCTGCGACCCCCTGTACTCCATTCCGAACCGAGAATGATTGTCCACTGAATCAAGGGGGCGGGCAACGAACACACCCGGGCGCGCGGCCTTCCGCGCCCGTCGTCGCGCCTGCGTTGCGCCTGCGGTTGACCCGGGCGGCCCGCCTCGGCTAGCCTCTGCGCCCCATGGCCGTCGCGCCGCCGCTCCGGCCGCGCCAGCCCCGCCCCCCGAGGAACCGATGGCCAAGCCCTCTGCAAAGGATTCCGCCGCCCCCGCCCGGTTCGAGACCGCGATGGCGGAGCTCGAGAAGATCGTCGCCGCGATGGAAGCCGGCCAGCTCTCGCTGGAGGAATCGCTCGAGAACTACCGCCGTGGCGCGGAACTGCTGACCTTGTGCCAGGGGCAGCTGCAGGCGGTCCAGACGCAGGTGAAGGTCCTCGAGGATGGCCTTTTGAAGGACTTCACGCTCGATGCCGTGGGCGCGCGGGTGCGCCCTGGTGTGCGCGGCGGCGCTGCCGGTTTCGACGATGCCGGCGTCGATGTTGCCGATTCCGACGACGACCGCGATTGAGCACGCAGGGACGGCAAGGCCGGCCGTTTGCCGCTCGGGGCGCGCTCAGGTATCTTCAGCGCATGTACCTGTCAGCCTGCGCATGAGGTGACCGAGCCGATGTCTGTCGATGCGGCGGGTTTCGAGGCATGGATGCGTGCCCACCAGGTGCTCGCCGAGCGGGCACTCGAGCAGGTGTTGCCGGCTGCCGGGCACGCGCCTGCGCGCCTGCATGCCGCCATGCGCTATGCCGCATCGGGCGGCGGCAAGCGTGTACGCCCCCTGCTCGCATTCGCCGCTGCCCAGGTGGTGCAGGCGCCGGTCGACCGCGCCGCGCTGGCCGGGGCTGCGGTCGAGCTGATCCATGCGTATTCGCTGGTGCATGACGACATGCCCTGCATGGACGACGACACGCTCCGGCGCGGCAAGCCAACGGTCCACGTGCAGTACGACGAGGCCACTGCGCTGCTGGTCGGCGATGCCTTGCAGAGCCTGGCGTTCCAGGTGCTGTCGGAACAGCCGCTCGCGGATGACCCGTCCCGACAGCTGGAAATGGTCCGCCTGCTGGCACAGGCGGCCGGGTCGCGCGGCATGGCTGGCGGACAGGCGATCGACCTGGCCTCGGTCGGGCGCACGCTCGACGTGACCGAGCTCGAATTCATGCACGTGCACAAGACCGGCGCGCTCATCCGATGTGCGACACTGCTGGGGGCGCTGTGCGGACGTCCGCTGGAGGCGGCCGAACGCGCCCACCTCGATCGTTTCGCGAAGGCGATCGGGCTCGCTTTCCAGGTGGTCGATGACCTGCTCGATGCGGAAGCAAGCACGGCCACCCTGGGCAAGACGGCGGGCAAGGATGCCGAAGCGAACAAGCCGACCTATGTCACCGCGCTCGGCCTGCGTGCGGCGAAGGAATGGGCGCGTGACCTGCGCGCGCAGGCAGACGACGCGCTTGCTCCGCTCGGACCGGGCGCTGCCCGACTCGGCCAGTTGGCCGATTTCATCGTGAAGAGACAATTTTGAACAAGCCGCACGAAGTCCTGGAACTGCTCGACCGGATCGAAAGCCCGGCCCAACTGCGTACGCTCGATCGCCGCGAACTGCCGCAGCTCTGCAACGAGCTGCGCGAGTTCCTGCTGCAGTCGGTGTCTCGTACCGGCGGGCACCTGTCCTCGAACCTCGGCACGGTCGAGCTGACGGTTGCGCTGCACTA
>CAIQON010000145.1 GCA_903873475.1 uncultured bacterium
CGGCTGGTGATCCCTTTCGCCCCGGGCGGCGGCACCGACATCACCGGGCGCGCGATCGCTGATCGGCCGCACCGGCTCGCCCGCGCCATGCACCGGCGGCAGCGTGATTGCCTTCCACGTCTGCGATGCGTCTCCATCGATTGTAGCAGCGGCGCTCGCAGGTACCGCCTCGCATCCACGCAAGACTGGCATCTCGCGTAACATCTGTTTTGTTCACGGCTGGTGGTACGGGCCGATCCATCGCGCGACACGCCCGCAGATCGACGGGCTGCGCTACAGCCGGCGTCCGGCTGGAGGAGAAGGCATGACGCGTTTCCGGAAGATGCCGGGGGCTGCAGCACTGCTGCCGGTGGCGCTGCTCGCCTGCACGAGCGCACAGGCACAGGTACAGGCACGGACGGCCGACGCGTTCCCCGCACGCCCGCTGCGCATGGTGGTCACCTTCCCGCCGGGCGGCGCGGTGGACATCGTCGGCCGCATCCTTGGGCAGCGCCTGTCCGAAGTGCTCGGCCAGCCGGTGCTGGTCGACAACCGGCCCGGCGGTGGCCAGATCATCGGCACCGAGCTGGTCGCGCGCGCGGCCGCCGACGGCTACACGCTGCTGCTGCCGTCGATCACCCACTCGATCAACCCGGCGCTGCATGCGAAGCTGCCCTACGACACGCTGCGCGACTTCCGCGCGGTGTCGCTGGTCGCGGCCTCGCCGCAGGTGCTGGTGGCCACGCCGTCGTTCCCCGGGCGCAGCGTCGCCGAGGTGATCGCCCAGGCAAAGGCTCGTCCGGGACAGATCAACTACGCCTCCTCCGGCAATGGTTCGGGTGGGCACCTGGCGATGGAGCTGTTCCGGTCGATCAGCCGTGTGTCGCTGGTGCACGTGCCCTACAAGGGCGCAGGCCCTGCGGTCGTAGACCTTGTCGGCGGACAGGTGCAGCTGATGTTCACCAGCCCGCTTGCAGTCGCCTCCCAGGTCAAGGCCGGCAAGCTGGTCGCGATCGCGATCGCCAGCGCGAAGCGCACCGACTCCTGGCCAGACCTGCCGACGGTCGCAGAGTCGGGCGTCCCCGGCTACGAGGCGAGCCTCTGGTACGGACTGGTCGCACCGGCAGCCACGCCGACCGCGGCGATCACGGTGCTGGAGCAGGCCACCTTCAAGGCGGTGCGCGTACCGGAAGTGCGTGACCGGTTCGCGCAGCAGGGCGTGGATCCGATCGCCAGCACGTCCGGCGAGTTCGATGCCTTCCTGAGGCGCGAAGTCGACAAGTGGTCGACCGTGGTGCGCGCGTCGAAGATACGGCTGGACTGACCGCAGATGCTCGACCTGCCCGACGACCCGCTCGCTTTCTTCGACCGCATCGAGGCGCTCGGTCTGACCGACGGCCTGCCGGTGATCCCGCCGCTGCCAGCCTATGTCGACGCGATGGTGGCCGCCGCTGGCTTGCCTGCGGATGAACCGGTGGCCAGCGTGCCGCCGGAGGGCAGTGTCGCGACCGTCGGCAAGCTGGCCGTCAGCGCCGTGATGGCGGGCTGCCGGCCGGAGTACTTCCCGGTAGTGGTGGCGGCGATCCGGGCCCTGGCCACGCCGCGCTACAACCTGCTGGCGGTGCAGACCACCACCAACCCGGTCACCCCGGTGCTGGTGGTCAACGGGCCCGTGCGCATGCGCATCGGCCTGGCCTGCGGCCGGGGATGCCTGGGCAACGGCTTCCGTGCCAACGCCACGATCGGGCGCGCGATCAGGCTCGCGCTGCTCAACCTCGGCGGCTGTACCCCGGGCGAAGTGAGCAAGGCCACGCACGGCTTCCCCGGGCGCTATGCGTTCTGCTTCGGCGAACTGGAAGAGCAGAGTCCGTGGCTACCGATGAGCACCGACCTCGGGCATGAACCCGGACACGACACCGTCACCGTTTTCGCTGCCCAGGGTACGCAGAGCGTCTATGCCTGCTTCCTGCAGGCCGAGAGCATCCTGCACATGCTGGCCGACGGCATGCGCTGCTATGGCAACAACGGCTACCGGCGCAGCACCGGCAACCCGGTGGTGGTGCTGTCGCCGGGCCATGCGCGCATCTTTCACGAGCAGGGCTGGGACAAGCCGCGCATCCGCGAGGCGCTGTGGCGGATGACGCACATCCCGCTCGCGCAGATGAACACCGAGCCGCAGTTGTCCCCGTCCGCCTACGACGCGCTGGAGGACCGCAGCGGCAGCGTGGCGCTGTGCGCAAGGCCCGAGGACATCGCGATCGTCGTGGCCGGGGGCCCCGAGGCCTACCACCTCACCTACCTGCCCAGCTTCTCGAGCAGCGATACCGTCACAGTCGCGATCTGAACCGACCACCCGAGGAGGACCCATGCTGATCCATGACCCGCGCAACCCGGACCCGAGCGGCCTGATGCACCCGCCGCGGCTGCAGGCGCTCGCCGGCGCTCGCGTGGCCTGGCTGAACAACGGCTGGGGCAGCATGCGCCGGCTGGGCAGTCTGATCGACCCGGCACTGCGCGCGGCCGGCGCCGCCTCGGTGAACTTCTACGAAGTGCCGCGCAACCATGCCGCGGCAGGTGACCTGCTGGACGAAGTGGCACGCGGCAACGACGCCGCGATCGTCGGCCTCGCCAACTGAGGCTCATGCACATCGTGGAGTGTCCACGATACGGTCGAACTGGTGCGCCGCGGGCTGCCTGCCGTGGTCGTTGCGACCAGCCAGTTCGTCGCGCTGGCGAAGGTGATGATGCGCGCGCGCCGCGTGCCGGAGACGGTGGCGGTGGTGATCGACGGCAACCCGGAGTTCCTCGACGAGGCGGCATTCGAGCCGCTGGCCGCCGAGGTGCTCGAGGCCGTACTGCAGCGGTTGCAGCATTGCCGGTGAACCCAAAGGACAGATGCACGGGAGGACTGCTTGAACACACCCGATGACCAGGACGGCCGGCAATCGGTGTACTGGCCGCGCAGCCCGCGCCAGGCTGGCGTACGCCCGCTTTCGCCGCGGCTCGACACGCTCGACGGCAAGACCATCGCCTTCGTCTGGGACTACATGTTCCGCGGCGACGAGATCTTCAGGCTGCTGGAGGAAGGCATCCGCGGCCGGTATCCCGGCGCGCGCTTCGCCAGCTGGCGCGAGTTCGGCAACACCCATGGCAGCGAGGAGCATGCAGTGCTGTCCGCCCTGCCCGGCCGGCTTGAGGAACTGGGGGTCGATGCCGCGATCAGCGGCATGGGCTGTTGAGGCAGCTGCACGCCCGCCGTGTTGCGGGCGAGTGCGGTGGTCGAGGCGGCCGGTCGTGCGTCCTCGACGCTGGTATGCGAAGGCTTCCTGTCTGCCGCGGCCAGCACCTCGATCGGGCTCGGCATGCCGAACCTGCCGGTTGCTGGCGTGCCCGGCCATCCCGGCGTGCAGAACGACGCTCAGCTGCGCGAGAACATCCTCGGCACCACGCTCGACCAGGTGATCGACAACCTGCTGCGCGCGCCCGCCCGGGTGCAGGCCGAGGATGAGCCGGGCGCGCGCGACATCGTGTTCACCGGCAGCTTCGATGCGGTCAACCGCGCGTTCATCGCGCGCGGCTGGTCGGACGGGTTGCCGGCGGTGCCGCCCACGCGCGCGCGCATCGACGCCTTCCTGCGCTGCTGCGATCGCGATCCGGACGAGGTGCTCGGCGTGCTGCTGCCCGACAGCCGTGCGGCGACCGTCTGGAGCGTCGCGGTCAACGGCGTGATGGCCGGCTGCCGGCCGCAGTACATGCCGCTGCTGCTGGCGCTGGTGGAGGCGATGGCCGATCCGTACTACGGCGTCGAGCACAGCGGCAACACACCCGGCGGCGAGACCCTGATCATGCTCAACGGGCCGATCGCCCGGCAGCTCGGCTTCAACTGCGAACAGGGCGTGATGCGAGACGGCATCCAGCCGAACACCTCGGTCGGCCGCTTCTGGCGCCTCTACCTGCGCAACGTGGCGGGCTTCCTGCCCGGCGGCAACGACAAGGCCACTTTTGGCAATACCTGGCGCGTGGTGGTGCCCGAGAACGAGGCCTTCGTCGAGCGCATCGGCTGGCAGCCGATGAGCGTCGACATGGGCTTCCATGCCGGCGAGGACACGGTGACGATCGCGCGCTACACCGGCGGCAACCACATCTCCTCGGTGTCGGGCAGCACGCCCGAAGAGCTCATGCCCTATGTCGCGGACGCGGTGGTCAAGCAGCACACCTGGCAGCTGATGTTCTCGGTCGGCCAGGGCAAGGGCACGCTGCGCCCGCTGATCCTGCTCGGACCGATCATCGCCGAGACGCTGGCAGCTGGCGGCTGGTCGAAGACAGACGTACGCCAGTACCTGTACGACCATGCCAGGGTCACCGCCGGCGAGTTCGAACGCATCCTGCGCGACTGGACCAACAAGCCGGTCTGGAGCCTCGCCGAGGAAGCACGGCTGCGCCGGATCCCGCAGGTCTACCACGCGTCGGACGACCCGCAGCGGCTCGTGCCGCTGGTCTGGGACCCGGACGACTTCATGCTGCTGGTCACCGGCGATCCGGCACGCAACAGCGTCTATGTGTTCGCACACAATGGCGTGCTCGGCTATCCGACCACGAAACTGGTACGGCTGCCGCCAGGCTGGGCCGGACTGCTCGACGAGATGAAGAGGGAGGACGAGGATGCCGGTCAGGCGCAGGCGTGATATCTGGGACGTCGCCATTGTCGGCGGCGGCATCGCCGGCCTGGTCGGTGCACTGCAGGCGAGCGCACGCGGCCTGTCCACGGTCCTGGTCGAGGCGGCACTGCCGGGCGGCCTCGTCGCCACGGTGAACGTGCTCGAGGACTGGCCGTCGGCCGCGCCTGAATCGGGCGCCGGCCTGGCCGCGCGCCTTGCCGCGCAGGCACGGCTGGAGGACGTTTCGATCATCGAGAGCCGCGTCGATGCACTGCTCGCGCTCGGCGCCGGCGACGCCCGCTTCGAGCTGCAGTTGCCCGGCCGACGGTTGCGTGCGCGCAGCGTGCTGTGTGCCAGTGGCGCGCGGCTCGCACCGCTCGGCCTGCCCGGAGAGGAACGCTTCCATGGCCGGGGCTGGTCGCAATGCGCCTGGTGCGACGGCACGTTCTTTCGAGACCACGACGTGGTCGTGGTCGGCGGCGGCGACTCGGCGCTGCAACAGGCCCTGGTCCTGGCGCCGCTGGTGCGTTCGGTGACGGTGGCGGTGCGCGGCCAACTGCGCGCGCGGCATGCGCGCATCGAGCGCGCCAGCGGCCAGCCCAACCTGCGTTTCGCCTGGAACACCGTGGTGCGCGGGCTGGTCGGCGTCGATGCGCTGGAAGCGGTGCAGCTCGAGCAGATCGACGACGGAACCCGCACCGAACTGCCCTGCAGCGGCCTGTTCCCTTTCGTCGGGCTGCTGCCGGCCACGGGCTGGCTGCCGGACACGGTCATGCGCGATGAACGCGGCCATGTCGCGACTGACCGCGACGGACGCAGTTCGCTGCCCGGGCTGCATGCGGTCGGTGCCGCGCGCAGTGGCGGCAGCGGCGACCTGGTCGGTGCCGCAGGGGATGCAGCCGGTGCGATCGCCGCGCTTGCGCAGGAGCTGCAGCGATGAGGCCGACGCAGAGTCACCAGGCCTGTCCGGCCCTCGCGCCTGCAACGATCCTCGCCACTGCACTGGCGCTGTCCATCCTCCCGCCCCCGGCCACCGCGCAGGCCTTCCCGACGATGCCGGTGCGTATCGTGGTGCCCTTCCCGCCCGGTGGCGGCACCGACATCCTCGCCCGGCTGATCGCCGCGCGCATGACCGAGTCATTCGGACAGCCGGTGCTTGTCGACAACCGCGGCGGCGCGAACGGCACCATCGGCGCGGCGCTGGTCGCGCGTGCCACGCCGGACGGACATACGCTGCTGGTGGTCCCCAGCGGCTTCGCGGCGAACCCGGCGCTCTACCCGGCCCTGCCCTATTCGAACGACCGGGACTTCGCACCGGTGTCGCAGCTGTCCGCCTCGCCGCTGGTGCTCGTCGTGCATCCGTCGCTGCCGGCACGATCGGTGAAGGAGCTGGTGACGCTGGCGCAGAAGCAGCCGGGTCGCCTCGACTATGCGACCGCCGGCAGCGGTTCGCCGCCGCACCTGGCCACCGAGTACTTCAAGCTTCTGGCGAGGGTGCAGATCGTGCACATCCCGTACAAGGGCGCCGGTCCGGCCGGTGCCGACGTGCTGGCCGGCCAGGTACCGATCTATTTCATGAACCTGCTGCAGGCGATGCCGCTGATCCGCTCGAACCGGCTGCGCGCGCTCGGCGTGACCACGCCGAAGCGCTTCGGCGCCCTGCCCGACGTGCCGACCATTGCCGAGGGCGGCATCGACGGCTACCAGTTCACGAACTGGTACGGCGCGCTGGCCCCGGCGGGTGTGCCCCGCGACATCCTGGCCCGGCTGCAGGGCGAGATCGCGCGCATCCTGAACACGCAGGAGGTGCGTACCCGGCTCGCGGGTGAAGGCGCAGAGGTGGTAGCCAGCAACCCGGAACAGTTCTCCGCCTTCCTCAAGGCCGAAACGGCCAAGTTCGAGCGCATCATCCGCGAAGCACGCATCCGCGCCACCGACTGAACACGCCCTCTGCGCCGACCGGGCAAACCGGCGCCGGCGCAGCGTGCGGCCGGATTCACTCGGGCCTGATGCCCGCCTGGGCGATCACCTTAGCCCAGGTCGCGATCTCCGCCTGGATCAGCCGCCCGAACTCGGCCGGTGTTCCCGGCGCGGGATCGGCCCCGTCGGCCGCAAGCCGTGCCCGGGTGTCCGGGGCGCGCAGCGCCCGCGCGAGCTCGCTGTTCAGCCTGCCGACCACCTCCGCCGCGGTGCCGGCCGGCACCAGTACGCCGTACCACGCACTGACGTTGTAGCCCGGCACGCCGGCCTCGGCGATGGTCGGCAACTCGCGCGCGCTCTCGGCGCGCGTGCCGCCGCTCACCCCGAGGGCGCGCAGGCGGGCAGACTTGATGTATGGCATGGCTGCGGTGAGGTTCGCGAACATGAGATCGGCATGGCCCGCGATCACGTCCGACAGCGCCGGCCCGCTGCCCTTGTACGGCACATGCAGGAGATCGACGCCGGTCATCGAACGCAGCAGTTCGCCGGCGAGGTGCGTGGCATTGCCAGCACCGGCCGAGGCATAGGTCAGCCTGCCGGGCCTGGCCTTCGCCAGGGCCAGCAACTCGCGCACCGACCGTGCCGGCACAGACGGGTTGACCACCAGAACATAGTGGCCGGTGGTTGCCAGCGACACCGGGACGAAGTCGCGCAGCAGGTCGTAGCCCAGCTTGCGGTAGAGCGCGGCGTTGATCGCATGGGCGGGCGTGCCCATGAACAGGGTGTAACCGTCGGGCGCGGAACGCGCCGCCACCTCGGCACCGAGGTTGCCGCCCGCCCCGGCGCGGTTGTCGACGACGAAGGCCTGGCCCAGCTGCTCCGCCAGCTTCTGCGCGATCACGCGCGCCACCAGGTCGACGCCGCTGCCGGGCGAGGACGCGGCGACGATGCGCACGGGCTTCGCAGGCCAGCCCTGGGCGGCCGCCGGTGACACGGCAGCCAGCGCCAGCGCACAGGACAACGCCGACCGCGAAACCGTGCGCCACAGCCATCGAAGCCGCAAGGCGCACCCGGCCGCTCGCTCGCCCGAACGCCCGCGGGCGCTGCCACCACGGATGCGCGCGATATACGCCCTCGCCCTGCACGCGCCCGCCGCGAACAGCGCAGCCATCTCAGCGGCCCTCGCTGCCATCGGGCTGCACAGCAGCGGGCAGCGCCACCGCCGCCCCCTGCGCGCCCGCGTGCATCTGGCGCAGGGTCTCGCGCACGAGGCTGATGTGCTGGCGCAGCAGGTAGACCTGGTCGCTGAAGCCGAGCGGTATCGGCCGTGTGTAGGCGGCCAGCTCGAGCGCATCGATCTTGCGCTCGTAATCGAGGGCTTTCGTCGGATCGAAGTCCGTACGGATGTCGTACTCGATCAGGCGCAGCTCCCCATAGAGCCCCAGGATGCGGCGGCGGATGCGCCAGTTGTAGAGCGGCGGGATGATGCGCGACAGCGGCAGGGCGACGGCCACCACTGGCAGCACCATCACCCACAGCCGCTCGATCAGGATCGCCAGCCAGAGCGGCAGGATGCGCTGCAGGAACGGCAGGCCACCGCGGTGGAAGCGCTCCGCTTCCTTGCTGAGCGGGAAGTCCTGCTGGAGCCCGGACGGAAACTCGCGGGCGGCCTGGAACAGCCCGGCGCCGCCGTGCACCTCGGCCGCGGCCTGCAGCAGCAGCGTCTGCAGGGTCGGATGCAGGTCGTTTCGAGCCACCAGCTGCGCGGTCGGCGCCACCAGGACCACGTCCTGGCGCGGCAGGTCGCGCGCCAGGTCGGTCGCGCCGTGCGGCAGGACGACCTTCGACAGGAACAGGAATTTCTTCGTGTAGGCATCGGCCTGCGCAAAACGCATCAGGCGCAGGTCCGGATCACGCAGCAGGGCCGCGATATAGCCGGCCTCCGGCGCGGCGATCAGCATCACCGCGTCGACCCGCCCGGTGCGCAGCGCCTCGCTGGCGGCCGCTCCGGTCAGCGACGACAGTCGTACCTGTCCAGGACCCAGCCCGTTCGCACGCAGCAGTTGCAGCGCCAGGGCCCGCGTGCCGCTGCCCTCGGGGCCGATGGCCACATGGCGCCCGCGCAGGTCGGACAACCGGCTGATGTCGGCGGGCAGCCGGTGGAACACCCACAGCGGCTCGTGGTAGAGCCCGCCCAGCGACACCAGCGAGGGCGATTTCCCGGGGTTGCCCAGGCCACCCTGCACGAAGGCGACGTCCACGCGCTCGGTTGAAGCGTCGAGCAGGGCCAGGTTTTCGACAGACCCTTCAGACGGGCGCAACTGCAGGTCGAAGCCCTTGCGCGCAAGGATCTCGCGGTAGCGCTGTGCATACTGGTGGTAGGCCCCCCCGATGCTGCCGGTGGCCATCACCAGCGACCCCGGCGGTGCCGGCTGGATGAAACGCGACGCGAACCAGAAGGCAGCGGCGATCAGCAGCAGTGCGGGCAGGCCTACGGCCAGCAGGTCGCGCGGCGACAGCGAACGGATGGACAGGCGGCGCCAGCCTGCCAGGAGTGCGGGTTTGGGAGAAGCCATGGCCCCTACTCTACCAAAGGCCGCCCGGCATTCACGGCGAGCGGATACCGAGGCGTTCCACGGTCGGACGCATCTCGGCCCGCATCCGGGCACGCACCGTGAACAGCCAGACCGCGGCACCGGCGCAGACCGCCCCGTTCAGCGCCAGCGCCAGGCGCGGACCGATCGCCTCGGCGACACTGCCAGCGAGCAGGTTCCCGATCGGGCCGACGCCCATGAAAAGCATCGTCGAAAGGCTCATCACCCGGCCGCGCTTGTCGTCGTCGACCAGGGTCTGCATGATCAACTGCACTGGAAGGGTGGTCGCCAGCACGCCAAGCCCGACCAGCACGACCAGGGGCGCTGACTGCCACCAGCGGTCGCTGAAAGCAAACGCGAGCAGCCCGAGCCCGGCCATGACCATCGCCGCGTTGAGCACGTTCAGCAGGCCGGCTGCGTTCGGCCGCGCAGCGAGGTAGAGGCTGCCGGCAAGCGCCCCGCCGCCAGCGAGGGCCAGCAGCATGCCCAGCATCCCGGGGTCGCCGGCATAGACCTGGGCGACGAACGCCGGCATCAGGTTCTGGTAGGGCGTGACGAGCACGCTGACCAGCGCCAGCGAGATCAGCAGGTTGCGGATCGGATACGAGTTCCATGCGTACGCGAAGCCTTCGTGCAGCCCGGCGATGAACGAACCCCGCGTCGCCGAGGGCGGCTGCGGCCGGGTACGGATGGCCAGTATGCTGCCGACGACCGCGACATAGCTCAGCGCATTGACCGCGAAACACCACGCCGGCCCGACCGCGACCAGCAACGCACCCGCGATCGCCGGGCCGATCAGCCGCCCGGCCTGGCCCATCGTCGCGGTAAGGGAGATCGCGCTGGGCAGATCCTCCCGCACGTCGATCAGGTCGAGCAGGAAGGTCTGGCGCACCGCGAGTTCCAGTGCCACCAGCGCGCCGAGGATGGACCCGAGCACCATCAGGTGCCAGGGCTGGATCAGCCCGGTGACGGTCAGCACGACCAGCACCACGGCCTGGATGCCCTCGAGCACCTGGGAGGCGAGCATCAACCGTCGCCGGTCCGCATGGTCGGACCACCAGCCGGCCAGCGGCGACAGGAGCAGCACCGGCAGGTTGGAGCAGAACGCGAGCAGCCCCAGCGAGAATGCGGACTGCGTGAGTTCGTACATCAGCCAGCCGGCAGCCACCTGCTGCACCCAGTAGCCGACCATCGACAGGCCCTGCCCGGCGAAGAAGAACGCGTAGTTGCGATGGCGCAGCGCGCGAAAGGCGACCGAGGCGGACTTCACCGTCGGCGCGCCCCGGCGCGCAATGCGTCATCGCGCCGGGACCCGGACGCCACGCCAGACGCCGCAGCGGACGCCCCGGTCAATTGGTACGCACGTTCGCCGCCCTGGCCACCTTGGCCCAGCGCGCGATCTCTTCCTGGATGAACTGCCCGAACGCCTCCGGCGAATTGCCGCCCGGGTTGCCGCCCTGCTGTGCGATCCGTTCGCGCCCCTCCGGCGACTGGATCCACTTCACCATCTCGCCATTGAGCCGGGCGAGGACATCCTTCGGCAGGCCGGCTGGCGCAACCAGCCCCTGCCAGGAACTGCCGTCGAATCCAGGTACCCCGCCCTCGGCCACCGAGGGCACGTTGGGCAGCGCGGCGTAGCGCTCGGCGGTGGACACCGCGATCGCGCGCAGCTTGCCGTTGCGCGCGGCCTCCAGCGAGAGGCCGATGCCAGTCGTGAAGCCCATCTCGACCATGCCACCCAGCTGGTCGACCATCGCCGGGCTGGCACCCTTGTAGGCGATGTGCGTCGCCCGGGTACCCGACATCAGCAGGAACATCTCCATCAGCATGTGCGGCGAAGTGCCGGGACCGGTCGATGCATAATTCAAGGCACCAGGCCGCTTCTTCATCAGGGCGAGCAGTTCCTTCACGTCGCGCACCGGCAGCGACGGGTGCACCAGCAGGATGCTCGGCAGGCGGGCGATCAGGGTGATCGGCGTGAAATCCTTCACGGGGTCGAAATCGAGCTTCATCACCGAGGGCGCGATGCTCTGGGCGACGGTGAACATCGAGATCGTGTAGCCGTCCGCCGGCGCGCGGGCCGCGAGCGCGGCACCGATGTTGCCGCCAGCGCCGCCCCTGTTGTCGACGACCACCTGCACCCCGAGCGGACGCGCCAGCGCTTCGGCGGCCAGCCGCCCGAAGATGTCGGTCGAGCCGCCGGGGGGGAACGGCACGATCATGCGTATCGGCTTCGACGGCCAGGCCTGCGCCAGCGCCGATGCAGCCGGCAGCGTCGTCGATGCGGCCAGCGCCGCGGCCAGCACTGCGGAAAGCTTCGATGGGTACATCGCGTCCTCCTCCGTTGGGCGATCGGCCCTGCCGGCACGCGACCGGCTCCGGTGCCGCAGGACCTGCCGCTGTTGTTGTGTGTGGTTCGAAACGGTCGACCGCTGCAGTGGCAAGCACTGTCCCGGCAGCAGGCCACGGCGGGACGGAAGGCTTGCCACGGCGCGGCGGCCGAGGGCAGACTCCGGCCATTGTCCCGGAGAAACCCGATGAAGTCATCGACGCCGCATGCCGTGGAACCGCCCCCCCGGCCGATGGTGGAGGCGCATCCGCGCGAGGTGCCGGTCTGGGACATCGCCGTGCGCCTGTTCCACTGGCTTCTCGTCGCGCTGCTGGCGCTGTCCTGGTACACCGGCGAGACCGGCGGGCTCGACGAGATGACCTGGCACCTCTGGTCAGGCAGCGCGATCCTGGCACTGGTGCTGTTCCGCATCGTATGGGGCCTGGTCGGCTCGACCAGCGCGCGCTTCGGGCATTTCCTGTACCGACCGGCCGAAGTCATGCGCTACGCAGGCGCGCTTGCCCGGCGCACCCCACGGCATTACCCCGGTCACACGCCGCTGGGCGGATGGATGATCGTGCTGATGCTGCTCTGCCTGCTGGTCCAGGCGACCACTGGCCTGTTCGCGAACGATGACATCGTCACCGAAGGGCCGTTGGCGGGATGGGTGACCAAGGAGGCCAGCGACTGGCTGACGACCATCCACAAGTGGAACTTCGAGGTACTGCTGGCGCTCGCCGGCATCCATGTCACGGCGGTGGTCTTCTATGCGCTCGTGCTGCGGCGCAACCTGATCACGGC
>CAIQON010000146.1 GCA_903873475.1 uncultured bacterium
GCAACCTCTACGGCAAGCCCGGCAGCCTGGGGGCGGACCGCTGGGCGGCGCTGGCCGGCGCCTGGGCGCGCGGCCGCACGGCGGCCCTGGTGGTCGATGCCGGGACGGCGATGACCGTCGATGCGCTCGCCGCCGATGGCCGCTTCCTCGGTGGCCTGATCGTCCCCGGATACGACCTGATGCGTGGCTCGCTCGCCCGCGGTACCGCTCGGCTGCCGGTGGCTGCCGGCAGCTTCGACCCTTTTCCCCGTTCCACCGATGACGCGATCGTCAGCGGCGCGCTGCAGGCGATGGCCGGCGCGGTGTCGAGGACGCGCGACGCGATGCTGGCGGCTGGCGAGCCCGCGCCGCGGCTGATGCTCACTGGTGGTTGCGCGCCGCTGCTGCAGCCCCTGCTGGATGCGTTCGCACCGCTGCACCTGCCTTCGCTGGTACTCGAAGGGGTGCTCGTGCTCGCACATGAGGCGCGCATGGCCGAGCGTGAGGATCCCGCCGCGCACCAGGAGGAGCGATGACCCGCTGGCTCGTCGTGATGCTGCTGGCTGCCAACGTCCTGTTCGGCCTGGTGGTCGGTTTCGGAGGCCCTGCGCGCAGTCCGGATGCGCAACTGCTCGAACTGCAGATGAATGCGCAGCAGGTGCGCGTGGTCGGTGGGGGGCAGGACCGTCCGGGCCCGGTGGCTGTGTCCGCTGCGGTATCGTCGGCCTGCCTGGCCTGGGGGCCGTTCGCGCGGGCCGATGCCGCACGCGCGCGGGAACTGCTTGCCGCCGTGGCACCCGCCGAGGCGGTGTCATCACGGGAGGTCATCGGCGCCGGAGCCTGGTGGGTCGCGTTGCCACCGCAGAAGAGCCTGGCCGATGCACAGCGCAAGATGGCGGAACTGAAGGCGCTGGGCGTCAGCGGCTATTCGCTGGTCGAGACTGCCGACGAATGGCAGAACGCGGTCGAACTGGGCGTGTTCGCCGACGAGGCAGCGGCACGCGAATACCTGGCCAGGCTGCAGCAGTCCGGCGTGCGCACGGCCCGGGTGATCGAGCGGCAGGCACCTGTCGGTGTGCAGTGGCTCGTGCGCGAACCGGGCGCGGTGGTGCTGGCCCGGGTGCTGGAACTGAAGCAGGCGAACTTCCCGGGCAGCGCGCTGGGCACGATCGGCTGTCCTCCGCCTGTGCCGGCGCGCTGATCCCGCGCGCGGTGGTGGCTCAGGACCGGGCCGATCTCGGGCGTAACGGGACCACTGCGCCCATGGGCATCATGGATGCCTGCATCTATGCAGCCTGTACCCTGGCCGACGGACCTTCGTGCGGTATCGATGGCGGTGGTGGCAGCACGACCCCCGTGCCCCCGAGCAGCGCTTCCATCCGTGCCGGCGGCAGGGCTGCGTGGAACAGGTATCCCTGCATCAGTGCGCAGCCGCGCGACACCAGGAAATCACGCTGGTCGGCGGTCTCGACGCCTTCGGCGACGACTTCGATGAACAGGCTGCGCGCGAGCGAGATGATCGCCTCGACGATCGCCGCGGTGTCGCGCTTCTCGGTGATCTCGGCGACGAAGGAACGGTCGATCTTCAGGCGCTGTACCGAGAACCGCTTCAGGTAGGACAGCGACGAGTAGCCGGTGCCGAAGTCATCCACCGAGATCGAGGCGCCGAGCCGGGCCAGCGCGCGCAGCGTATCGAGCGTGCCTTTGGTGTCTTCCATCAGCGTGTGTTCGGTGATCTCGAACTCGAGGCGCTTTGCGTCGAAGCCTGCATCGGCGAGGATCTGCGCGACCAGTTCCGCCAGCCGCGGGTCCTTGAACTGGCTTGCCGACAGGTTGATGGCCAGGCGCAGCGGGCGACCCTGGCCGTCGACCCAGCCGCGTGCCTCGCGGCAGGCCCGGCGGATGGCCCAGGCGCTGACACTGCGGATCAGGCCGGTCTCTTCCAGCAACGGGATGAACGCATCCGGGTGCAGTTCGCCGCGTTGTGGATGCTGCCAGCGCAGCAGCGCCTCGACCGCGATGATCTGCCCGGTCGATGATTCGATCTGGGGCTGGTAGTGCAGCTCGAGTTCACCGCGCTCGAGGATGCCCGGCAGGTCGGTCTCCAGCGAGAGGCTTTCGGACAGGCCGAGCTCCATGTCCGGCAGGTAGAAGCGGTAGGTATTCTTGCCGGCGGCCTTCGCGCGGTACATCGCGATGTCCGCGTGCTTGAGCAGCAGGTCGGACGTCGTGCCGTCGCGCGGATAGGCGGCTATGCCGATGGAAGTCGATACGAACAACTGGCGCCGATCGACGGTGAACGGCCGTTCGAAGGCCTGGAAGATCTTGGCGAGCACCATCTCGGCATGCTCGGCCTGCGCGAGGTCGGCGAGGATCAGTGCGAACTCGTCGCCACCGAGCCGGGCGACCGTGTCGTGGGCACGTACGCATTCGGTCAGGCGGGTGCCGGCCGCGCGCAGCAGCACGTCGCCAGCCGCATGGCCGAGCGTGTCGTTGAGCGTCTTGAAGCGGTCGAGGTCCAGGTAGAGCAGCGCCACGGCCTTGCCGTTGCGCTGCGCATGCCCGAGGGCCTGCGACAGGCGGTCCACGAAAAGATTGCGGTTCGGCAGCCCGGTGCGGTCGTCGTAGTGGGCGAGGTAGTTGATGCGTCTTTCCGCGCGCTTGCGCTCGGAGATGTCGGACACCATGCACTGGATCGAGTGCGCACCGCCGAAGCTCATCGGCGTGGCGATCAGTTCGGCCTCGAACTCGGTACCGTTCATCCGCAGCAGCTTGACCTCGACGCGCGTGGTGGTACCCCGCTTGCTGGTATGACCGAGGCGCTCGGCAAGGCCGGGACGCGAATTGCGCTGTACATGCCCGATGACGCTGCGGCCGACCAGTTCGGCCGTGCTCGCCGCGCCGAGCATGCGAGCCAGTGCCGTATTCGCATACATGAAACGGTCGCGGGTCAGCACGAAGATGCCCAGCGGCGCGGTCTCGACCAGCGCGCGGTAGCCCGCTTCGCTGTCGCGCAGCGCCGCGGCGGACCGGTCGCGCGCGATGACGATGCTCGCGAGGTCGGTCGCGCCTTTCACCAGGTCGAGTTCGCGCTGGCCCGGGCGCTGGCACTCCCGGTAGTACACGGCGAAGGTAGCCATCGCCTTGCCCGACGCGCCGAGGATCGGCGTCGACCAGCAGGCATGGAGGCCGTGCTTCAGCGCGATCGGTGCATAGGTGGCCCAGGCCGGATGTGTCGAGATGTCCTCGACGATGACCTGCTTGCCGGAATAGGCTGCGCACCCGCAAGAGCCTGCCTGCGGACCGATCGGCAGCCGGTCCATCGCATCGCTGTAGGCCTCGGGCAGGCTCGGCGCAGCAGCTACGTGGATGCGTTCGTCCTCGATCAGCATCACCGAACACCAGGCGCCGGGGGCCTGCGCCTCGATGTTCTTGCACAGTGCGCCGAGCACGTCCGGCAGGCTGGCACCGCCAGCGATCATGCCAAGCAGCACGCGGCTGGCGATGACTTCGCGCCGCGGTGGCAGGCCGTCGGCCGCGATCGCGTCGGTGCTGGACTCGCTGCTGCTCATGTCGTGAAGCCTGCCCGGAGGATCGCCCGCAAGATGCACGGATGGTACGGGATCGCGCGTTGCGCTGGAAGCGCTGCAGACCTGCGCGGTGGCTCCGCGTGGCGCCCGCCTTGCGCGCTGATGCGGTAAACCCGGGCAGCAGTGGCTGCGTTCATCAGAAACAGGAGATCGCCCGCCATGCAGAACGTTCCGATGCTTCAACCCCCGGGTTCCGGTGTTCCCGCGCTTGCTGCCGCGCGCGCGTGCCGTGCGCTCGTCGCAGCCTGCGTCGTCGCGCTCGCGAGCGGGTGCGCGGCGACAGCCGAACTGGGTCGAACCGAGCGGTTACCCGAGGGCACGCTGCCGCCGTCGAAGGAAGTCGGGCCACCCGTGAACATACAGCCCGCGCCGCTGGCGCGTGAAGCGTACCGGGTCGCTCCGCACCATCCGGGCATCCGTGGCCCGGTCTACGGCCCGGTCTACGGCCCGGGCTGGTACGGGCCTCGCTGCTTCGACCCGGTGTCATGCGCACGCCCCGGGTTCGGACTGCACTACCGGGCCTTCTGAGGCGGCCTGAAGTTACAGGGTCCGGATGCGCTCGAGCAGCGCAGTAGTCGAGCGCTGGTGGATGAACGGGATCGACACGACGCGACCGCCGCGCGCGATCACGCCGGATGCGCCGATGATGCGATCGACGGACCAGTCCCCCCCCTTCACCAGCACCTGCGGCGCGATCGCTTCGATCAGTTCCAGCGGTGTATCGGCATCGAACCAGGTGACCAGGTCCACGCATTCGAGGGCTGCGATCACGGCCATGCGATCGGCCAGGGTGTTCACCGGCCGGTCCTCGCCCTTGCCGAGGCGGCGCACCGATGCGTCGGTGTTGAGCGCAACCACCAGCGACGCGCCGAGCGCGCGGGCCTGTGCGAGGTAGGTCACATGGCCCCGATGCAGCAGGTCGAAACAGCCGTTCGTGAATACTACGGGTGCGTCCAGCAGCGCTGCCCGCTGCCGCACTGCTTCGGGCGGGCACGACTTGCGCTCGAAGGCGGGCGCCGCTGGCAGCGCCGATGCGTCGGCCGCCATCGGCTTCAGACCGGCGCCGTTGCGCCTGCGGGTGCAACGGCGCCCGCGTTCAGTATCTTTCGATAGCGGTTGAGGGACTGGACGGTGTCGAAGCTCTGGCCGAGGAGGGTCGACAGCTTCTTCAGGATCGAGCCAACTACCTTGCTTTCCCAGTCGCGGTCGAAGCGGATCTGCTCGTCGAGCCAATGCTCGAGCCAGCCCGGGTCGGGCAGGCGGCTCTGCACCGTGTCGTTCGGGAACAGGGCCTTGCTCACGTGCAGGTTGGTCGGGTGCAGGGCCTGGCCGGTGCGGCCGGCCGAGGCCATCAGCACGCCCACCTTGGCGAATGCGCGCCGGGCCTCGTCGCCCAGGCGCTCGATGGCCTGCTGCATGTAGCGGAGGTATGCGCCGCCATGCCGGGCCTCGTCGTGCGAGACCAGGCGGTAGATGTGCTGGATCACCGGCTCGGTATGCCACTCGGCCGCGCACTGATACCACTGTGTCAGCCGGAGTTCGCCGCAGAAGTGGAGCGTGAGGGTCTCGAGATATGGCGCCGGATCGAAGTCGAACCGCACCGCGTGCAGTTCTTCTTCGGTGGGGAGCAGGTCGGGCCGGAAGCGCCGCAGGTACTCCATGAGCACCAGCGAATGCTTCTGCTCTTCATAGAACCAGACCGACATGAAGGCGGAGAAATCGCTGTCGTGCCGGTTGTCGCGCAGGAACATCTCGGTTGCCGGCAGCGCGGACCACTCGGTGATCGCGTTCATCTTGATCGTCTGCGCCTGCTCGTCGGTGAGCAGCGCAGGATCGAACGTATCCCAGGGGATGTCGTCTGCCATGTTCCAGCGGACTTTTTCCAGCTGGCGGAAAATCTTTGGATAGAGCATCAGGGTTTCAGTCTGACAGGCGGGCCCGCCATTCACCCAGGGCGGTGATGATCTGTTCGAGCCCGCGGAGCACTTCGATACCTTCACCGGGTGTGCGCGCCCTGAGCATGGCGTCGCCGCCGACCCACAGAGCCACCCGTGCAGGAAGCATTTCGCGCAGTTCCCGGATACTACCGGTCGCGAGGCGCGCCGGGAATGCGGAACTGAACGAAATGGTGACGATGTCGACATCGTGAGCCAGCGCCGCCGCGACGATGTCGGCAGCCGGCGTCTCGACGCCGAGCGGAACGCAGTAGACGCCCTCCAGCGTGAGCAGCGCCTCGGCCATCAGCAGCCCCATGCCGTGCTGCTCGCCGGGCAGCGTGGTCAACAGCACGCGCGGCGAGTGCCCCCGCAGCTGGATGCTGGCAATCGCATTGCGAAGCAGCCCCTGCATCTGCTCGGTATACAGGTGCTCTTCGAACACGGCGATCTCGCCGCGTACCCAGGCATTGCCGATCGCGCGGTTCAGCGGCACCACGATGTCGAGCACGAACGGACGCAGGCCATCGCGCAGCAGGTTCTGGGTGAGCGTCTGGCGCAGCTCGAGCGACTTGTGCGAGCGCACCAGGTTCAGCAGCGCCTCGACGTCGGGGCTGTGCGCTGGGCTCTCTGCCTCGTTGCAGAGCGCATTCAGTTCATCGAGCGACTTCGCGATGATCTTGCTCGGCCGATGCCCCTGGTCGAGCAGGCGCTTCAGCAGGCGCAGCTTGTCGACCTGGTCGGACGGGTAGATGCGCTCTCCGTGGGCATCACGGTAGGGTTGCGGGAAGCCGTAGCGGCGCTCCCAGACGCGCAGCGCGTCCTTGGAAAGGCCGGTGTCGCGCTCCACCGAGCTGATGTTGACCGGGGCGCGGTCGCCACCGATTTCTTCAGCGATCGAAAATTTCTTGTCCATCGTTCTGATTAGACATCGCAATGAATGAAGCCTGATAATACTGGATTCGGGCGATACTGACTAGGACAAATCTGTTCGGCAGTGTCTGTCAAGGCGCATCCTGCGCGATGCCCGGGAATGGCGCCCGGGTGGCGTGCCTGTCCACCGCAAGATGAATGACGCAGTGCGATCGATGCCCGAGCAAACGGGCTCGTTTACCATCTGCGCCTCTCCCCCGGGGCGCGGGCGACGGAAGTGGCTCTGATCTGAAGGATGAACGCGGGTGCGGCAGACAACCATAGCAGTAGTGGGTTCAGGCATTTCCGGGCTTTCGGCGGCCTGGCTGCTTCGCGACCGATACCGGGTGACCCTGTTCGAGGGCGGCGACCGGCCGGGCGGCCACACCAACACGATCGACGTGGACGTCGATGGCAGGCGCTTTCCGGTGGACACCGGTTTCCTGGTGTTCAACGAACGGACCTATCCGAACCTGATCGCGCTTTTCGACCTGATTGGCGTGCCTTCGGTCACCAGCGACATGTCGTTCAGCGTCTGCATGGAACAGCCCCGTCTCGAATGGGCCGGCACGTCGATCGCGTCGCTCTTCGCACAGAAGCGGAACCTTCTGCGGCCGCGGTTCTGGGGCATGCTGACCGATATCGCACGCTTCAACCGCGAGGCTTCCGCCTTCGTCGATTCCGACCCGGCGCGCCCGATGGACCTCGGCACCTACCTCGAGCGCGGCCGCTATGGCACGGCATTCCGTGACTGGTACCTGCTGCCGATGGCTGCGGCGATCTGGTCCTGCCCGGTCGAGTCGATGCGGGCCTTCCCGGTGGCAAGCTTCATCCGCTTCTTCGTGAACCATGGCCTGCTGCAGGTTACCCGGCGGCCGCGCTGGATGACGGTGACGGGCGGCGGCCGTGAGTACGTGCGCCGGCTGTGCGAAGACCTGCCGGACATTCGGCTGTCGACGCCCGTCACGCAGGTGCGCAGGCTGCCGGACTGCGTCGAGGTGACGGCGGCGGGCCAGGTCCAGCGGTTCGACCAGATCGTGTTCGCCTGCCACAGTGACCAGGCGCTGGCGGCGCTGGCCGATCCGTCCGGGGCGGAGTCGGAACTGCTCGGGGCGGTGCGCTACCAGCCCAACGTGGCATGGCTGCATACCGATGCCTCGTTCCTGCCGCGCTCGCGGCTGGCGTGGGCGGCGTGGAACTACGCGGGTACGGGTGCCCCGGGAGAGCGGCAGGGCGCAGCCGGAGCGGGCAGCCCGGGCGGTGCCGAGGGTTCGGTCAGCGTGACTTACCTGATCAACCGCCTGCAGCCGCTGCCTGTCGCAACGCCGGTGATGGTGACGCTCAACCCGCACCGCGCGGTCGATCCGGCGCATGTGATCCGGCGCATCGAGTACGCCCATCCGATGCTGGATGCGCCTGCGCTGGCCGCGCAACAGCGGTTGCCTGCACTGCAGGGTGCCAGCCGTACCTGGTACTGCGGGGCATGGACCGGCTATGGCTTCCATGAAGACGGGCTCAAGTCGGCGCTGGTCGTGGCGGCCGGGCTCGGCGTGCAGGCACCCTGGATGGCGGGTGGCAGCCCCCTGTCGCAGCCCGCGGACGCCGCTGCCGCGGGAACGGCAGCGCGGCGAACGGCATGACGACCGGGGGCGGGCTCACGCCGGCGATCTGTGCCGGTGAGGTGTTGCATCGGAGGTTGTCCCCGGTCGGGCATGCGTTTCGCTATCCGGCGTTCTTCCTGCGGCTGCCGCTGTCCTGGCTGGAGTCGGGCGAGGCCCACGATCGTCCGCGGCTGTTCGGCATCGATCGCTTCAACCTGTTCAGCCTGATGCGGCGCGACTACGGCGCCCGCGACGGTTCTGCGCCCGGACCGTGGATCCGGCGACTGCTGCTGGACAACGGCCTGCAGGCGGCGGATGGCGAAGTGGTGCTTTATACACTTCCCCGGGTTCTCGGTTATGCATTCAACCCGGTGAGCTTCTGGATGTGCCATGACCGCAAGGGCAGTCTGAAGGCGGTGCTGTGCGAGGTCAGCAACACGTTCGGCGAGCACCATAATTACCTGGTGGCTCGTCCCGACGGCAGTGCGATCGGCACCGGCATGCGCCTGCAGGCGCGCAAGGTGTTCCACGTGTCACCGTTCTTTCCGGTCGACGGCGAGTACGGCTTCCGTTTCCATGAAGATGAAGGGCGCTGCCTGTTCCGGATCGACTACCACTGCGCGGGCGTGCCACAGCTGACCACCGCGCTGTCGGGCGCGGCCGAGCCGCCGACCGACCGCGCGCTGCTGCGGGCGTTCCTGCGCCTGCCGTGGCTGATGGCCGGGGTGATCGTGCGCATCCACCTGCAGGCGCTCAGGCTGTGGCTCAAGGGCGCGGTGTTCCACCGCAAGCCGGCGCCTCCGGCCGAAACGACGACGCGCTAGAGTTGCCGGTACCCCGGCCCGCCGATGCTGCGTCCCGATTCCTCTGAAAGGTTCATTGATGACTGAAGTTACCGTCGAGCAGTCGCGCGATGCGGATGCGCAGCCGATCACCGACCAGGAATCGGTGCGCCGGATCCGGGCGGCGATGCCCCCGGCCGGCCAGCTGTTCATGCGCGTGCTCGACCAGATCCGCGTCGGGCGCATCGACCTGGTCACGCCGGAAGGCGAGTGGCTGTCGTGCGGCGGCGAGGCCGGTCCGCAGGCCACGCTGACCCTGCGCTCATGGGAGGCGGCCGAAGACATCCTGCGCAAGGCCGACATCGGGCTGGCGGAGGCCTACATGTCGGGCGATTGCGACATCGATCGCCCGGCCGACCTGCTGACCATCGCGCTTCTCAACCAGCAGCATATCGAGCGCGCCTTCTATGGCAACTGGATGGCCGTGCTCTGGTACCGGCTGCGCCACTGGTCGCGCGCGAACACCCGTTCCGGCAGCCGACGCAACATCGTCGCCCACTACGATCTGGGCAATGACTTCTACCAGCTGTGGCTCGATCCGACGATGAGCTACTCATCGGCCTGGTTCGAAGGCAACCTGGCGCAGCCACTCGAGCATGGGCAGCAGGCCAAGTACGAACGCATCCTCGACCGCCTCGGCGCCCGGCCAGGCGAGCACATCCTCGAGATCGGTTGCGGCTGGGGGGGCTTTGCCGAGGCGGCCGCGCGCCGTGGCTGCAAGGTGCGCGGCATCACGCTGTCGCCGGCGCAACTCGAATTCGCCCGGCGCCGCATCGACGGCGCTGGCCTGTCCGGGCAGGTCGAACTCTCCCTTACCGACTATCGCGACATCGACGGGCAATACGACCATGTGGTGTCGATAGAGATGTACGAGGCGGTCGGCGAGCGGTTCTGGTCATCCTACTTCCGTGCCATCCGCGACGTGCTGAAGCCGGGCGGGCGGGCGCTGATCCAGGGCATCACGATCCACGACGAAGTGTTCGGCCGCTACCGCAGGGGTACCGACTTCATCCAGCAGTACGTGTTTCCCGGCGGCATGCTGGCGTCCGAGCGCGCCTTCGCGAAGGCGACCGCAGGCGCTGGCCTGCAGCTGCACGCGAGCGAGGCGTTCGGGCGCGACTACGCCGAGACGCTGCGCCGCTGGCTCAAGGCATTCACCGAAGCGGAACCGCGGGTACGCGCGCTCGGCTTCGATGATCGTTTCATCCGGATGTGGCGCTTCTACCTGTGCTACTGCGCCGCGGGCTTCGACTCCGGCCGTACCGACGTGCTCCATTTCGAGTTGTCTCGCCCGCTCCAGGGAGCCTCCCGATGAACGACGCGCCGGCCGCCAGCCGCCGCAGGGTGCTGGCTCTGGGGGGGGCGCTGGCGTTGCTGGCGCCGGTTGCGGCGCTGCGTACCGGGCCTGCAGGCGCGGCGGCCACCGTGCACCGCTCGCTGTCACGGCTGCCGCCGCTGGTCGTCGCGCAGTCGGGCGAACTGCGCCAGCTCGGCGCCGGCACCATGCGCTGGTTCGGCCTGCATGTGTACGATGCGGCACTGTGGGTGCGTGAGGCCAGCTGGGACAGTGCCGACACCTTCGCACTGGACATCGTCTATGCGCGCGACATCGCAGGCAAGGCTCTGGCCGAGAACAGCATCTCCGAGATGAAGCGCGTGGGCTTCAACGACGAAGCCCAGCATGCACGCTGGCTGCCGTCGATGGTGCGTACCTTCCCGGATGTCGGCCGTGGCGACCGGCTGGTCGGCCTCAACCTGAAGGGTGGCGGTGCCGCCTTCTTCAACCAGGATCGGTTGCTGGGCACCATCGACGATCCCGTGTTCGCGCGCGCATTCTTCGCGATCTGGCTCGATCCAAGAACGCGCGAACCGCAGTTGCGCAACCGACTGCTCGGCAAGGGCTGACCGTGCCGCCGCCAGCCGTTGCCCGGCAGGGTGGCGCGGGTCGCCTCGCTTCGTCGCGGCTGGCCGCATACAGCCTGTTCAGCGTGCCGCTGCTGATGACCGCCCTGCCGATCAACATCCTGCTGCCGGCGTTCTACAACGAGCGCACCGGGCTTTCGCTGTCGGTGATCGGCATCGTGTTCTTTCTCACCCGGCTCATTGACGCCGTCGTCGACCCGCTGCTCGGTGCATGGGTCGATGTACAGAAGCAGCGCGCGTCGTACCTGCCGCCGGTACTGATCGGCGCGCCGGTGCTGGCCGTCGGGTTTGCGCTGCTGCTGGCACCGCCAGCGGGCATGGGCGAGGCCGCCGCCGCCGGCTGGCTTGCCGCGACGCTGGCTACCGCATACATCGGCTATTCGCTGGCGATCGTCGCCTACCAGGCCTGGGGCTCGGAACTCGCGCGCGACGACGCAGGCCGGGCGCGCATCACCGGTGCGCGCGAGGGCGCGGGGCTGGTCGGCGTACTGGCTGGCGCGGTGCTGCCGCAACTGATCGGCATGGCCGCGATGGTGGCGGTGTTCCTGGTCGTGCTGGGGGCCACCGTGTACCTGCTCGCGCGTTGCGCGCCGCGGCCATCGCCGGCCGGCGTGCCCGCTGCGGGCGCGCAGTCCAACCCGTTTTCTGCCTTCGTCGTCCCGCTGGCGAGCGGACGCTTCCGCTGGTTGCTGCTGGTGTTCGCGCTGAACGCCATCGCGCCTTCGATTACCGCGACCGTTTTCCAGTTCTTCGTCGCCGACCGCCTCGGGCTGGCCGGTTACGTTCCTGCCTTCCTCGCGCTCTACTTCATCGCCGGCGCGGTCAGCATGCCGTTGTGGATGAAACTGGCCACCCGCTTCAGCCTGCACGTGGTCTGGCTGGTCGGCATGGTGGCTGCGGTGGCCGCCTTCGTCTGGGCGTACTGGCTCGATGCGGGCGCGGTGTGGGGCTTTGCGGCGATCTGCGTCCTGTCGGGCTTCGCGTTCGGTGCCGATCTCGCGCTGCCACCGGCGCTCCTGGCCCGGGTCATCGATGCCAACGGGCATGGCAGCCAGCGCGAAGGTGCCTACTTCGGCCTGTGGAATTTCGTGAACAAGCTGACCCTCGCGGTTGCCGGCGGCATCGCCCTGCCGCTGCTGGAGGGGTTGGGCTACGTCGCCGGCTCGCAGGACGCCATCGCGTTGTCCGCGCTGGCCTTCACCTATGCGATCGTTCCCTGTGCATTGAAGCTGGTCGCGGCCGCGCTGCTCTGGTCCGCCTGGCGCAACGCCCGTTTCTGACCGTCCCCGGAGGTACCGATGATCACTGCATTCCTTCCCGAATCCGCGTGCGGCCGCGCGCTGCGCCGGCTTCGCATGCTGCTCGCCGCGCTGGTGGCGTCTGCCGTGTTCGCCGGGTGTGCGTCGGTCGAGCCACAGGCCTACTCCGCCGAAAAGCCGGTGCTCGACCTGCAGACCTATTTCAACGGCACGCTCGTCGGCCATGGCATGTTCCAGAGCCGGTCGGGCAAGGTCGAGCGGCGTTTCGTCGTGACCATCGATGCGAAGTGGGAGGGTAATGTCGGCACGCTCGACGAACGCTTCGAATGGTCGGACGGCGAGAAGCAGCGTCGGGTCTGGACGATCACCCGGACGGGGGCAGGCACGTATACCGGCACCGCCGATGACGTGGTCGGCACCGCCCTGGGCACCTCGGCGGGCAACGCGTTGTACTGGGCCTATACCCTCGCGCTGCCGGTGTCGGGCCGCACCTGGCATGTCCGCTTCGACGACTGGATGTACCTGATCGACGACAAGGTGATGCTCAACACCGCGGTGATGAGCAAGTGGGGTATCCGGCTTGGTCAGGTCACGCTGAGCTTCAGCCGCAAATGACCGCCGGATGCGGCTTGCGCGACGCTCCGCCAGCGGCGCTGTGGCCAGGGTTGGCCGGCCTGCTGCCGTTCCTGGCGTGCGCGCTGCTGCCGCTGGCGACCGACGCCGCGTGGCATCCGCTTGCGCAGCAGGCGCTGGTCGCCTACGGCGCGGTGATCCTGACCTTCGTCGGGGCAATCCACTGGGGCGTCGCGCTGATGGCGCCGAGGCATCCGGCCAGCGCGGCCTGCTTCGGCTGGTCGGTGGTTCCCGCCTTGTGGGGATGGCTCGCCCTGTTCCCGTCGTTCATCGCCTCGCTCGCGCTGCTCGGGGCCGGCTTCATCGTGCAACTGGCCGTGGACTACCGCGCCGCGGGCGCGCTTGGCCTGCCCGCGTGGTACCTTGCGCTGCGCTCGCTGCTGACCTCGGGCGTGCTGCTGTCGCTGCTGCTCGCGTCGCTCGCCGCCACGCTTGCAGGTTGAGACTGCGCAGCCATCCGCGCATCTACCCGTCCACTCCGATCCACGCACCCGGCCCACGCAGACCGCCATGTTGAACGCCCCGATCAGGGACTGGAAAGGCAGGCGGGTCTGGCTGATAGGCGCCAGCAGCGGCATCGGCCATGCCCTGGCGAAGGCGTTGATCGCCCGCGGCGCGAAGGTCGCGGTGTCTGCGCGCAACGGTGCCGCACTGCATGAACTGGCCGCCTCCACCAGGCCGGCGAACGTGCTGCCGCTGCCGCTCGATGCAACGCGCATCGACCAGCTCGAGGCGGCGCTGCGCGAGATGACCGATGCGTGGGGTGGCATCGATGTCGCGATCTTCCTGCAGGGCACCCACGAGCCGGTGCGCGCCTGGACGCTGGATTCCGCAGTCGCGCACCGGCTGGTCGACACCAACTTGCTGTCGGTGCTCGATTCGCTGGCGGTCGTGCTGCCGCAGATGCTGCGCCAGGGCAGCGGCGGCATCGCGATCTGCTCGTCGGTCGCCGGCTACCGGGGGCTGCCGACCAGCCTGGTGTACGGCGCGACGAAGGCCGCGCTGATCAACCTGGCGGAAACGCTGTACCTGGACCTGTCACCGCGCGGCATCGGCGTGTGGATCGTGAACCCGGGCTTCGTCAGGACGCCACTGACCGATCGCAACGAGTTCCCGATGCCGGCGCTGATCAGTGCCGACGAAGCCGCGACGCATATCGTCGAGGGCCTCGCCAGCGGCCGCTTCGAAATCCATTTCCCGAAGCGGTTCACGCGCTGGCTGCGCCTGCTTCGCCTGCTGCCGTACGGGCTTTACTTCCGGCTGGTGCGGCGCTTCACCGGGTTATGAGCGACATGGGTACGCGCGCGGCCCTGGCACGCCTGGAGTCGCTCTACACCGGGCTCACGCCCGCGCGTACCGGCGAACTGCATGAGGTCTATGCGTCCGATGCCTGGTTCCGCGATCCGTTCAACGAGGTCCGCGGCCCCGAGGCGATCGAGCGCATCTTCGCGCACATGTTCCGGCAGGTCGATTCACCGCGCTTCGTGATCCTGGAGCGCGCGATCGACGGCTCCACCGCCTGGCTGACCTGGGACCTCGAATACCGGACGAGCCCCGGCAAGCCACTGCGCCGCATCCACGGTGCATCGCAGCTGCGCTTCGATGCCGACGGCCGCGTGACCCATCACCGCGACTACTGGGATGCGGCCGGAGAACTGTACGAATCGCTCCCGCTGCTGGGCGGCGTCCTGCGCCTGCTCAGGAAGCGGCTCGGCGCGGGCTGAGCCCGCCGGTCACTTCGGCGGCGCCGCTGCCGGTTCGACCGGCGCCCGCTTGATCAGTTCGAACACGCGCACCACGCGCGTCACGCCGCTGGTGGTGCGTGCGATCTCGGCGGCCTGGTCGGCCTCCGCGGCGGTCAGCAGCCCCATCAGGTACACGACGCCGGCCTCGGTCACCACCTTCACATGGTTGGCCTGCACCCGCGGATCCTTGCCCCGGGCCTGGTTGTCGACGATGCGCGCCTTCACCCGGCCGGTGATGAACGAATCGCTGCTGCGCGCGCTGAGCGAACTGGGCGCCGCGATCCGCAGCTCGTTCTGGACGTGGCGCACGCCCGCCTGCGCCCGTGCGACCTTCTCGATGCCGGCACGGGCCTGCTCGGTGGTGGCTTCGCCGGTGATCAGCAACACGCGGTTGTAGGACGTGACATTGGCGTTGGAGACCTTGCCGAACTGCGTGCTGATCTCGTTGGCCACGCGCAGTTCGATGTTCTGGTCGTCGACGACGGTGCCACTGGTGCGCCGGTCGTCGGCGACGAGCACGCCGGTCGCGACGCCGCCGATCATCAGCGGCACGCAGCCGCCTGCCGCGAGGCCGGTGAGCGCCATGGTGAGTGCAGCCAGGCGTCGGTTCATTGTGCCTCCTTGGGAAACATGATCTGGTCGATGACGTCGCAGATGCAGTGCAGCGCGAGGATGTGGACTTCCTGGACGTGCGCGGTGCTCGGGTGCGCCACGCGCAGTTCGATGTCGCCATCGGACAGGCTGCGCCCGATGCTGCCGCCGTCGCGGCCCGTCAGTGCGACCACGCCCATCCCGGCCGCGCGTGCAGCCTCTATCGCGGCGAGCACGTTGGGCGAATTGCCCGAGGTCGAGATTGCCAGCAGCACGTCGCCGCCGCGCCCCAGCGCCTGGACCTGCTTGGAGAAAACCTGCCGGTAGTCGTAGTCGTTCGCGATGGAGGTCAGCGTCGAGCTGTCCGTGGTCAGCGCGATGGCGGCCAGCGGCGGGCGTTCGCACTCGAAGCGGTTGAGCAGCTCCGCTGCGAAATGCTGGGCATCGGCCGCCGATCCACCGTTGCCGCAGGCCAGCACGCGTCCGCCGGAGGCCAGTGTCCCGGCCATCATGCGACCCGCAGCGAGGATCGGCCCGGCGAGCATGGGGGCCATCTCTCGCTTGAGGCGGGCGCTTTCCTCGAATCGCGCGGTGATGCGCTCGAGCAGTTCCGTGGGTTCCATTACCCCATTCTACGTCGCAACGCGCGGCCGGGTGTGCTGGTGTCCGCCCGGCCCGTGCACCAGCGGTCAGGTGCCAGGCTGGAACGCGTCGCGGATCCATTCGAGCCGGCCCGACTCGATCAGGACGACGTCGAAGCGGCAGGGCCGTTGCGTGCAGCGCATCACCTGCCGGTAGAACTCCGCTGCGCGGGCGAGCCGCAACTGCTTGGCCGGAGTGATGCTGGCGGCCGCGCCGCCGAAGGCCGCCGATGCCCGCCGTCGCACTTCGACGAACACCAGCGTGCCATCGGCATCGCTTGCGACGATGTCGAGTTCGCCGGCACGGCATCGCCAGTTGCGCGCCAGCACGCGCAGGCCGGCCTTCTCGATGTGTGCGGCAGCCTGGTCTTCGCCTTCGCTGCCATTCGCCTGACGGGGGGTGCGCGCCATGGCCCGAGGGTTACCGGCGTTCGGTGCCTGGCACCAGCTGGCCCTGCCAGACCTGCGCCGGGACCGGCTCGCGCATCAGCCAGTTGCTTCGCTCGAGCGTGATGCGCCCGGTGACGCCGTCGAGCGAGAGGCCGGGCTGGATGCCGCCTTCGACCGCCAGTTCGGCGAGCCGGAAGGCATCGATGCCGAGTGCATAGAGCCGCTCGTTGTCCGGCGCGAGCACGGGCTGGCTGCGCGGGTAGACCATCACTGCGGGATGGTCGGGGTGCAGCAGCCACGGCATGTCGAGCAGGTGGGTGCCGTTCAGGTCGATGTTGGCGTTCGGATCGATCGGGCCGGACCACAGCTGCGATGTTGCATAGGTCGGCAGCTTCGTCTCGAGGAACGGACGTACCGTGCGTGCAGTAGGCAGGTCGGCCGCGATGAAGACCATATCCGCGTCCTGGCTGGTCGCGGCAGCGCGCATGCGGTTCATCGCAGCCAGGTCGGTGACTGCCAGATGCTGGCCGGCGATCGCGCCGCCGCCCTGCGCGAATGCGTCGATGAAGGCCTGCTGCAACCGGCGCGAGAACACGCTGGGCTGCGCCAGGACGAGCGCTCGGCGATGGCCGTCGCGCAAGGCGAGCCGTGCGACCTGCCGCGCCTCGCTCTCGGTGGACAGGCCGAACAGGAAGAGGTTGCGTGCCAGCCGTGCATCGCCATCGATGATGTTGAGCGCCAGCGTCGGTACCGTCACCGCCGCGCTCAGCGCAAGACCGTTGGCCAGCGCGGTGACCTGGTCGCGGATCAGCGGTCCGACGATCGCCTGTGCGCCGGTGGCCAGCGCCTGGTTGTAGGCGGCGATCACGTCGTTCGGCTGGTCGCCGACGGGGATGAAGCGCAGGTTGATACGGCCCTTGGCCGCGGATTGCGACCACGCGGCCGAGAGACCGTTGCGCACATGCGTCGCGGCCCGGCCGAACACGGGCGAGTCGAGCGGCAGCAGCACGGCGATGACCGTTGCGCCGGGCACGGCCGACGGCGCGGGCTTCTGCAGTGGCTGGGCCACCGCGGGCAACACCGCACCGGCCAGCAGCACGGCAGCCGACAGCACGCTGGTCACCAGGGTGCGGATGCCGCAGACTTGGCGGCGCAACGCGAGGACTACGAGATGCAGCATGAAGGGGAAGATCCTGGGCGATCGGCCACCGGGACCGGCGGATTATATGTGGTGGCCACACCCATCGGAAATCTGGGTGATCTATCGCCGAGGGCGCGGTCGATACTCGAGGCCGCCGACTGGATAGCCGCCGAGGATACGCGGGTCACGCGCAAGCTGTTTTCTGCAGGCGCGCCGGCACCACGCGGCCGCATGCTGCCGCTCCATGCCCACAATGAACGCGCCCAGGCCGAGCGCATCGTCGAATTGCTGCGAGGGGGCGCGACCGTCGCGCTGGTGAGTGATGCCGGGACGCCGGCCATCAGCGACCCGGGTGCCGGTGTCGTTCGCGCCGCGCGCCTGGCCGGCCAGCCGGTGTTCGCGGTGCCGGGCCCGAATGCCGCGATCGCGGCGCTGTCGGTCAGCGGGCTGGAGCCATCCGCCTTCCTGTTCTGCGGCTTCCTGCCGGCCACCGGCGATCGGCGGCGCAGCGCGATCGAGGCGGTGCGCCATGTGCCGGCGGCGCTTGTCTTCTACGAGTCGCCGCATCGCGTCGTCGAGTCTCTGGGCGACCTGTGCACGATGCTCGGCGGCAGCCGCACCGTGGTCATCGCGCGCGAGCTGACCAAGCTGTTCGAATCGGTCCATGTCTGTCCGCTGTCCGATGCGGTCGGCTGGATCGAGGCGGATGCCGATCGCCGGCGCGGCGAGTTCGTGCTCGTGGTCGATGAGCCAGGCGAAGCACCGGCCGCCGGCGACGTCGAGACCGAGCGCGTGCTGGCCGAACTGCTGGCCGAACTGCCCGCGAGCCGCGCGGCGCATGTAGCCTCGCGCCTGTGCGGCGTGCCACGCGACCATGCGTACAAGCTCGCGCTCGCGTTGAAGAGCCGCTAAGCTGACGGCCTGTGTTTCGTCCGGTCACGCACTGCCATAACCCTGGATGCTGCCTTGAACGCCACCGTTGCCATCACCGAATCGAAGACTTCCGCGACCACCACTGCCGGTGCGTCGATCGACCGCATCGAGCTCACCCGTCCGGACGACTGGCACCTGCACCTGCGCGATGGCGAGTACCTGCCGGCGGTGCTGCCCCACACGGTGCGGCAGTTTGCGCGCGCGATCGTGATGCCCAACCTGCGTCCACCGGTGACCACCACCGCCATGGCAATGGCATACCGCGAACGCATCCTGGCGGCGCTGCCGGCCGGCAGCGACTTCGAACCGCTGATGACGCTCTACCTGACCGACCGCACCACGGCGGCCGAGATCGAGACCGCCGTGGCCTCCGGCATCGTCAAGGCGGTGAAGTACTACCCGGCGGGCGCGACGACGAACTCCGATTCCGGCGTGACCCATGTCGACCGTGCGCGTCCGGCGCTGGAGGCGATGCAGCGCCTCGGGCTGCCGCTGCTCGTCCATGGCGAAGTGACCGATGCCAGCGTCGACCTGTTCGATCGCGAACTCGCCTTCATCGACGGCGTGCTGTCGCCGCTGGTTCGCGACATGCCGGGGCTGCGCGTGGTGATGGAGCACATCACCACGCGTGATGCGGTGTCCTTCGTCGAGTCGTGCGGTCCGCAGGTCGCCGCGACGCTCACGCCGCACCACCTGCTGATGAACCGCAACGCCATCTTCGTCGGAGGCATCCGGCCGCACTATTACTGCCTGCCGGTACTCAAGCGCGAGGTGCATCGCCAGGCGCTGATGGACGCCGCCGCTTCGGGCAACCCGAAGTTCTTCCTCGGCACCGACAGCGCGCCGCACGCACGGCACACGAAGGAGACCGACTGCGGTTGCGCCGGCTGCTTCAACGCGCATGCCGCACTCGAACTGTACGCCGAAGCCTTTGACCGGGCCGGTGCACTCGACCGCTTCGAGGCGTTCGCGAGCTTCCATGGTCCCGACTACTACCGCCTGCCGCGCAATGGCGGCAAGGTGGTACTGGTGCGCGAGCGCTGGGATGCGCCGACGGAGTATCCGTACGGCACGGACACGCTGGTGCCCTTGCGGGCTGGCGAGCCGTTGCAGTGGCGGATGCTTCCCGGGGACTGAGTCGCTGCGCGCCTGCCGCCCGGGCCGCCGAAACATCGGGGTGCCGGGTTGCATTGGGCTACACTCCCGGAGCGTGAAGTCAGCCAGACAGTCGCCGTGCCGCTCGTCGGTGCGGAGGAAAGTCCGGGCTCCACAGAGCGGGATGCCGGCTAACGGCCGGGCGCAGCAAGCGGTGGCGAAAGCCATGGCCCAAGGCGACGGAAAGTGCCACAGAGAACAGACCGCCGATGGCCGAAAGGCACAGGCAAGGGTGAAACGGTGCGGTAAGAGCGCACCGCGTTCGCGGTAACGCGAACGGCACGGCAAACCCCATCCGGAGCAAGACCAAATCGGGGGGCACTGGCGCTGCTCGCGTTGCCCCCGGGTAGGTCGCTCGAGCCGTCGGGTAACCGCCGGCCCAGATGAATGACTGTCCTCGACAGAACCCGGCTTATCGGCCGACTTCACGCACCCGCATTCATTTCCTGGCCCCGCAGGGCCCCCGCCGGTCGTCCATCAACGTCCGCCAGGGGTTCTTCGAACGGGCTCGATCGCCTCGAACTTAAAGTAATACCTTCAGTTCGGCGGTTATACGACTCATTTCATTCGAGTAATGAAAGTGCGGTCGCTCGGCTGCTTTGTCAGATAAGTCCTTGTTCGTCCACGATAAATCGTATTCGTGCCGTTGACCGGCGGAATAATTAGGGTTAACGTGGGGCTTGGTGGAAAGAAGTGGTGAATTAGGGGAATTCCAGGCTGGATTTGGCTGGAAACCTGATCGCACCCTTTTTCCGTTCTGCAAAGACAGGGCCGATGGGCCGAGGGAGTCCGGGTGTTTCGAGGCGTCGCACAGCTCAGCATGGACGGCAAGGGCCGGCTGGCGATCCCGACGAAGTATCGCGATGCGCTGCTCGCGCAGGGGGACGGCCGTCTCGTCGTCACCGCCGACCCCAGCCGCTGTCTTCTGCTTTACACGCTCTCCGAGTGGGAGCCGATCTACGATCAGCTGATGAAGCTGCCGAGCTTCGACGATCGCGTGCGCGGGCTGCAGCGGCTGATCGGCGGCTATGCCGACGATGTCGAGATGGATGCCCAGGGTCGCATCCTGGTCGGCCCGGCGCTGCGCGAGTTCGCATCGCTTTCGCGGGCGACGACCCTGGTCGGCCAGGGGCGCAAGTTCGAGATCTGGGACAGTGCACGCTGGAATGAACAGAGTGCGCGCGTCTCCGGGTTTCCAGGAGGCGGCATGCCGCCCGGGCTGGAGGGCTTTTCGCTGTGAACGACGGCTCGCGGCACGCTCCGGTGCTGCTGGAAGCCGCGGTCGAGGCGCTGGCGGTACGGCAATCAGGAACTTACGTGGACGGGACATTCGGGCGCGGTGGTCACAGCCGTGCGCTGCTCGGACGCCTCGGCGCGGCTGGCAGGCTGGTCGCATTCGACCAGGACCCTGAAGCGGTCGAGTGCGCTCGGCAGATCGCCGATGAGCGCTTCCGTATCGAGCACGCGAGCTTCGATTCGATCGACGAGCGGCTGCGCGCGCGCGGCATCGCCAGCGTCGACGGCATCCTGCTCGACCTGGGCGTGTCCTCGCCCCAGCTCGACACGGCAGAGCGAGGGTTCAGCTTCAGGAATGACGGTCCGCTCGACATGCGGATGGACACCACACAGGGTGAAACAGCCAGCGCGTGGCTCGCGCGCGCAACTGAACGCGATATCCGCAGGGTGATCAGGGACTATGGCGAAGAACGGTATGCTCAATCGATTGCAGGAGCGATTGTTGCGGCAAGAGCGCAGCAACCGATCGTCCGCACACGTCAGCTTGCCGCACTCGTGGCTTCTGCGGTCCGCACGCGGGAGCCTGACAAGGACCCGGCGACACGCACCTTTCAAGCTTTACGGATTCACGTCAATCAAGAGCTTGCGCGCCTCGAGATAGCGCTGCCGAAGTGCATCGACATGCTCCATCCGGGCGGGCGCCTGGTGGTGATCAGTTTCCATTCGCTGGAGGACCGCATCGCGAAGCAGGCGATGCGCGCCGCCGCCCAGCCGTCTCAGCCACCGCTGCGCCTGCCGCTGCGCGCATCCGAGATGCCGGCGCCGCTGGTCGCGCGGCCGGCCCGGGCGGTGCGGCCCGATGCCGCAGAGATCGCCGCCAATCCGCGCGCGCGCAGTGCCGTGATGCGCTGGGTCGAGCGCGTGTCCCCGGCAACGCCGGTACATGGCGCGGAGCATTGAGCGCGCGATGACCCGGGTCAACCTCATCCTGCTCGCGCTGCTGGTCGTCTCGGCCCTGGGTGCCGTGTCGGCGCAGCACAAGGCGCGGCGGCTGTTCTCCGAACTCGACCGCGAGCAGGTGACGCAGCGCAGGCTGGAGACCGAATTCCGGCAGCTTCAGCTCGAACAGAGCACCTGGGCGATGCATGCGCGCATCGAGAAGGTCGCGCTGGCACAGCTCAAGATGCAGACGCCGGCGCCTGCGAAGGTGCAGGTGGTCGCGCGCGGCGAGCCGGGCAAGCCGGCGGCCCTGCCGTCGGAACGGGTGGCCCGATGAGCGTGGCTCGCGCATCGTCGGTACCCACGGTCGCGCTGAAGCTGCCGCGCTGGCGCGCGCGGTTCATGTTCGCATGGGTGATGGTCGCGTTCGCGGTGATGCTCGGCCGGGCTTTCTACCTGCAGGGCGTCCACGACGATTTCCTGCAGGCCCGTGGTGAAGCGCGCTTCACGCGCGTGATCGAAGTCCCTGCCAGCCGCGGCGTGATCACCGACCGATTCGGCGAACCCCTGGCCATCTCGACCCCGGTCGAGTCGGCGGGCGTGAGCCGGAGCATCCTGCGGATGACCGATGCGCAGGCGTCGGCGCTGGCGAAGCTGCTCGATATCGACGTGGCCAGCATCCGCAAGCGGGTGTCGGAGTCCAGCAGTGACTTCGTGTTCCTGAAGCGCCAGCTGCCGCCCGACCAGGCTGCGCGCGTGCTGCAACTGAAGATCCCTGGCGTGCTGCTCGAGCGCGAGTATCGCCGCTACTATCCGGCGGGCGAGGTGGCCGCGCACCTGGTCGGCTTCAATAACGTCGACGACAATGGCCAGGAGGGCATCGAGCTGGCCTACCAGGAGTGGCTCGCGGGCAAGCCGGGCAGTCGCCGCGTGATGCAGGACAAGCGCGGCCAGATCATCGAGGACATGGAGAGCCTGCGCGTGCCGCAGCAGGGCCGCGACCTCGCGCTGTCGATCGACCAGAAGATCCAGTATCTCGCCTACCGGGAGCTCAAGGCTGCAGTCGCGCAGCACAAGGCCAAGGCCGGCAGCGCGGTCGTGATCGACGTGCAGACCGGCGAAGTGCTCGCGCTGGTCAACCTGCCTGCATTCAATCCGAACAACCGTGGCAGGCTGACCGGCCAGCAGACGCGCAACCGCGCGATCATCGATCTCTACGAGCCCGGCTCGACGATGAAGGCTTTCACCATCGCCGCCGGCCTCGAGGCTGGCATCGTGAGCCCGGAGAGCATCATCCAGACGGGTCCTGGTTCACTCACCATCGGCCCGAACACGATTCGAGACGTCAGTCCCCTCGGCGCGCTTACCGTGACGCAGGTGCTGCAGAAGTCATCGAACGTGGGATCGGCGAAGATCGCGCTGCAGTTGCCGTCGGCCACGCTGTGGCAGTCGTTCAGCGATGCGGGCTTCGGGCTGCCGACGAAGGTCGGGTTCCCGGGCGAAGGCCATGGCCGGCTGCGCGCGCCGAAGACCTGGCGGCCGATCGAGCAGGCGACGATGTCCTACGGCCATGGCCTGTCGGTCACCCTGCTGCAGATCGCTCGTGCCTACTCGATCTTCGCCACCGACGGCGAGATGCGGCCGACCTCGATCGTGCGCGTCGACAGCCCGCCGCCAGCCCCGCGCGTGATTTCGGCAGAGACGGCGCGCCGGGTGCGCGAGATGCTCGAACTCGCGACCGGCCCGGGCGGTACCGCACCGCGCGCCCAGGTCGCCGGGTATCGGGTGGCCGGCAAGACCGGCACCGCGCGCAAGATCGAGAACGGCGTCTATGTATCGCGCTATGTCGCATCGTTCATCGGCTTCGCGCCGGCGTCGGCGCCGCGGGTGATCGTGGCCGTGATGATCGATGAACCCTCGAACGGCGCGTACTACGGTGGGGCGGTCGCCGCGCCGATATTCAGCCAGATCACCGCCGGCACGCTGCGCATGCTCGGCGTCGCGCACGACGCGCCGTTCAACAACATCGTGCTGCCGCCACCGGGTATCGAAGTGAAGGAGGAGGTGTGACGGTCCATGCGCCCGCCATGCTGGCCTTCGATCCGGCCTCGCTCGCAGCGCTGGGCGTGCCGGTGACTTCGCTCGCGCTCGACAGCCGCCGCGTGCAGCCCGGCGACGTGTTCGTTGCCTGCCCGGGTCGCTCGCTGGACGGCCGTGCTTTCATCGCGCAGGCGATCGGGCAGGGCGCGGCGGCGGTGATCTGGGATGCCGCGGACGGCTTCCGCTGGGAAGCGTCGTGGCGGGTGCCGAACCTGTCGATCGATGGCCTGCAGCACCGGCTCGGTGCCCTGGCCAGCCATGTGTACGGCCATCCCTCGCGGTCGCTGTCGGTGATCGCGGTGACCGGCACCAACGGCAAGACCTCGGTCACCCGAGGCATCGCCCAGGCGCTCGAGGCGAGCGGCCGCAAGTGCGCGCTCGTCGGTACGCTCGGCGCCGGCTATCCCGGCGATGCGTCGATGCAGTCCCTGGCGAACACCACGCCGGATGCGGTGACGCTGCATGCCGCGCTCGCCCGTTTCGTGCGCGAAGGCGCCCATGCGGTCGCGATCGAGGCATCCTCGATCGCGCTCGACCAGCACCGGCTCGATGCGGTGAACATCGACGTGGCGGTGTTCACCAACCTCACCCGCGACCATCTCGACTACCACCCCGACTTCGAGGCCTACGGTGCCGCGAAAGAAAAGCTGTTCGGCTGGCCTGAGCTCGGTGCCGCGGTGATCAACCTGGACGATCCGTTCGGGCGTGGCCTCGCCGCCCGCGTCGCGGCGCGCGGCGTGCCGGTGCTGGGTTTCGGACTGCACCATCCGGGCGCGGCGCTCGCCGGGCACGACCTGCGGCTCGATCGGCGCGGGCTGCGCCTCGATATCGTGGTCGGCTCGACGCGCGTGCCCGTCGAGAGCGGTCTGCTCGGTGAGTTCAACGCGTCCAACCTGCTCGCGACCGCCGGCGCCTTGCTGTCCTCGGGTGTCGACGCAGCGCGCCTCGGCGAGCTGCTCTCCGCCGTCGATGCACCCGCCGGGCGGATGCAACGCGTGGCTGCCGGCACGGCCGCAGGCGCACCGCTGGTCGTGGTCGACTACGCCCATACGCCGGACGCGCTGGCCAAGGCCCTCGAGACGCTGCGCGCCGCACTGCCCGCGGGTGGCCGCCTGACCTGCGTTTTCGGCTGTGGCGGAGACCGCGATCCCGGCAAGCGTCCGCTGATGGGGGCGATCGCCGCGCAGCTCGCCGATCGCGTGTGGGTGACCAGCGACAACCCCCGCAGCGAACCCGCCGAGCGGATCATCGAGGCCGTGATCGCCGGCGCGCGCGACGTGCGCACGTCCTCGCTGCTGCATGTCGAAGCCGACCGTGCGCGCGCGATCTCGAGCGCGGTGGCCGAGGCCGGAAGCTCCGACATCGTGCTGGTCGCCGGCAAGGGACACGAGGCCTGGCAGGACATCGCGGGCGTCCGGCATCCGTTCGACGACCGGTCGGTCGCGGCGGACGCGCAGCGTGCACGCGCCGGAACGGGAGCCTGATCCGATGGCCCTGATGATGCTGTCCGAGGCCGCCCGCGCTACCGGGGGTCAGCTGAGCGGCCTGGACGTGCCGTTCGAATCGGTCACCATCGACAGCCGGCGGCTTGTGCCGGGTGCGCTGTTCGTCGCGATCCGGGGCGAGACGTTCGACGGACACGATTTCCTGGGCCAGGTCGCTGCTTCCGGCGCGGCTGCCGCGATGGTTGGCGGCGATGCCTTCGCGCAGGGCTGCGCCAGGACCGTGCCTGGCCTGCCGATCGTTGTCGTCGAGGACACCCGTCGCGCGCTTGGCCAGATGGCCGCTGCCCATCGGGCCCGGCTGCAAGGGCCGCTCGTCGCGATCACCGCGAGCAACGGCAAGACCACCATCAAGGAAATGACCGCGGCCATCCTGCGCGCAGAGGCTGCACTGCACCGTGCGGCACCGCTCGCGGCACCAGCCGATCCGCTCGATGCCGCCAGGGCAGCCGCGGCGGCCGTGCTGGCCACGCCCGGCAACCTGAACAACGAGATCGGCGTGCCGCTGACCCTGCTGGGGATCCGCCCGGCGCACTGCTATGCCGTGATCGAGATGGGGATGAACCACGGCGGCGAGATTTCCCGCCTGACCCGCATCGCGCAGCCCGACGTCGTGGTGATCGGAAACGCGGGCCTCGCGCACATCGAGAACCTCGGCTCGCGCGAGGCGATCGCCGCGGCGAAAGGCGAGATCATCGAAGGCCTCAGGCCGGGTGGCACGGTGGTCATCAACGCCGACGATCGTTTCGCGGGCTTCTGGCGAGGACTGGCCGGCACGAAGCGTGTCGTCGACTTCGGGCTCGAACATGCAGCTGCGGTCTCGGCAGGCTGGCACCTCGACAAGGACGGCGCCGCGTTGAATCTGCGTACGCCGCTCGGCGAAGCAGAGGCTCGGATCAACGTCCCCGGGTTGCACAACGTACGCAATGCACTGGCCGCCACCGCCGCGACCATTGCCTGCGGCGCCGGGCTCGATGCGGTGCTGACCGGCCTGGACGGCTTCCGGCCGGTGACCGGACGGCTGCGGCTGCTCCCCGGACTGGAAGGCTCGATGGTGATCGACGACAGTTACAACGCGAACCCGGATTCGGCGCTGGCCGCGATCGAAGTGCTGGCCGAGCGCGACGGCGTTCGGGTGCTGGTGCTCGGAGACATGGGCGAACTCGGCGCCGGCGGCCCGCAGATGCATGCCGAGGTCGGTGCCGCGGCGCGCCACTTCGGGCTCGACCTCGTGCTGACCCTGGGCGAGCAATCGGCGCGGGCGAGCGAAGCCTTCGGCCTGCCCGGGCGCCACTTCACCGACATCGATGAACTGATCGCAGCCGCCCGGCGGGTTCTTGATCCGGGGGTGACCGTGCTGGTCAAGGGTTCGCGCTTCATGCGCATGGAACGCGTGGTCGGGCAACTGGCCGCCACGCCAGTCGACGGAGTGCACTGACCAATGCTGCTCGCGCTCACACAGTGGCTCACCCAGTATGAACGCGCGTTCAACGTGTTCAGCTACCTCACGCTGCGCGCGATGCTGGCGACGATCACCGCCGTATTCATCTGCCTGATGGTCGGCCCGGCGATGATCCGCAAGCTCACGCTCTACAAGATCGGGCAGTCCGTGCGCGACGATGGCCCGAAGTCGCACCTGGCCAAGAGCGGTACGCCGACGATGGGCGGTGCGCTGATCCTGGTGTCGATCGCCATCACCGTGCTGCTGTGGGCCGACCTGAGCAACCGCTTCGTGTGGGTGGTGCTCGTGGTCACCCTCGGGTTCGGTGTGATCGGCTGGGTCGACGACTACCGCAAGGTCATCCACCGTAATCCGAAGGGCCTGCCGGCGCGCACGAAGTACTTCTGGCAATCGGTGATCGGGCTGTCGGCGGCGATCTTCCTCGCGTGGAGCGGCAGCGCCGCGCAGACCGAACTGATCGTGCCGTTCTTCAAGAACTTCGCGTATCCGCTCGGGGCGATCGGCTTCGTGACCCTCACCTATTTCGTGATCGTCGGCACCAGCAACGCGGTCAACCTGACCGACGGACTCGACGGGCTGGCGATCCTGCCCACCGTGATGATCGGCTCGGCGCTGGGCATCTTCGCCTACGTCGCGGGCAACGCCGTGTTTGCCAAGTACCTGGGCTTCCCGCTGATCCCGGGTGCGGGCGAGCTGACGGTGTTCTGCGCCGCGATCGCCGGGGCGGGGCTCGGGTTCCTGTGGTTCAACGCCTATCCTGCAGCGGTGTTCATGGGCGACGTCGGCGCGCTGGCGCTGGGCGCCGCGCTTGGCACGATCGCGGTGATCACGCGCCAGGAGATCGTCCTGTTCGTGATGGGGGGCGTGTTCGTGGTCGAGACCCTGTCGGTCGTGCTGCAGGTCGCCTCTTTCAAGCTCACCGGAAAGCGGCTGTTCCGGATGGCGCCGTTGCACCACCACTATGAACTCAAGGGCTGGAAGGAGAACCAGGTCGTGGTTCGCTTCTGGATCATCACCGCGCTGCTGGTGCTCGCGGGCCTGTCGACGCTGAAATTGCGCTGAGCGCCAGATGACTTCCGTCCACGCCACCCGTTCCGCCGCCACCGCCTTCGCCGCGGGCCCGGCCGCCCGCGCGATCGGTGCCGGCGCGGCCGGGCGCCGGCATGCGGCGGAGCGGGTCGCGGTGGTCGGGCTCGGTGCGACCGGCGTGTCCTGCGTGCGATTCCTCGCGCGCCATGGCGCGACGGTCGATGCCTGGGACACGCGCGCGGATCCGCCCGGCGCACGCGAATTGCGTGCGGCGCTTCCGGATGTTCCGGTGCACCTCGGCCCGATCGATGCCGCCGCGCTCGACGTGGCCGACTGGATCGCGCTGTCGCCCGGCGTGCCGCGCTCGGAGCCGGCGGTCGCGCGCGCGATCGCGCGCGGCGTCCCGGTGCTCGGCGACATCGAGATCTTCGCGCGCCACCGCCATGCGATCGCGCCGGGCGCGAAGACGATTGCGATCACCGGCACCAACGGCAAGAGCACCGTGACCGAAATGGCGGGTGAAATGGCACGTCGCGCCGGCCTCGAGACGCTGGTCGCCGGCAACATCGGCCTGCCGGTGCTCGATGCGCTCGGCGAGATCGAGTCCGGAGGTAGCGCGGCGGGCCGGCAGCCGCAGGCCATCGTGCTGGAGCTGTCGTCGTTCCAGCTGGAATCGACCTCCAGCCTGGGGGCGGACGCAGCCGCGATGCTCAACCTGTCCGAGGATCACCTCGATCGCTATGCCGACATCGGCGAGTACGGTGCCGCCAAGGCGCGCATCTTCCAGGGCGAAGGCATCCAGGTGCTCAACCGGCACGACCCGGCCTCGATGGCGATGCGCATCGACGGCCGTACGCTGTATTCGTTCGGTGGCGATCGCCCGTGCGCCGAGCACGAATGGGGCGTGGCGCCTGCAGCCGATGGCTGCGGGCCGTGGCTCGCGCAGGGCGATACGAAGCTGATGCCGGTCGGGCAGTTGCCGGTGCCCGGCATGCACAACGTGGCCAATGCACTGGCGGCGCTGGCGCTGGCGCGTGCGATCGACCTGCCCTACCCGCCGCTGCTCGATGCGCTGCGCGGTTTCCGCGGCCTGCCACACCGGATGCAGTGCATCGCCGAGATCGATGGCGTCGGGTTCTACGACGATTCGAAGGGGACCAATGTCGGCGCGACCGTCGCGGCCCTCACCGGCTTCCCGAAGCCGGTGGTGCTGATCGCCGGCGGGGACGGGAAGGGCCAGGATTTCGCGCCGCTGGCCGCGGTGGTCGCCAGGGCCGCGCGTGCGGTGGTGCTGATCGGCGTCGACGGCGAACGCATCGCGCGCGCGCTCGAGGGCATCGCGGTGCCGGTCGAGCGGGCGGATTCGCTCGAGGCCGCGGTGTCCCGCGCGCGCGAACTCGCGCACAGCGGCGACGCGGTCGTATTGTCGCCGGCGTGCGCGAGTTACGACATGTTCCGCAACTACGTTCACCGCGCGCAGGTGTTCCTGAAGGCGGTCAGCGCGATCGGACCGGCGAAGCCTGGCGCCGGAGAGGGCGCTGCATGAGCGCGCTCTACTACGAAGCCGAACGTCCGCGGCGGGTGATGGCCGACTACGACCAGAGCCTGGTCTGGGCCGTGCTGCTGCTGATGGCGATCGGCATCGTGATGGTCTACTCGGCCTCGATCGCGATTGCCGAAGCCGGGCGCTTCACCGGGAACCGCGCGCATTTCTACCTCGTCCGGCAGTCCATGTTCGTCGGCATCGGCCTGGTGGCGGCCGCAGTCGCGTTCCAGGTGCCGACAGCGATCTGGCAGCGCTTCGCGCCATGGCTGTTCGGCTTCGGCGTGCTGCTGCTGCTTCTGGTGCTGGTACCTGGCGTGAGCCGCGAGATCAACAGCGCGCGGCGCTGGCTGCCCCTGGTCGTGCTCAACCTGCAGCCTTCCGAGCTGGTGAAGCTGTTCGCGGTGGTGTACGCGGCCGACTACACGGTGCGCAAGGCCGCCTATGTCGACAGCCTGAAGAAGGGCTTTCTGCCGATGCTGCTGGTGATGCTGTTCACTGGCGCGCTGTTGCTGCTCCAGCCTGACTTCGGTGCGTTCGCGGTGATTACCCTGATCGCGATGGGAATCCTGTTCCTGGGCGGGATGAACTGGCGGCTGTTCGCGGGGCTGCTGGTGCTCCTGGCGGCCGGCTTCGTCACGCTGATCGTGACTTCTCCTTACCGGTTGCAGCGGATCATCGGATTCATGGATCCGTGGGCCGATCCGTTCGGCAAGGGCTACCAGCTGTCGCATGCGCTGATCGCGTTCGGGCGCGGCGAATGGCTCGGCGTCGGCCTGGGTGCCAGCGTCGAGAAACTGTTCTACCTGCCCGAAGCCCATACCGATTTCGTGCTCGCGGTGATCGCCGAGGAACTGGGTTTCGTCGGCGTCGCCGGCGTGATCGCGCTGTTCGCCTGGATCGCCTGGCGGTCGTTCGCGATCGGCGCGCAGGCCGCGCGGCTCGAGCGCAGCTTCCAGGCGCTGGTCGCGCACGGCGTCGGCCTGTGGATCTCCGCGCAGGCGGTGATCAACATGGGCGTGAACATGGGCGTGCTGCCCACCAAGGGCCTGACGCTGCCGATGCTTTCCTTCGGCGGCAGCGCCGTACTCGCCAACTGCCTCGCCCTCGCCCTGCTCCTGCGCGTCGACTACGAGAACCGGCGGCTGATGAAGGGAGGGCCAGCATGAGCCACCCGGCGAGGGGTCCCCGCACGCTCATGGTGATGGCTGGCGGTACCGGCGGCCACATCTTCCCGGCACTGGCGGTCGCGCAGTGGCTTCACGGCACAGGCTGGAACGTGGTGTGGCTCGGCTCGCCACGCGGGATGGAGTCATCCATCGTCCCGCAGTACGGTTTCGAGATCGAGCCGGTAAGTTTCGGGGGTGTGCGTGGCAAGGGACTGCTGCGCCTGGCGCGATTGCCCTTCGACCTGAGCCTGGCATTCTGGCAGTGCGCGCAGGCGATCTTCCGCCGCCGCCCGGACGTCGTGCTCGGCATGGGCGGCTACATCGCGTTCCCGGGAGGCATGATGGCGTCGTTGCTGCGCCGGCCGCTCGTGGTGCATGAACAGAACTCGGTTCCCGGCCTCGCCAACCGCGTGCTGGCGCGCATCGCGGACCGTGTGCTGTGTGCATTCCCCGACGCGCTGGGCAAGGGCGTCCGGTCCGAATGGACCGGCAATCCCGTGCGCGAGGCAATTGCCGCGATCGCCCCGCCACGCGAGCGTTTCGCCGACCGCAGCGGTCCGCTGCGTGTGCTGGTGATCGGCGGCAGCCTGGGTGCCCAGGCGCTCAACGTCTGCGTGCCCGAAGCCCTGGCACAGCTGCCCGCAGAGCGGAGGCCGATCGTGGTGCACCAGTCTGGCCGCGACCATCTCGACGGACTGCAGGCCAACTACGCAAGGGCCGGGGTCGAAGCCACGCTGCTGCCGTTCATCGACGACATGGCGCAGCGCTATGCCGAAGCCGACCTCGTGATTGCCCGCGCCGGTGCCACCACCATCGCCGAACTCGCGTGTGCCGGGCTCGCGTCGGTCCTGGTCCCGTTCCCGCATGCGGTCGACGACCACCAGACGGTGAATGCCCGGTTCCTGGTCGAGCGCGGCGCGGCCTGGCTGATCCCGCAGGCTGAACTCACGCCCGAGCGCCTGGCGCAGAAACTCGCCTCGATCGATCGTCCGGCCCTGCTCGCGATGGCCGAGCGCGCCCGTTCGGTGGCGAAGCCCGGGGCGACGCACCGCGTCGCGCAAGTGTGCATGGAGGCAGCCGATGCGCCATAAGGTGCGCCATGTGCATTTCGTCGGCATCGGCGGCAGCGGCATGTCCGGCATTGCCGAAGTGCTGGCCAACCTCGGCTACTCGGTCAGCGGCTCCGACCTCGCCGAGAGCGCAACCACGCGCCGGCTGCAGAAGGTCGGCATCCGCGTCGACATCGGACATGCGGCCGGCAATGCGACAGGCGCCGATGCGCTGGTGGTGTCGACCGCGGTGAAGGAAGACAACCCGGAACTGGTCGCGGCGCGCGCCGCGCGTACGCCGATCGTTCCCCGGGCCCTGATGCTCGCCGAACTGATGCGGCTGAAGCAGGGCATCGCGATCGCCGGCACCCACGGCAAGACCACCACCACCAGCCTGATCGCCAGCGTGCTCGCCGAAGGCGGGCTTGATCCGACCTTCGTGATCGGTGGCCGCCTGGAGGCGGCCGGCAGCAATGCGAAGCTCGGCAGCGGCGAGTTCCTGGTGGCCGAGGCCGATGAATCCGACGCGTCCTTCCTGTACCTGACCCCGGTGGTCTCGGTCGTCACCAACATCGATGCCGACCACATGGAGACCTACGGCCAGGACTTCGGCCGGCTGAAGCAGGCGTTCGTCGACTTCCTGCAGCACCTGCCCTTCTACGGCAACGCGGTGCTGTGCATCGACGATGCGAACGTGCGCGAGATACTGCCTCGGGTGACCAAGCCGGTCACCACCTACGGGCTGACGCCGGGTGCTCAGGTGCAGGCGCACTCGATCGAGCATATCGAAGGCGGCCAGATGCGGTTCAAGGTCGCGCGCGTGAATGGCACGACCTTGCCGGAACTCGATGTCGTGCTCAACCTGCCGGGTGTGCACAACGTGCTGAACGCGCTGGCGGCGATCGCGGTCGGCATGGAGGTCGGTGTCGATGATGCGGCGATCCTGCGCGCGCTGGCCGAGTTCCGTGGCGTCGGCCGCCGCTTCCAGCGCTGGGGCGAGATCGAGGTCCCGGGCGGTGGCGGTACGTTCACGCTGGTCGACGACTATGGCCACCACCCGGTCGAGATGGCCGCGACGCTTGCCGCAGCGCGCGGTGCCTTTCCGGGCAGGCGCCTGATGCTCGTATTCCAGCCGCACCGGTACACGCGCACCCGCGACTGCTTCGAGGATTTTGCGCGCGTGCTGTCGACGGTCGATGCGCTGGTGCTGACCGAGGTCTATGCGGCTGGTGAATCGCCGATCGTCGCCGCCGACGGACGGGCGCTGGCCCGTGCCGTGCGCGTGGGCGGCAAGGTCGAGCCGGTGTTCAGCGAGACGGTCGGTGATCTGCCGGGCGCGATCGCGGCAATCGTGAAACCGGGCGATGTAGTGCTGACCATGGGTGCCGGTTCGATCGGCGGCGTGCCGGCCCAGCTGCGCGCAGCCCGGCAGGCGGCAGGATGAACATGGCCGAACCCGTCCAGTTCACGCCGATGAAGCCGCAACCGCTGCGCGGGGAACTGCGCCGCGACGTGCCGATGTCGAAGCACGTGAGCTGGCGCGTCGGTGGACCGGCCGACCGCGTCTACATTCCGGCCGATCTCGACGACTTCGCCGTATTCGTGCGTGGGCTCCCGGCCGCCGAACCGCTGCTGGTGGTCGGTCTGGGCAGCAACCTGCTGGTGCGCGAGGGCGGCTTTCGCGGTACGGTCGTACTGCTGCACGGCGTGCTCTCATCGGTGTCGCTGCTGCCCGCGGCTGCCGACGGCGCGGCCACCCGGGTGCGCTTCGAGGCGGGCGTGGCCTGCCCGAAGGTCGCGCGCTTTGCGGCGATGCACGATCTCGAAGGCGCCGAGTTCCTTGCCGGCATCCCCGGCACGATGGGCGGGGCGCTGGCGATGAACGCCGGCTGCTATGGCGGCCAGACATGGGACCGCGTGGTGGCGGCGACGCTGCTCACCCGCGATGGCCGGCTCGTCGAGCGTGCCCCCGCCGAGTTCGACCTGGGCTATCGACATGTCGTGCTCGGGCAGGCGGGCCCGGGCGGCACGCCGTCCGTGCTCGGGCAGGACGAATGGTTCGTCGGCGCGACGCTGCAGCTCGATGCCGGCGATGGCCTTCGTTCGCGCGCGCGCATCAAGGAGTTCCTGTCGCGCCGTATCGCGACGCAGCCGTTGCAGCAGCCCAACGCCGGTTCGGTATTCCGTAACCCGCCCGGCGACCATGCGGCGCGGCTGATCGAGGCGTGCGGGCTCAAGGGCATGGCGGTGGGCGGGGCCGAGGTGTCCACCAGGCATGCGAACTTCATCGTCAACCGTGGTGGTGCCACTGCGTCGGACATCGAGGCGCTGGTCGAGGCGGTGAGGAAACGGGTACTGCTGGGTGCCGGCATCGACCTCGTGCCCGAGGTACGTATCGTGGGGGACGCTTGATGGACGACATGGCGAAGTTCGGCAAGGTCGCGGTGCTGCTCGGCGGCCGCAGCGCGGAGCGCGAGATCTCGTTGCTCTCGGGTAACGCCGTGCTGGCGGCGCTGCGTACGAGCGGTGTCGATGCCCATCCGTTCGATCCGGCCGAGCGCAGCGTGTTCGAACTCGCGAAGGAAGGCTTCCAGCGCGCCTTCATCTCGCTGCACGGCCGCTATGGCGAAGATGGCACCGTTCAGGGGGCGCTCGAACTGCTCGGCATCCCCTACACCGGCAGCGGGGTCGCGGCCTCCGCGCTGGCGATGGACAAGCTGCGCACGAAGATGGTCTGGGTCGCGGGCGGCGTCCCGACGCCGGCCTGGGAGGTGCTGACGGGTGCCTCGGATCCCGCCGCCGTGGTCGAGAGGATCGGCCTGCCGATGATCGTCAAGCCGGGTCGCGAAGGCTCCACCCTTGGCCTGACCAAGGTGACCGACGTCTCGCAGCTGCGCGCGGCCTGGGAGCATGCCGCGTCGTTCGATGCACTGGTGCTGGCCGAGGCGTTCATCGCCGGGCGCGAACTGACCGCAGGCTTCCTCGGCGACCAGGCGCTGCCGCTGGTCCGCATCGAGGCGCCCCAGGGCAACTACGACTACCGGAACAAGTATTTCAGCGACCAGACGCGCTACCACTGCCCGAGCGGACTCGACGCGGCGCAGGAGGCTTCGATCCAGGCACTGACCCTGCGCGCGGCCGCGCTGCTCGGTTGCGAAGGCTGGGGCCGCGCCGACCTGATCCTGCGCGACGACGGTTCGGTGCAGATGCTGGAGATGAACACCTCGCCCGGCATGACCAGCCACAGCCTGGTGCCGATGGCGGCCCGGCAGGCGGGCCTGTCGTTCGAACAACTGGTGCTGCGCATCCTGGAGATGGCCCATGCTGGCTGATGCCTGGGACCGGCCCGCGCTGCTCAACGCGGCGGCCAACACGCTCTATGGCATCGCGACGGTGCTTGGCCTGTACGCCGTCTTCTTCCTCGTGATCCACCTGCCGATCTTCCCGATGAAGGAAGTACGCGTGCTGGGTGAACTGCAGAACGTCACCCGCGAACAGGTCGAGGCCACCGTGCGCAAGCAGCTCGCCGGAAACTTCTTCACCGTCGACCTGGCCGGGGCGCGCAAGGCGTTCGAGCGGCTGCCGTGGGTGCGGCGCGTGGAGGTGCGGCGCGTATGGCCGGACGGGTTGCATGTCGTGCTCGAAGAGCACGTGGCGATCGGGCGCTGGGGCGACTCGGGCCTCGTGAATACCCAGGGCGAAGTGTTCTCGGCCGCATCCGACGCCCGGCTTCCGGTGTTCAACGGCCCGCCCGGCAGCGCGGCCGAGATCGCGAGCCGCTACACCTGGTTCCGGCAGGAACTGGCGCGGGTACGTCAGGCGCCTGCCGAGATCACGCTTTCGGCACGCCGCGCATGGGAAGTCCGCCTCACCAGCGGCCTGGTGCTGAAGCTGGGACGCGAGCAGGTCAACGAACGGCTGGCGACCTTCCTGTCGGTTTACGAAGGCACGGTCGCACCGGTGTCGACGCGCCTCGACTACGTCGACCTCCGTTACCCGAATGGCTTCGCGGTGCGCATCAGCGATGTGCGCGACGCTGCAAGAGAAAGACGCGGCGATGGCAGGCCGAGCCTGCGTGGCGTCGAAACGAAACCTGTGGAGCGCCGGTCATGAACAAGATCCGAGACAGCAAGAACCTGATCGTCGGCCTCGACATCGGCACCTCGAAGATCGTGGCGATCGTCGCCGAGGTGAAGCCGGGCGGCGAACTCGAGATCATCGGCATGGGACAGCACCCGTCGCGAGGCCTGAAGAAGGGTGTCGTCGTCAACATCGACTCGACCGTGCAGTCCATACAGCGCGCCCTCGAGGAAGCCGAGTTGATGGCCGACTGCAAGATCAAGGATGTCTATGCCGGCATCGCCGGCAGCCATATCAAGAGCTTCAACTCGCATGGCATGGTCGCGATCAAGGACAAGGAAGTCACGCAGGCCGACGTCGACCAGGTGATCGAGACCGCCAAGGCGGTCAACATCCCGAACGACCAGCAGATCCTGCACATCCTGAACCAGGAATTCATCATCGACGGCCAGGAGGACGTGCGCGAGCCGCTGGGCATGAGCGGCGTGCGGCTCGAGGTCCGGGTGCACATCGTCACCGGCGCGGTGTCGGCGGCGCAGAACATCGTCAAGTGCGTGCGCCGCTGCGGCCTCGAGGTGGCCGACCTCATCCTGCAGCCGCTCGCCTCGTCCTGGGCCGTGCTGTCCGAGGACGAGAAGGACCTCGGCGTCTGCCTGGTCGACATCGGTGGTGGCACGACCGACATCGCGGTGTTCTCGCAAGGCGCGATCCGGCATACCGCCGTGATCCCGATCGCCGGCGACCAGATCACCAACGACATCGCGATGGCGCTGCGTACCCCGACCAAGGACGCCGAGGACATCAAGGTGCGCTACGGCTGCGCGCTCGCCAAGCTGGCCGATGCGCGCGAGATGGTGGAGGTTCCGGGCGTCGGCGACCGTGGGCCGCGCGAGATGTCGCGCCAGACCCTGGCCGAGGTGATCGAGCCGCGCGTCGAGGAGTTGTATTCGCTGGTGCAGGCGGAACTGCGCCGCACCGCCTACGAAGAGTTGCTGTCATCGGGCATCGTGATCACCGGTGGCAGCGCGGCGATGCTTGGCATGGTCGAGCTGGGCGAGGAAGTCTTCCACATGCCGGTTCGCGCCGGCGTCCCGCAGTACGTCGGTGGCCTGTCGGAGGTGGTGCGCAACCCGCGCTTCGCCACCGGCGTGGGCCTGCTGATCGCGGGGCAGCGGCAGGTGGTGCGCATGTCGACGTCACGGGCTTCACGAGGCCCGGTCGGCAATGCACTGGCCAGCATGAAGGCATGGTTCCAGGGGAATTTCTGAGGTACCCGCGGCGGCGGGTGCCTCGGCAGACGGTGAAGCAGCGCGACGGCAGCATGGAAGCAACGGTATCGGCAGCATCCAGATAAGTTCAACCCGGCAAGAGGAGAAATCGATGTTCGAGATTCTCGATTCGTCGAATCAAGAAGCGGTGATCAAGGTGATCGGTGTGGGCGGCTGCGGTGGCAATGCAGTCGACCACATGGTCCTCAGCGGCGTACACGGCGTGGAGTTCATCTGCGCCAACACCGACGCGCAGGCGCTCAAGCGCTGCCAGTCGAAGAACCAGTTGCACCTGGGCAGCGCGCTGACCAAGGGCCTGGGCGCGGGCGCGAACCCGGACATCGGGCGGCAGGCCGCGCTCGAGGACCGCGAGCGCATCGCCGACGCGATCCGCGGCGCGGACATGCTGTTCCTGACCGCCGGCATGGGTGGCGGCACCGGCACCGGCGCAGCCCCGGTGGTGGCCGAGATCGCCAAGGAGATGGGCATCCTGACCATCGCCGTGGTGACCAAGCCGTTCACCTTCGAGCGCAAGCGGGTGCGTGTCGCGCAGGAAGGCATCGAGGCCCTGTCGCAGTATGTCGACTCGCTGATCGTGATCCCGAACGACAAGCTGATGGAAGTGCTTGGCGCCGACGTCACGATGCAGGATGCGTTCAAGGCGGCGAACGAAGTGCTGCACGGCGCGGTGGCCGGCATCGCCGAGATCATCACGCTGCCGGGCATGATCAACGTCGACTTCGCCGACGTGCGCACGGTGATGTCGGAAACCGGCATCGCGATGATGGGTTCGGGCAGCGCCTCCGGCGTCGACCGTGCCAAGATCGCCGCCGAGCAGGCGGTCGCCTGCCCGCTGCTCGAGAACATCGACCTGAACAACGCGCGCGGCGTGCTGGTCAACGTGTCGGGCGCGGCGTCCAAGCTGAAGCTCGGCGAGATCCACGAGGTGATGGAAACCGTCAGCGAATTCCTCGCCGACGACGCCACCACCATCGTCGGGTCGGTGTTCGACGAAGAGATGGGCGACTCCATCCGGGTCACCATCGTCGCGACCGGCCTTGGCAACGCGGTCAACCGCGCCCAGCCCAAGGCGTTCACGGTGGTGAAGACCGGTACGGACAACAGCCCGGTCGAGATGATCGCCCATGGCGCCGGTTCCTCGGCTGGCGCCCTCAATTACGGCGAACTCGACGTTCCGGTGGTGTTCCGGCGCAAGACCCGGGACGCGACCGCGACCGTCGAGGCACTCAAGCAGTCTGGCCTGGAGATCTACGACATCCCTGCCTTCCTGCGCAAGCAGGCTGACTGAGCGGGCAAGGTTGCAAGGTTGCAAGGCAGCAAGGGAGCGGGGATGCGCCGGGCATCCCCGATTTCTGAAACGAAATGACCGGTCAGGCGTTAACATCAGTGGTCATGTTCCGGAAATTCGCACGGAACCCACGAAAAATGCTCAGACAACGCACCCTAAAGACGAAGATCAGGACTACCGGCGTGGGCCTGCATACCGGCCACAAGGTCGACATGACCCTGCGCCCGGCTGCGCCCGATACCGGCATCGTGTTCCACCGGACGGATCTGCCCGGTGCGGCCGACCTGCCGGCGCTTGCGCACGCGGTGACCGACACCCGGCTGGCGACCTGCCTCGGCGAGGGCGAGAACAAGGTCTGGACGATCGAACACCTGATGTCCGCGCTGGCGGGGCTGGGCATAGACAACCTGCATGTCGACCTCTCCGGCCCGGAACTGCCGATCATGGATGGCAGCGCGGGTCCGTTCGTGTTCCTGGTGCAGTCTGCCGGCATCGAAGAGCAGCCGGTGCCCAAGCGCTTCATCCGGGTGCTCAAGCCGGTCGAGGTCGTGCAGGGCGACAAGGTGGCCCGCTTCGACCCTTTCGAGGGGTTCCGCATCACCCTCTCGATCGACTTCCGGCATCCGGTGTTCGAACGCTCCGGAAACAAGGTGACGATCGACTTCGCCGAGCAGTCGTACCTGCGCGAAGTCAGCCGTGCCCGTACCTTCGGTTTCATGCAGGACGTCGAGGCAATGCGTGCCCAGGGCCTGGCCCTGGGTGGCACGCTCGGCAATGCCGTGGTGATGGACGAGTACCGCGTGCTCAACCCGGACGGGCTGCGCTACGCCGACGAGTTCGTGAAGCACAAGGTGCTCGACTGCGTCGGTGACCTCTACCTGCTCGGCCATCCGCTGATCGGCGCGTTCTCCGGCCACAAGACCGGTCATGCGATGAACAACCAGTTGCTTCGCGTGCTGCTCGCTGACACGAGCGCATTCGAAAGGGTGAGCTTCGAGCAGCAGGACAGCGGCCCCGCCTTCGCCCGCCTGCAGCCGGCCTTCGGCTGATCGCCGGTGGCGATCGTCCTGCGGCTGATCCTGTTCGCAGTGATCGCCACCATCGGTGTGTCGCTCCTGCTCTACGTGTTCACCGGCCAGCGCCGCTATGTTGCGTTCGCCTGGAACACGTTCAGGTTCTGCGTGGTCTTCCTGCTCGCGATGGGGCTGCTGCTGATCCTGGAGCGGGTCATCCTCGCCGTCTGAAGCTGGGTGAATCCACCCCTGTATTGTCAGCAGAATTTCATTGTCGCGGGGAGCTGTTCCGCGTCCCGAGGGCCTGCAGCGCCTTTTTCAGCCGCTGATCGCTGACATTCGCTGCCAATCGCATCAATTCGGCGCGCGTCTGGTCCGTCAAGGGTGCGGGCGGCGGAAGTCCGTCCGGCGCGGGTGCACGGGCGTCCCCGGGTTGCACGGTGACCTTGATTGTCGTAACCTCCACGGCGCTTTTGCGCATTTCCACCGCAAGCCTCAACGCCATCTGGCTCACTGAGGTCGCCACTGCAGGGCTCGAAGTCACGATTGTCAGTACGCCGTCGCGCACAGCGGCGACCGAAGCACAACCCGAAACCCAACCCGGAAGCAGTTCGTCCAGCCGAGCCTGCAGCCTCCCCAGGCGCCGGGCTTCTGCGTGCAGGAGTCGCAGTCGGTCTTCCGACTGCACGAAGTCGCCGACCGATCGCGAGGTCATCGTGGCAGCGCTGCCGAACGTGGTGGCACGCACCTTGCATCGACCGGACGGCACGGGTTGGATGAAGCGGAGAGTGAACCAGTGAACGTCATCATCGTTTCAGGAAGTCTCGGTAGCGGAAAAACGATAGCACTGAACGGATACCAGTTCGCCGGTGCACTGGCGGTATTGTCGCTGGTCGTGGCGTTGCTGGTCGCAGGTATCCAGGGCGCAGTGGTCCGTTTCGGCATCGGTCAGGCAGCATCGGACGGGCATGCGGCCGCGTCGGCCGGTGACGGCCAGGCAGTGCTGCGCGAGAGCATCGACATGATGGCCACCCGCCTTGGCGAGATGCAGGCGCGCCTGCTCCGGCTCGATACCCTGGGTGAACGCCTCGCGCGCAGCGCCGGCTTCAAGTCCCAGGAGTTCATGTTCGACCAGGTGCCCGGCCGCGGTGGCGCCATCCCGGGGCCGGGTGCGGCGATCCCGCGTGAACTGTCGGTCGGCGAACTCGGACAGAAACTCGACCTGCTGTCGCGCCAGGTCGACGACCGGGCGGAACGGCTGGGCATCATCGAGTCGATCGTCAGCATGGATTTCGCCCGCCGGAGCTTCGTGCCGAGCGGCCTTCCGGTCGCAGCCGGGCAGTTTTCATCGAATTTCGGCTGGCGTATCGATCCATTCACCGGGCGCAACACCTTCCACGACGGGGTCGACTTCTTCGCCGAGCCGGGTACGCCGATCGTGGCTGCCGCCAGCGGGGTGGTGGCGGTCGCCGAATTCCACTCGCAGTACGGAAACATGGTCGAGATCGACCACGGCAACGACCTGGTGACCCGGTACGCGCATGCGTCCCTGGTGCATGTCAGGGTCGGCGATGTCGTCCGCCGTGGCCACCGGATCGCCGACGTGGGCTCGACCGGCCGCTCGACCGGTCCGCACCTCCACTTCGAGGTCAGGCACCGGGGCCTGGCCCAGAACCCGAGCCGGTTCCTGAAAACCACCGGCTGAGCTGGCGGGCCGTGCCAGCGCCCTGCAAGGTCGGTCGCGGGGCTTGAAATCGGCCCGAATCACCCGCAATCTCGACGATTCCGGCCGGTGGTCCGCTAACAACGGGTCTACCCGGTTAAACTAGGGGGTTTTCCGGCCAGCCGGGCCGTCCCCGGCAACCCTCCAGCAGCGACCGATGTTCTCAGACCTATTCAAGAAGATTTTCGGCAGCCGCAACCAGCGGCTGCTCAAGGGCTACGGCCAGACGGTCGCGCGAATCAATGCGCTGGAACCGTCCCTCAAATCGCTGACCGACGCCGAACTGGCCGCGAAGACGGTGGCCTTCAAGGCTCGTGTGGCCGGCGGCGAACCGGTGGACGCACTGCTGCCCGAGGCGTTCGCGGTCGTGCGCGAGGCTTCCAGCCGCGTGCTCGGCATGCGCCACTTCGATGTCCAGCTCATCGGCGGCATGGTCCTGCATAACGGCAAGATCGCCGAGATGCGCACCGGCGAGGGCAAGACGCTGATGGCGACGCTGCCGGCGTACCTCAATGCACTGGCCGGCAAGGGCGTGCAC
>CAIQON010000147.1 GCA_903873475.1 uncultured bacterium
CGGGTTTGTCACCAACCGCAAGAAGCTGGCCACAACCATCGGCATCAGCTTCAGGCTTGCGCCATCGGCGCATGCTGCAAGAGCCTGGTCCAGAACTGCGAATGCTGTTTTGTGGTGAGGATGATCGCTGCGTGACGCTGCAATCAATACATTCACGTCAGGCGTCATTGTCGGCGGCATCCAGCATTGCCTTGTTGCTGGTCGGGTTCAGGCCGGCAACCAATCCGCCACACCCCTTGAAGACGGGAATCCTGCGTTTGATTGGCTTGGTTGCGACATGTGGCGAGCGAAGGCGAAGTTGCAATCCTTCCTCGATCAGTCGCGTCAAGCTGGTCCGTTGCTGCGCCGCCAGCGCCTTGGCGTTGGCCAGCAGCGAATCGTTGATGTCGAGAGTGGTCTTCATGTCGCGACAATACAGAATTCTGTATTCGACGTCAATCCGCTGTTCGCCATGGGCCGCTGTCGGCCGGGCGGTGTGGCGTCGTCAGAACTCCGTGTCGATGCCCGGCCAGGCGGCCGTGAGCGCCGCCTTGAATTCGTTCTGGATGCGCGTCAGCGCGGTCTGCGTGTCGGCCTCGAAGCGCAGCACCACGACCGGCGTCGTGTTCGAAGCGCGTGCCAAACCGAAGCCGTCGGCATATTCGGCGCGCACGCCATCGATCGTGATCAGTTCGCGTGCGCCGGGCAGCAGCTTGCGACCACCCTGTTGCAGCTTCGCCACCAGCGCATGCGGTTCGCCTTCTTCCATCTTGATGTTGAGTTCCGGCGTCGAGATGGCGTTGGGCAGGTTCTGCAGCGGCCAGTTGGAGTCCTTCCAGCGCGAGACGATTTCGAGCAGGCGGGCGCCGGTGTAGAGCGCATCGTCGAAACCGAACCAGCGCTCCTTGAAGAACACATGGCCGCTCATTTCACCAGCCAGCAGGGCGCCGGTTTCCTGCATCCGTGCCTTGATGAACGAGTGGCCGGTCTTCGACATCACCGGCACGCCCTTGTGCGCGGTGATCCACGGCGCGAGGTTTCGTGTCGACTTCACGTCGTAGATGATCTGCGCGCCCGGATTCCGCGACAGCACGTCCTGCGCGTACATCATCAGCTGCCGGTCGGGATAGATGATGTGGCCGTCACGGGTGACGACGCCGAGCCGGTCGCCATCGCCGTCGAAGGCCAGCCCCAGTTCGGCATCGCCTTGCTTCAGTGCGGCGATCAGGTCCTGCAGGTTCTTGGGCTGCGAGGGGTCGGGATGATGGTTCGGGAAATTGCCGTCCACTTCGCAGAACAGTTCTTCGACCGTGCAGCCGAGACGCCGGTACAGCGCCGGCGCGAAGGCGCCAGCGACCCCGTTGCCGCAGTCGACCACGATCTTCATCGGCCGAGCCAGCTTCACGTCGGACAGGATGCGCGAGAGGTAGGCCTCGTCGATCCTTGCGGTGCGGTATTGGCCAGCACCGCTCGCGAGGTCGCCGGATGCGATGCGCGCGCGCAGTTTCTGGATGTCATCGCCTGCCAGTGTGGTGCCGGCCAGCAGCATCTTGAGCCCGTTGTAGTCGGGCGGGTTGTGGCTGCCGGTGACCATCACGCCGGAGCCTCCGGCCTGCTCCCAGGCTGCGTAGTAGACCATCGGGGTGGCGACCTGCCCGACGTCGATCACGTCCACGCCCGCTGCGCGCAGGCCGCGGGCGAGCGCATCGCTGAGCCTGGGCCCCGACAGCCGGCCGTCGCGGCCGATCGCGACCGTGCGCGCGTTGCGGGCGATCGCCTCGGAGCCGATCGCCTGGCCGACCTGCTCGACCGCCTGCTCGGTGAGGGTGCGATCGACGATGCCGCGGATGTCGTAGGCCTTGAAGATCTCGGCGGCCGGGGCCGGTGCGTGGCTGGCATTGAAGGCAGGGGGCATGCTGGAGCGTCCTTGGGTGCGGTACGGGGCCCGAAGCTGGCCGACTGACGGGACGATTAAAACCGCCCTTGTGCCGGGGTGTCAAACAATGGCTTCAAATGACATCGGTGCGCTGCACGCACCTGCGGGACGCCGCCCGGAGCGGGTCGTGTCATCCGGCGTGGGTCCCATCGAAGAAACGCGCGACGCGGCTCGCCAGCCAGCGGGTATGGCCGGGCGGGCGTCCGCCGACGAAGCCGACATGGCCGCCGGTGGCCGGATACTCGAGCGTGATGCTCGCGGAGACCGCATCCTGCCGAGGCAAGGCCGAAGCCGGCAGGAACGGGTCGTCGAGCGCGTTGATCATCAGTGAACGCACCGAGACTGCTGCCAGCGCGGGCTTGCAGCTGGCGCGTGTCCAGTAGTCATCGACATCGCGATAGCCGTGGAGGGGAGCGGTGAACACGTCGTCGAAGCCGCGCATGGTGCGTACCCGTGCCAGCGCGCCTGCGTCGAACAGCCCGGGGAAGCGCTGGAGCTTTTCCAGTGCCTTGGCCTTGAGGGTCTGCAGGAAGTTCATCGCGTACACGCGCGCAAAGCCCCGCTCCAGCGCGGCGCCTGCCGCCGCCAGGTCGACGGGCGCGCAGACACTGATCGCCGACTCGATCAAGCCTGCCGCGCCGGTGCCCTGTTCGCCAAGCCATTTCATCAGCACATTGCCACCGAGCGAGATGCCGACGGCATGCACCGGCGCGTGGCCGGCGCGTACCGCGAGCCGGCGCAGGATCCAGTCCACTTCCGGCGTGTCGCCCGAATGATAGGCGCGGGCCAGCCGGTTCGGCTCGCCGCCACAGCCGCGGAAATGCGGTACTGCACCGTTCCAGCCGAGATCGCTGGCCAACTGCATCAGCGTGCGCGCGTAGTGGCTGCGCGAACTGCCCTCCAGCCCGTGGAACAGCACCAGCCAGGGCGTGTGTGGCCCGGCATCGGGTGCGTCGATGAAGTCCACTTCGACGAAGTCGCCGTCCGGCGTGTGCCATCGCTCGCGCCGGTATGCGGGCTGCGGTTGCGGGCAGAACTTCGATGCATAGATCGTCTGGGCGTGCGCACCGCGCAGCCAGCGCGGTGCGGTGAACGCCGGTGCCGCGCTCAATGCAGGACGGGCGGCTGGCCAGCCCCGGCCGTTGCGTCCCCCTGGCGAGGCTCGGGTGCCGCGGACGCGTGGTGGAGCTGCAGCCGCCAGCCGCGCTGGGTCCGCACGTAGATGTTGGTTGCGACCATCGAGATCGGGTTGCGTGTCTGGGCCGGTGCCGACACCGTCTCGTACAGGGTGTGGATGGCCGTCTGCAGCGTCGCTGTGACCAGTGGCTCGGTCATGCGCAGCCGCAGCCGCGCACCGGCGGCAAAGATGCTTCGCCAGGATTCCCGTACCGCCTCGATGCCGGTCAGGCGCGGGCCGCCCGGATGCACGCACACGATGTCGTCTTCCTCTGCCCAGACGGCCATCATCGCGGAAAGATCTGCTGCCTCGAACGCGCGGTAGAAGGCGATTTCACAGTCGCGGGAATTGCCGTAGATCAGCGTGTTCATGGCCGGATGGCGGGACGGACGGGAGCGTCCATGCGCGCGATCGTATCCAGTACCCGTTCCGGTGTCAGTTGCCGCATGCAGTGGAAGTGGCCCAACGGACACTCGCGCGCAAAACAGGGGCTGCACGGCAGGCCGAGGCTCACGACGTGGGCGCGCGGCGACAGCGGCGGGGTGAAACCCGGGCTGCTCGATCCGTACAGCGCGACCAGCGGCCGGTCCAGCGCCGCGGCGACGTGCATCAGGCCGGAATCGTTGCTCACCACCAGAGCGGCGAGCGACATCAGGTCGATCGCCTCTGCGAGCGAAGTCCGCCCGGCAAGGTCGGTTGGCACCTGCCTCGAGCGGGCGCTGCACATCGAACGGATCTCTGCCGTGATCGCCTGGTCTTTCGACGAGCCGAACAGCCAGACCTGGAAGCCGTCCGCGAGCAGCCGATCGACAAGGCTGGCGAACTGGCTCGGCGGCCAGCGTTTCGCAGGGCCGTATTCAGCGCCCGGACACAGGGCAGCAACCGGCCGCGCGGTGTCCAGGCCCAGCCGTGCCATGGCCGTCGCCCGCGCCTCGACATCGACTTCAAGGACCGGCAACGGCACCGGCGGCAGCGCCATGCCGTCGGCCAGCGCCAGCGCCGCGAACCGCTCTGCCATCGTCGGCAACCGGGCCGCGTCGAGCCGCCGCGCGTCGGTCAGGAGCCAGTGGCGCCATTCGCCGACATACCCGATGCGCTCCGGAATGCCGGCGAACCACGGTACAAGTGCCGACTTGAACGAATTCGGCAACAGCCAGGCCTTCGCATATCCGCGTGCCCGGACGGAATGGCCGACCGCGCGTCGTGCGCCCAGCCCCAGCTGGCCGTGGCGGAAGGGCGCCTCGATCACGTTGCGCACGCCGGGCAGGCGGGCAGCCAGGCCGGCTGTCCAGGGCGGCGCGAGCAGGTCGATTGCAAGCCCGGGTTCGGCACGGCGGATCAGTTCCAGCATCGGCTGCGCAAGGATCGTGTCACCGACCCAGGCGGGTGCTACCACCAGTGCGCTGCGGCTCATGGCAGGCGCCGCGCGAGAGCGGCCGTGTTCAATGCCCGTGCGAAACCGGCCCGCCCTTCAGCCGGTAGCGCGTGCCGCAGTAGGGGCACAGTTCATCGCCAGTGGCCGCGATCGGCAGGAAGACACGCGGATGGGCGTTCCACAGCAGCATGGACGGCATCGGGCAGTGCAGGGGCAGGTCGGCCGCCGTCACCTCGATCAACCGTTCGCGGTTGATCGAGCCGGTTTCGGCAGCGGGATCGGGATGGTTCGACATCGCGCGCTTCAGACCGGGGTCAGCCACTCGAGGCGGCGCGGTACCCGGCCGTGCACGCAGTCGAAGTAGAGCGACTGTATCTGCTGTGTGATCGGACCGCGGGCGCCGCTTCCGATGCGCCGGTTGTCGAGCTCGCGGATCGGCGTCACTTCGGCGGCGGTGCCGGTGAAGAACGCTTCGTCGGCGATGTAGACATCGTCGCGGGTGAGGCGCTTGGAAATCACCGGGATGCCGAGTTCACCCGCGAGCTGGATCACCGCATCGCGGGTGATGCCGATCAGGGCCGAGGTGAGTTCGGGTTCGTACAGCTTGCCGTTCTTGACGATGAACACGTTCTCGCCGGAGCCTTCGGCGACGAAGCCATCGACGTCGAGCAGCATCGCCTCGTCATAGCCGTCGGCCGTCGCCTCGAGGTTGGCAAGGATCGAGTTCGCGTAGGTCGCGGCGAACTTCGCGCGCGCCATCGTCACGTTCACATGGTGGCGCGCGAACGAAGAGGTCTTGACGCGGATGCCTTTCTCGAGGCCCTCGGGGCCGAGATAGGCGCCCCACGGCCACGCAGCGATCGCCACGTGGACGCTGGCGCCTTTCGGCGACACGCCCATCTTCTCGGAGCCGTAGAATGCGATCGGACGCACGTAGCACGACTCGAGCTTGTTCTCGCGCACGACCTCGCGGCAGGCTTCGGCCAGCTGTTCGCGGCTGTAGGGCAGCTGCATCTGGTAGATGTGCGCCGAGTTGGCCAACCGTTCCATGTGCTCATGCAGCCGGAAGATCGCGGTGCCCGTGTCGGTCTTGTAGGCGCGGATGCCTTCGAAGACGGCCAGGCCGTAGTGGAGGGAGTGGGTCAGGACATGGATATTCGCCTCGCGCCAGGGCACCAGCTTCCCATCGAACCAGATCATTCCATCGCGGTCGGACATCGACATGGCCATTCCTTCGCATTTCTTCGGAGATTCGGGCGACTGCCCGCATGCATCGGGCCGCGCGACTTGCGTCCGCCCGGGAGCGCGATTGTAGCGGAACTGCCGGCCCCGAAGAACCGTCGGCGCCCGGTGCCAGCTCCTGGCGGCTTGACCCTCTTGCCGGTTGATGGAACCCTTCCGGGGCATGTGGCACCACGGGAGACTGCTTGAAGACACTCGGCGATCCGTACCAGCGTATCGACGCGGCGCGCCTGTCCGAGCCCGCGGGCGCAAGGCCGGGCGCGCCTTGCTGAAGGATCGCGGCGAGCGCATCCGGCATTCGGTGCGCCCATGCGCGCTGGGCTCCGTGCTGGTCGCCGCAAGCGATCGCGGCGTATGCGTGGTCGAGTTCGGCGACAGCCCCGCCCTGCTCGAGGCTTCGTTGCGCCACCGACTTCCCGATGCCTGCCATATCGGGACCGATACGCGCTGCGACGATTGGGTCGGCAGGGTCCTGGACGTGATCGCGCGGCCAGGCGCCGCGTCAGACGCCGCGTCAGACGCCGCGTTCGACCTGCCGCTGGACATCCGCGGCACGGCGTTCCAGCGGGTGGTGTGGACGGCTCTGTGCGCCATACCGGCCGGCACCACCGCGAGCTACCGCGAGGTGGCCGAGTCGATCGGGCGACCCGGCGCGGCGCGGGCGGTCGCACGGGCCTGTGCGAGCAACGCACTCGCACTGCTCGTGCCGTGCCACCGGGTGGTGCGCGGGGACGGCGGGCTGGGTGGGTATCGCTGGGGCATCGAGCGCAAGCAGCAACTGCTCGACCGCGAGCGCGGCTGATCCGCGGTGCCCCCCGCGCGAGCACACTGATCTCAGCGTACGCCGATCACCGCCTGCCAGAGCGCGGCTATCACGGTGGCATGGCGGTCCAGCCCGTCGATCGGTGCCCGCGCCGGGTCGTGGCCCGCGAGCTGCATCGCATGCTGGGTGCGTCGAAGTGTCCGGTAGGCCACCTGGGCATCATGCGCCAGCGTCGGGTCGACCAGGCCGCGCGAGGCGGCCACCTGCAGCAGTGCGATGTTACCCATGTTGCCGGTGAGTTCAGGCACCCGTGCAGCGTGGGCCAGCACCAGGAACTGGACGATGAATTCCAGGTCGACCAGCCCACCGTAGCCCTGCTTGATGTCGAAGGTGCCGACCGGCTGGTCTCCCTTCTTCGACTCGCGCATCCGGTGCCGCATGTCGACGATCTCGCTGCGCAGGCGTTCGATGTCGCGCGGCTTGCGCAGGATGTCTTCGCGCAGCCCCTCGAAGCGCGCACCCAGCGCCGCATCGCCCGCCACGAAGCGCGCGCGGGTCAGCGCCTGGTGCTCCCATACCCACGCCTTCTGGAGCTGGTACTGCTCGAACGCGGTCATCGACGGCGCGAGCAGGCCGGACTCGCCATCCGGCCGCAGGCGCAGGTCGGTCGCGTAGAGCACGCCCGCCGACGTCATCGAGGTGAGCCATGAGTTGAGGCGAAGCGCCAGGCGGGCGTAGCTTTCGGCGGGCACCGCCTGCGCTGGCGTGCTCGTGCCTGCTGCGCCACCGTCATCGGCTGGTGCTGCGTCGTCGAAGACGAAGGCGATATCCAGGTCGCTGCCGTAGCCCATCTCCTTTCCGCCCAGCTTGCCGTATCCGATGATGCAGAAGCGTGCGGCAGGCACCGACGGCTGGCTGGCATTCAGGTGCTTCCAGCAGCGATCCAGGGCTTCCGCCAGCACCACGTCGGCCAGTTCGCTCAGCCGGTCCGAGACGCCTTCGAGCGGGAGGTCGCCGGCCAGGTCCTGTGCGACGATGCGAAAAACCTGCGCGTGCTTGAAGTGGCGCAGGATATCGAGTTGCCGCTCCACGTTGCCCGCATGCGAATCGAGGTGGTCGCGCAACTCAGCGATCAGCCTGGGCCACGAGGGCGGCGAATGCAGCGTGCGTGCGTCGATCAGTTCATCGAGCAGGATCGGGTGCAGTGCGAGGTAGTTGCTGGCCCAGGGGCTGGCCGAGGCCAGCTCGCCGAGCCGCTGCAGCACCGGGGGATACTCGAGCAGCAGCGCAAGGTAGGATTCCCTGCGTCCGATGCTCACCACGATGTCGAGCAGGCGTGCGATCGCCGCGTCAGGGTCCTGCAGCGCGGCTGCGACCTCCAGCGCCCGCGGGATCAGCTGGGACAGCCGGCTCTGCCCACTGGATGCCATGCGCTTCACGCGCGCACTGCCGCGCAACTCGCGCAGTCGTTCGGCCAGCTGCTCCGGTGCGCGGTAGCCCATGCCCGAGAGGGTGGCAGCCACTTCCGCAGGCTCGAGGTCGTCCTGCCAGAGCGAGGAGAGCGGATGGTCGGCTTCAGCGCCGGTCGAGATCGCGCATACCTGTTCGAAGATCACGCTGACCGATTCCCGCAGGGCATCGAGCGACGCGGCGAACGATGGCCAGTCGGCATGGCCCATCGACAGCGCGATGCGGCTGCGGTCTTCTTCCGAATCGGGCAGGGCATGCGTCTGCGCATCGTCCAGGTACTGCAGCCTGTGCTCGAGCCTGCGCAGCAGGTCGTAGCTTCGCTTCAAGCCATCGATCACCGGCGCCTCCAGGATCGACCGCATCTTCAGCGCCTGCAGTACGTCGAGCGTCGGTCGCGCACGCAGTGCCAGGTCGCCGCCGCCCCGGATCAGCTGGAAGACCTGGGCGACAAACTCGATCTGCCGTATGCCGCCGGCGCCCAGCTTGATGTTGGCCAGCATGTCGCGGCGCCGTACTTCACGACGGATCTGGCCCGACAGTTCGCGCATCGAGGCAATGGCGCTGAAGTCGAGGTGGCGTCGGAACACGAACGGCTGCACGGTCCCGGTCAGCCCGGCCTCGAAGCCCGGCGAGCCGGCGTCGGTCTCCGGCAGCGGCGTGCGCGCTACGATGCGGCCCTTGATCCATGCGTAGCGTTCCCATTCGCGGCCCTGCGCGATGAAATACTCCTCGAGCATCGCGAGGCTGCATGCGAGCGGGCCGCTGTCGCCATAGGGGCGCAGGCGCATGTCCACCCTGAATACGAAGCCGTCGCCGGTGCGTTCGTCGAGCAGCGCGATGATGCGTCGGCCGCAGCGCACGAAGTACTCGTGGTTGCTGATCGATCGAGCACCGCCTCGGGTCTCGCCCTCTTCGGGGTAGACGAAGACGAGGTCGATGTCGGAGGAGACGTTCAGTTCGCCGCCACCGAGCTTTCCCATGCCGATCACGAGCAGCGGCTGACTGCGCCCGGACGCCTCGCCGATGGGTTCGCCGTACACCAGGCCGAGTTCATGCGTGGCACTGGCGCAGGCGGCCGAGATCGTCTCTTCGGCGAGCATGGTCATCGTCGCCATTACCTCATGCAGCGGGGCGAGCCCGGCGAGGTCGCGGCCGATCAGCGCCAGCAGGCAATCGCGGCGCAGCGCACGCAGGCGTTCTGCCAGCGACTCGTCCTGGCGCGGTGCGCCGGTTCCGCCGGTGTTCGCGCCCGGATGCAGCGCGCTGCGCATCCGGGCGCGGGCGAACGGAGCCGAGGCGAGCGCGTTGAAGGACTCACGGTCGGTGAGGCCAGCCGAGGCCAGACGCGCGACGTAGCGGCTGTGTGCGAGCGCGATGTCATAAGGGTCCGGCGCCGTCGTGGCGATCGTCATCGCGCCGTCCGCGCCCTGTGCATGCATGGCAGTCCGCGCGTCGATGGCGCCAGCGCCTGCTGCGCGCCGGGGATGGCAGTACACTCGAGTATCTTGATCTGGAGCACGCGTGGACCTGTCCGTTCATGTTCCGGTGGCTCTCATCTCCTTCACCGGTACGGCAGTCTAGCGCAACGCCCTTGAACGATCCCGCCGCCCCCCGCCCCGCATCGCCGCTCCAGCGCCTTGCGCGCCTGCGCCCGCTGCGCCTGCTGGGGCGGATGTCGCTGTCGACCTGCCGGGTGCTCATGGTGCTGGTGCTGCTGGCCGGATTAGGCAGCGCAGCGGTCGTGCTGTCGCTGCGCTATTACGTGCTGCCCGGCATCGATCAGCACCGCGATCGCATCGCCGGGATGATCGGTGCTGCCAGTGGCCAGGCGGTGACGATCGGCAGCATCGCCGCGAACTGGAACGGTCTTCGTCCGCATCTGTCCCTGCGCCAGGTGGTGGTGCACGACGCAGCTGGCCGGCCAGCCCTGGAACTTCAGCGCGTCGAGACGACCCTGTCATGGCGCTCCATTCTGGTCGGTACCGTGCGCACGCACCTGCTGGAGATCGTCGGACCGAGCCTGACCATCCGGCGAGACGCGGGTGGCAGGCTGTCGATCGCGGGCCTGCCCGTGTCGGGCGATGGCGGGGATGGTGCTTTCGGGCGCTGGGTGCTGGAGCAGCGCGGCATCGTCATTCGCGAAGCGGCGGTGGTCTGGATCGACGAGGCGCGTGGCGCTCCCGAACTCTGGCTGAAGAAGGTGAATCTTCGGATCGAATCCAGCGGCCGCCGGCACCGGCTGGGCGTGACCGCAGTGCCACCGGATGGCCTGGCGGCGCCGCTCGAGCTGCGCGCGGAATGGCGCGGCAGCGACCTGTCGCGCATCGCCGACTGGCACGGGCAGGTGTTCGTCGAGTTGCGCGATACCAGCCTGTCCGGCTGGGAGGCTTGGGTCGACCTGCCGGGGGGCGTGCAAAGCGGCACTGGCGCAGTGCGGCTCTGGGCAGAGATGGAGGCCGGGCGCCTGACCTCGCTTACCGGCGATGTCGAACTGGCTTCGGTTCGCGCCCGGCTGGCGCCTGACCTCGAGGCGCTTGCCTTCGACGCGATGAGCGGTCGGCTGTCCTGGCGCCAGTTGCCCGACGGTTTCGAACTTGCCGCCACGCAACTCTCCCTGGCCCAGGCGGGGTGGCCGACGGCACCGCCAACCGTTGCCCGCCTGCGCTGGCGCGACCCCGTCGCGGCGCCGGCGGGCGGCATCCTGCCGGGCAGGATCGGCGGGCGCGTCCAGCGCAGCGAATTCACCGCAAGCTCGCTGGAGGTCGCGCCATGGGTTGCGCTGGCAGGCCAGCTGCCGCTCGATCCGAAGGCGCGTGACTGGCTGGCTGCCCTGTCGCCGCAGGGCAGCCTGTCGGATGTCTCGATCGCATGGGAAGGGCCGATCGAGGCGCCGGCCAGCTGGCAGGTGAGGTTGCGCTTCGACGCACTCGCGGTCGAGCCCCTTGGCACCTGGCCCGGCCTCCAGGGATTGTCTGGCTCGATCGACGGCAACGACCGCGCCGGCGTGCTGCGCATCGACTCGCGCGACCTGCGCCTTGCGCTGCCGACGCTGTTCCCGCGTCCGCTGGCCTTCGATGCGCTCAAGGGGCAGGCGAGCTGGAGCGGCCAGGGCACGCGCCTGGGCATCCGGCTCGATTCCGTCTCGTTCACGAACGCAGATCTGGCCGGCACGCTGTCGGGCGAGATCCGCCCATGGGCTTCGAAGCGCGGCCAGGTCGACCTGACCGGCGCGCTGAGCCGGGTGCAGGCGACGGCGGTGGCCCGCTACATGCCGCTGGCGGTGGGCGAGGACACGCGCAGGTGGCTCAGCCGCGCTTTGCTGGCCGGACGTTCGACGGACGTCCGGCTGCGGCTGAAGGGCAACCTCGAGGATTTCCCGTTCAGCGACCCGGGCCACGACCGCGGGCAGTTCCTGGTCACGGTGAAGGCGCAGGGCGTCGAGCTCGACTATGCGCCGGGGTGGCCGAAGATCACTGAAATCGATGGCGACCTGGTGTTCCGGGCCAGCCGGATGGAGATCCTCCCGCGCAACGCCACGATCGCCGGGGTGAAGCTGCAGCGTGTACGCGCCGTCTCGCCCGACATCGTCCATCACGATGAGGTGCTCGAGATCGTCGGGGAGGCGGAGTCGGCGACGTCCGATTTCCTGCGCTTCATCGCGCAGAGCCCGGTCGACAGGATACTCGACGGTGCCACCGGCATGATGGAGGCGCAGGGACGCGGCCGCCTTTCGCTGAAGCTCGTGCTGCCGCTGCGGCGCCTCATCGACAGTACGGTGGCGGGCAGCTTCCAGTTCATCGGCAACCGGCTGGTGATCGACGACGACGTGCCGGTACTCGATTCGGTCAACGGGCGCGTCGAGTTCACCGATTCGGCCATCCGGGTCAATGGCGCGACGGCGCAGGTGTTCGGAGGCCCGACCGTGATCAACCTCGCGTCGCAGCGCGACGGGTCGGTGCGCGTCGGCGTCAGTGGCCGCACGAGCGCGGAACAGCTGCGTGGCGAACTGCCCGCCGCGTTCGGCCAGGCATTGACTGGCGCGGCCGACTGGCGGGCCACCGTCAATTACCGGCGCAAGGTCGGCGACCTCGTGGTCGAATCCTCGCTGGCGGGCATGGCGATCGAACTGCCAGCGCCGTTCGGAAAGGCTGTTGCCGAGACGATGCCGCTGCGCATCGAGCAGGTCAGTGGCCCCGATCGGGACCGCATCGCCGTCAGCCTCGGCAGCGCGCTGTCGGCGCAGGTGCTGCGGCGGATCGAAGCCGGACAGGCCACCATCGAACGGGCGTCGGTCGTGGTTGGCGGTGGCCCGGCCCCGGTGCCGGAGCGGCGTGGCATATCGGTCAGCGGCACGCTGCGGCAGGTGAACGTGGACGCCTGGCGGCCGTTGATCGCCGCACTGGTCCCGCCGGCTGGCGGCAAGGGCGGTCCTCAACTGGGCGAACTCGACTTGCGCATCGGCCAGGTCGAGGCGATCAGCCGACGCTTCAACGACGTGGTGGTCAGGACGACGTCGCAACCCGACGGATGGACCGGCAGCATCGCGTCGAAGGAAGTGTCCGGCGAACTGGCGTGGAGGTCGCAGGGGAGGGGACGGCTGGTGGCCCGCCTCCGGCAGATCAACCTGCCGCCGGCGCAGACGACCCAGGCCGTGCTGCAGCAGGTGAAGTTCGACGATACCGAACTGCCCGCCCTCGATGTCGCGGTCGACAGTTTCCTGCTCGCCGGCAAGGCGCTCGGCCGGCTCGAACTGCTGGCGCAGCCCGAGGGCCGCGACTGGCGCATCGATCGCCTGCGCATCGTCAACCCGGATGCGACGTTCCAGATGGATGGGCTCTGGCAAAGCTGGATGGCGCAGCCGCGGACGCAGGCGAACGTGCGCCTCGATATCGTCGACAGCGGCAGGCTGCTTGCGCGGCTCGGCTACCCCGAGGGCCTGCGTGGCGGGGCAGGCACGATAGGAGGTACGCTGTCATGGGCGGGCAGTCCTCAGGAACTGGACGTGGCCACCCTGGGCGGCACGCTGCTGGTGGAACTGTCGAAGGGCCAGTTCCTTACGCTGGAACCGGGCGTCGGACGCCTGCTCGGCGTGTTCAATCTGCAGAGCCTGCCGCGCCGTATCGCGCTCGATTTCCGCGACGTGTTCAGCGAGGGATTTGCCTTCGACGAGATTGCCGGCACCATGCGTATCAACCGCGGCGCCGGCCGGCTCGACGGCTTCCGGATCCAGGGGCCCTCGGCACGGGTGCTGATGAGCGGGGAGGTCAACCTCGCGAAGGAGACGCAGAACCTCCACGTGAGGGTCACGCCGGCGCTGGGCGACAGCCTCGCCGTTGCAGGCGCGCTGTTCGGCGGGCCGGTGGCCGGCATCGCGAGTTTCCTGGTGCAGCGGGTGCTCAAGGATCCGCTGGCACAACTGGTTACCTTCGACTACGCCGTGGCTGGCACCTGGGCCGAGCCGACGGTCAACCGGGCGGCTCGGCCAGATCCGGCCAGTGCGCCGGGTGGCGCACCCGGCAGCGCACCGCCGGCGACTGCGCCGGCACCGGGCTGAGGCAGGACGATGCCTGTGATCAGACCTGCCGTTGCCGTGGCGGTCCTGGCGGTCTTCGTGGTCCTGCTGGCGCCCGTCGTCGTGCCTAGCCATGGCCGCGCGCAGCCATTGGCGTCGCCTGGCGGAGCGGTAACCCAGGCTGCGGTCCCGGTGCCCTCTGCCGTGGCCTGGACGATCGACGATGAAGCGTGGGACCGACCGCGCAGCGCGGACGCGATCCGTACCCTGCCGGCGGTGCGCGCCGCCGTCGCGGCACTCGCCGGGACACCGCGCGCATCGCTGGTTATTCGACACGGGGCCGGGCAGAATGATGCATTGCGCGCGGAGGAACTGCGCCACTGGCTGGTCGCACTCGCCATCGAGCCCGGGCGTATCGCACTTTCGCCTGCCACGACGGCTGTCATCGAAGGGTTGCCGCGGGGGTCGATGGTGCTGGAACTGGCGCGCTGAACGCAACGGAAGGCCCGTCATGCAGTCGATGCAGATCGAATCCCCGCCACGCGCGCTCGCACCCGATGACGCGCCGGCACGCCTGGTGCCGTCCGGGCCATTCCGGGTGGCGGCGGTACAGACGGTATCCGGTCCGGATGTCGCACGTAACCTCGCCGACTGCGCCGCGCTGATCGCCGAGGCGGCCGAGGCCGGTGCACGGCTGGTCGGCCTGCCGGAATACTTCGGCATCATCGGCATGCGCGACCGCGACAAGGTGGCTGCGCGCGAGCGTCCGGGCGACGGTCCGATCCAGCAGTTCCTCGCCGACACGGCGCGGCGCCATGGCATCTGGCTGATCGGCGGCTCGGTGCCGCTCGCATGCGACGACCCGGAAAAGGTGTGGAATGCGAGCCTCGTCTACGACGACCGCGGCCACGCGGTTGCCCGCTACGACAAGATCCACCTGTTCGGCTTCGACAACGGACGCGAGAAGTATTCCGAGGAGCGCACGATCGCCCATGGTTCGCGGGTGGTCACCGTCGACTCGCCGTTCGGCCGTATCGGGCTTTCGATCTGCTACGACCTGCGCTTCCCTGAACTGTACCGGGCATTCGGCGACGTCGACCTGATCTTCGTACCCTCGGCATTCACCGAGACCACCGGCGTCGCGCACTGGGAACCGCTGTTGCGCGCGCGCGCGATCGAGAACCTGGCCCATGTCGTCGCCCCCGCGCAGGGCGGCGTGCATCCGAACGGCCGCGAGACCCATGGCCACTCGATGGTGATCGACCCATGGGGGCGCATCCTCGCGCAGCGCGCGAAGGAGCCGGGCGTGGTCCTGGCGGACATCGATCCCGCCAGCCTGCGCGAAGCGCGCAGCATGCTGCCCGCCCTGACCCACCGCACCCTGCACTCGATATGAAAGAACCGATGAACGCCAACACCCCGGCGCCTGCCGCCGCTTCTCCCGCCGCGCCGCGCGGCCTCGCAGACCGGTTGATGAATACCGCGGACCAGTGCCTGCTCGCGCCGTACGCGCTCGACAGCGGTGTACTGGGCAAGGTGTTCGGCAGCATCCTGAGCCACCAGGTCGACTACGCAGACCTTTATTTCCAGTACACCCGCTCCGAGGGCTGGAGCCTCGAAGAGGGGATGGTCAAGTCGGGCAGTTTCTCGATCGAACAGGGCGTTGGCGTGCGCGCCGTCAGCGGCGAGAAGACGGCCTTCGCGTATTCGGACGACATCAGCCTGCCGGCACTCGAGGCGGCTGCAAGCGCGACCCGGGCGATCGCCCGCGCGGGCCGGCAGTGCGCCGTCCCCCTGGTGCGCACCGGCGCTGCACGCGAACTGTATGCGCCGAAAGATCCATTGCTGAGCCTCGACGAAGTCCGGAAGGTCGAACTGCTCGAGCGCATCGAGCGCGCGGCGCGTGCATGCGATCCGCGCGTGATCCAGGTGATGGCGTCGCTCGCCGGGCAATACGAGGTCGTGATGATCGCGTGCCACGACGGGCTGCAGAGCGCCGACGTGCGGCCGCTGGTGCGCATGTCCGTGCAGGTGATCGTGGAGCAGGACGGGCGGCGCGAGCAGGGCAGTGCGGGTGGTGGCGGACGCTTCGACTATGCTTACTTCACCGACGAGGTGATCGGCCGCTACGCGAAGGAAGCGGTCGACACCGCGTTGCTCAACCTCGATGCGCGTCCTGCCCCGGCGGGATCGATGACGGTCGTGCTCGGGCCGGGCTGGCCCGGCGTGCTGCTGCACGAGGCGATCGGGCATGGGCTCGAGGGCGATTTCAACCGCAAGGGCACTTCGGCCTTCACCGGCCGCATCGGAGAGCAGGTCGCCGCGCCGGGTGTCACGGTGGTCGACGACGGGACGCTGCCCGAGCGGCGGGGTTCACTCAACGTCGATGACGAGGGCAACCCGACGCAGCGTACCGTACTGATCGAGGACGGCGTGCTGCAGGGCTACCTGCAGGATTCGCTCAACGCGCGCCTGATGAACATGCCGGTGACCGGCAATGGCCGCCGCGAGTCGTTTGCGCACCTGCCGATGCCGCGCATGACGAACACCTACATGCTCAACGGCGACAAGGATCCCGAGGAGATCATCCGCTCGGTGAAGCGCGGCCTGTACGCGGTCAACTTCGGCGGTGGCCAGGTGGACATCGTCAGCGGCAAGTTCGTGTTCTCGGCGTCCGAGGCCTGGCTGGTCGAGGACGGCAAGCTGGTGCATCCGGTCAAGGGCGCAACGCTGATCGGCAACGGTCCCGACGCGCTGACCCGGGTCACCATGATCGGCAACGACATGAAGCTCGATTCGGGCGTCGGATCATGCGGCAAGGAAGGCCAGAGCGTGCCGGTGGGCGTGGGGC
>CAIQON010000148.1 GCA_903873475.1 uncultured bacterium
CCGGCCAGGACTCCGGGCAGCCCGCCGGCGAACCGGCCCTGCGCGAAATCGGGCCCGTAGTCGAAGCGCTTCTTCGGCGCCGGACCGGTTGCCTTCTGCACGCCGGGCAGGTTCGGAAAACGCCAGCGCGACGCCGCCACCAGCGTGCCGTCGGAGAGCTTCGGATAGGCCGACGGCGGCGGCGGCGTGCCGTCGCGCACCCAGCGGTCCATCGCCAGCAGCAGGTTACGCATCAGCGGCCGCGGGTCGATCGTGTTGGGCGGCAGCGCGCACACGCCCGGCGGCATGGTCGCACCCATGATGTGCTGCGTGCCTGCGAAGTGGTAGACGCGCACGTCGTCCGGCAGCACCCCGTCGCGCCGGCCGGTGGGGTCGGTGGTCACCAGCGACTGACCGCTCTGCCAGTACTCGATGCCGGTGGTGGTGTGGATCACCTTCGGGCAGTTGCTGCGCGCCCGGCAGCGGTTGAGGATGCCGTCGACCCGGCCGCTGAACGGATCGGTCTCGTCCTGGTAGGCGAACGGGAACGTGGTGTCGGGGAATGCCAGGAAGCCGTAGCCGATGTCGGTCATCCGGATCGGTTGGGCGAAGCGCTGGTTCAGGAACAGCCGCGCGGTCGAGATATGCGGGTTGATGGCATCGAACACCCGGCGGCCTGCCTCGTCCTCGTTGAAGCCGCGCCAGGTGAAGTCGCGCAGGTAGCGGCCGCTCTGGGACGCACCGTAGGCCAGCGTGCGCTGCACGCCACCGGCAAGCGGATTGGCTTCGCTGCGGTCATGGCGCAGGAAGGACACCAGGTCGCGCGTTGCGGCAAAGCCGATGCCCGACACCGGCGGGTTCTCCGTCGGGTAGACGAACTGGTAGAGCACGCCGATCTCGAACGGCGTGCCCGCGGGCAGCAGGCGGATCGAACGGTCGCCCGCGTACTCCCAGCCGCCCGCGGGAACCAGCACGGGCTCGTCGGCGTTGCGGACGCGACGGTAAAGCTTCGCCCGCGTCGGATCGGTCGAGGCAGCGCGGAAGGTGAGCGGCATCGCCATGGCATTGCGCGTATTCGGCAGCAGTTCGTCCCACACGTCCTGTGCCAGCCCGGGAGCCGACGGCACCTGGATGCGCAGCGCCCCGCCCGTCGGCGGCAACTGGTGGATCCACCCGCTCCACACCAGCGTGAAGCCCTGCCGCAGCAGGAAGCCGTTGCCGAAGTCATCCGGCTTGAGCGGGTTGTTCGTGTCGGGACCGTCGTTGAAGTCGCGCAGCGCCCGCTTGTTGCCGCGGTTGTTCACGTCGTACAGCAGCGCACCGTTGCCCCGGGAGAGGTCGACCGGCTTCACGATGTCGAGGTCCGAGGTGTACTCGACTCGTCCGCGCGCATTGCGCGGCGCCAGCGCGATGTCGACGATGTCGCGGTTGAGCGGATGCGCCGGATCGAGTTCCCCATGGAAGCGGCCGGTGAGGCGTTCATAGGTACCGGTCGCGCCGAATCCCGGGCCAGGAATCAGGTCTCGCTTCAGGATCTCGACGCGCGTGATTTCTGCACGGACGAGCGACGGCAGGACCGCCAGTGGCACCGCCAGCGCAATCGTCGCCGCCCACCCCGCCGCCATGACGCTTCCCCTTCGCACAGTTCCCATCGTGTCTCCCCTCGTTGCAGTTATTCCGGCCGCTGCACCCGGCGCCATCCGCCAGGCGGGCCGTGCGGCGCCGGTCAGCGCGCGCGCAGCGACTGTCCCAGCCCGCGCAGCAGCGGCAGGATCGCATCCATCGTCGGCACTGGCACGCCGGCCTCGTGCGCGAACGCATGCACCTGGCCGAAGAGCGCCTCGACCTCGATCGGCCGTCCCTGCAGCACGTCCTGCAGCATCGACGGACGCTGTCCCCAGGTGCCGCGCCGCGCGATCGCCGGCAGGTCCATCTGGCCGCGCAGGTCCCAGCCCAGTGCGGCGGCAACCGCCAGCACTTCCTCCATCACCGACACCATCTGGCCGCAGAGGTCCGGATCGGCCGCCAGCGCACCGAGGTCGAGCCGGGTCAGCGCAGCGATCGTGTTGCCCGACGCGTTCGACACCAGCTTGCCCCAGATGTCGCGCCGCAGGTCGTTCGACGCACGCCCGTCGATGCCGCCCCGGCGCAGCATCGCGACTGACTGCTCCAGCCTTGCGCTGCTGCTGCCATCCGGCTCGCCCAGGATGAAGTGGTTGCTGCCGACATGCGAGATCACGCCCGGTTCGACCAGTTCGCACGGGCAGTAGATCACGCAGCCGACCACGCGCTCGGGACGCACCTCGCGCCACAGCGCGCCGTCGGGGTCGAGCAGCGGCAGCGTGCCACCGGGCCCGGGCTGACCATGCCGCCACCACCACTGGATGCCGTTGAGCATGAACACCGCGCTGCCGCCGGGTGCAAGCAGGCGAGCGATCGCGCCAGCCGCCCCCGGCACCGCATGCGCCTTGAGCGTCACCAATACCAGGTCCTGTGGCGGCAGGGTCGTCGGGTCGTCGGTGGCGACCGGCACGGCGGCCTTCAGTTCGGTGCCGCCGGATCGCAGCACCATCCCCCGGCTGCGCATCGCCTGCAGCTGCGGCCCTCGGGCCACCACCGAGACGTCGTCAGCCCCTGCGGCCAGCAACCGGGTGGCCAGGCTGCCGCCAACCGCGCCCGCTCCGAACACGCATACCTTCATTGCACCTCCCCGTCTGGCGCGCGGTTCGCCCGACACGGGGACAGCGCGTTCAGCCGGGATTGTGCGCCCAGTCGCGGCGGGCTGCGCAGCCCGCCGCAGGCTCGGGCAGCCCTCAGGCGGCCCTCAGGCACCTTTCACGCGTTCTTCACGCTGCCTTCCGGTCGAGCCGTCTAACGCCCCTCGGCTTGCGCTGTTCGACACCACCCTCGTCGGCCAGGCGGAAGAAGGCCATCAGACGCTGCACTTCATCGGCCCTGGCGCGCAGCTCATCCGACGTCGCCGCGAGTTCTTCAGAGCTCGCAGCGGCCTGCTGGGTCGTCGAATTGAGCTGGCCCATCGCATGGGTGATCTGCGTGACCGCATCGCTCTGCTCGGACGAGGCGCCCGATATCTCCTGGACCAGCTGGCTGGTCTTGCGGATCGACGGCACCATCGCATCGAGCATCTGCCCCGCACGCTCAGCCTGCTCGACGCTCGAGCGGGCCAGCGCGCCGATTTCCTGGGCAGCGACCTGGCTGCGCCCGGCGAGCAGGCGCACCTCGGCCGCGACCACCGCAAAGCCACGGCCGTGCTCGCCAGCTCGCGCTGCCTCGACGGCGGCATTCAGCGCCAGCAGATTCGTCTGGTAGGCGATGTCGAAGATCACCGATATGCGATCGGCGATGGCCCGCATCGCCTGCACGGTCTCGGCCACCGCCTTGCCGCTCTCCTGCGCTTCCGTTGCGGCCATGGTCCCGATCTCGTCGGTCTTCGCCGCGCTGCGCGCGTTCTGTCCGACGGAATCGCTGATCTCCTTCAGCGACACGGCGGTCTGGTCGACGCTCGATGCCTGCTCGGATGCGGTCTGCGCGAGCGCCTGCGAGGTCTGCGAGACCTCGGCCGAAGACAGCACGACCGCCCCGGCCGCCACGTTCACGTTCCGCACCGTCTGTGCAAGGTGCTCCACCGTGGTCGACAGCGCTTCGGACAGTCGCAGGAACGTCCCCTGGAAAGACGTGGTTTCACCGATGGTCAGGTCGCCGGCGCGAAGGCGACCGAGGCCTGCCTCGAGCGCTTCCAGTGGCTGCCTGACCGCATCCAGCGTGTCGTTCATTCCGGCAACGACGCGGCCGTAGTGACCGGCATGGCGGCCGGCATCCACTCGTGCATCCAGCCGCCCTTCCACCGCCGCTGCGGACAGCGCGGTGGCATCCTCGACCAGCGTTCGGACGTTGCATCGGACCTGCTCGACCGATCGTGCGACCAGCGCCAGTTCGTCCCGCCCCGATACGTCCACCGGTTCGTCGAGATCGCCGGCAGCGATCCGGTCCGCAGTCGAAGCGAGGCTGGCCATGCCGGCCGCGACACGACGCACGGTCGACGTCGCGAGCCAGCCGATTCCCAGGCAGGCGAGCAGCGTCGCGAGCGCAACACCAGCGAGGACGAAGCGTTCCGTGCGGCGGATCTCCTCGCGCGCGGCGACAACCCGCTGGTCGATGGACTTCGTGACTTCTTCGAACGCCTTGTCCGCGGTCCGGACAGCGGCCTTCAACGGCTCCATCGCCGCGTTGCCTGCGGCAGGATCGTTGAACCGGCCCGCCCGGATGCCTTCGTGGATGCCCTCGACCCCCTTCCGATACCCGGCCAGGCCGCCGCGCAACCGGTCGACCGTTGCCTTCTCTTCGACCGACAGCAGCGGAAATGCGGTGGCCAGGTTGGCTTCGGCGCCATCCAGGGCCTTGCGCCACTGCTCGATGTACTGCGCCACGCGCTTCGGGTCGGCGATGTTCAGGAAGAGATCTTTTTCGTAGCGCCGGGTGTTGCCGATCCCAGACTGCGCGGCATCGAGTGCGCGCTGAGCAACGAGCTCACCATCGAGTAGCATCGCGTTGCGATCGGCCACGCTGTTCAACGCGCCCATCATCGCCAACGCGACAACCAGCAGTGCTGCGCAACTGAGCGACGAGAGCAGCACCAGTCGGCTGCGGATGGTCATCTTCGAATGTTCGATCATCATGCGACCTTTCTTTCGGTGAGTGCATTGACCGCACTGCCTCGCCGATGCGCCCGTCCGGCAGCGGGAGCCGCGTCCGCAGCCAGGCGGAAGTAGCCCATCAGGCTCTGCAGCTGCTCTGCCTGCGCCGAC
>CAIQON010000149.1 GCA_903873475.1 uncultured bacterium
CACCGGGCCGGCGCACCGACACGTTGGCGTCGCAGCGGAACGACCCTTCCTGCATGTTGCCGTCGCAGATGCCCAGCCAGGTCACCAGCGAGTGCAGCGCGCGCGCATAGGCCACCGCCTCGCTCGCTGCCTGGTCGATGTCGTCGGCCTGGATGTCCGGCTCGGTGACGATCTCGAGCAGTGGCGTGCCGGCGCGGTTGAGGTCGATGCCGCTCATGCCGGAGTAGTCTTCATGCAGCGACTTGCCGGCGTCCTCTTCGAGGTGGGCGCGGGTCAACCGGACGGTCTTCGTGTAGGGCTCGAACCCCTTGCCCTCGACGATGCATGCAAGCGAACCGCCCTGCACCACCGGGATCTCGTACTGGCTGATCTGGTAGCCCTTGGGCAGGTCGGGATAGAAGTAGTTCTTGCGCGCGAACACGCTGCGCGGGGCGATGGTGGCGCCGACCGCGAGCCCGAAGCGGATGGCTCGCTCGACCGCGCCGCGGTTGAGCACCGGCAGCACGCCGGGCAGTGCCAGGTCGACCACGCTCGCCTGCGTGTTCGGCTCGGCGCCGAACGCCGTCGATGCGCCGGAGAAGATCTTGCTGGCGGTCGACAGCTGGGCGTGCGTCTCGAGCCCGATCACGACCTGCCAGCCGCTGTAATCCGTTTGCGAAGTGCGTGCCATGTCGTCGGTGGACCCCGGGATCGGCTCAGCCGGCGAAGGCCGCCGGCACCCTGCGGTGCCAGTCGGTCGCAAGCTGGTACTGGTGTGCGGCACCGATCAGCCGGGCCTCGTCGAAGTAGTTCGACATCAGCTGCAGCCCGACCGGGCGGCTCGCGTTCGCCCCGTCCCCGAACCCGCACGGGATGCTCATGCTCGGCACGCCGGCGAGGCTGCCCGGGATCGTGTACAGGTCGGACATGTACATCGACACCGGATCGGCCGCCTTCTCGCCGAAACCGAACGCGACGCTGGTGGTGACCGGACCGGCGATCACGTCGCACTTCGTGAACGCCTGCTGGAACTCGTCGGCGATCAGCCGGCGTACCTGCTGCGCCTTGATGTAGTAGGCGTCGTAGTAGCCGTGCGAGAGCACGTAGGTGCCGATCAGGATGCGCCGCTTGGGCTCCGGACCGAAACCTTCCGCACGCGAACGCTTGATCATGTCGGCGAGGTCGCCATGCGCCTTGGCGCGATGGCCGTAGCGCACGCCGTCGAAGCGCGACAGGTTGGAGCTGCATTCGGCCGGCGCGACCACGTAGTAGACCGGGATGCCGAGTTCCGCATTGGGCAGCGAGATGTCGACAAGGGTCGCGCCCATCGAACGGTAGGTCTCGAGTGCGCCACGTACCGCGCGTTCCACGTCCGGTTGCAGCCCGGCGGCGAAGAATTCCTTCGGCACGCCGATCCGCAGGCCAGCCACCGGTCGCGCCAGGTCGCGCGTGAAGTCTTCCTCGGGGCGATCGACGCTGGTCGAGTCGTTCGGGTCGAAGCCGCACATCGCCGAGAGCACCCAGGCTGCGTCTTCGGCCGAGACGGTCATCAGCCCTGCGGTATCCAGGCTGGATGCGAACGCGATCATGCCCCAGCGCGACGGACGGCCGTAGGTCGGCTTGGTGCCGGTAATGCCGCAGAATGCCGCCGGCTCGCGGATGGAGCCTCCGGTGTCGGTCGCGGTGGCCACCGGCGCGATGCGTGCGGCCACTGCCGCAGACGAGCCGCCCGAGGAACCCCCGGGGACTGCCGCGGTATCCCACGGGTTCAGTACCGGCCCGTAGGCGCTGTTCTCGTTGGACGAACCCATCGCGAACTCGTCGCAGTTGACCTTGCCCAGGGTCACCATCCCGGCCTTCGCCAGACGCTCGACCACGGTGGCGTCGAACGGGCTCATGTAGCCCTCGAGCATGCGACTGGCGGCGGTCGACGCGAAGTCGCGGGTGACGAAGATATCCTTGTGCGCGATCGGGATGCCAAGCAGCGGACCGGATTCGCCACGCGAGCGCCGGACGTCCGCCGCGTGCGCCTGCGCCAGGGTCACCTCCGGGCGGATGTCGAGGAACGCATTCAGGGCCCGGTGCCGCTCGATGCGCTCGAGGAAATGGCGCGCCAGCTCCACCGCGGACACCTCGCGCGCGGCCAGCCGCCTCGCCAGCTCGGCCAGCGCCATCTGGTGCAGGGCGTCGCTCATCGCTTCACTCGAGCACGCGCGGCACGAGGAAGAGACCATCCTGGCGTGCCGGCGCATTGGCCAGGTTGCGCTCGCGGTCGGGAATCTCGGTGACGGCATCGACGCGCAGCCGCTGCGCACCGCCGAGCGGGTGAGACATGGGAAGCACGCCGTCGGTGTCCACCGCACGCATGCGCTCGATCATGCCGAAGATGTCGTTCAGTTGTCCGAGCGTGCGCTCGGCCTCTTCTTCGGTGATCGCGAGGCGCGCGAGATGCGCGATGCGCTGGACGTCTTCCGGGCGAAGCGACATGTGTGGACGTGCGCAGGTACGTACGCAGGCAGAGTGAGGGAAAAGAGAACATGAACGGCAGCGGCGAACGTCCGGCGGGCAGCGTGCAGGCGGGCTGGACGGCGTCGATCCGGAGTATCATAGCGTAGTTGGCAACCAGTCCTCCCGGCCGCCCACGACCGTCAACCCGGACCGCGCTCCGGTCCCGCATTCAGCACGCGAACAGCGTGCTGGCAGCGCCGCATCCGCACACCCTTCAGGCGACCGCTCGACGGTCGCACCACCGCACCGCGCATCCTGCGTCACTGCGCCCGCCTCCCCTCGCGCCGCCCGGCGCACACCAATCGAATTCATCCCATAAATGTTCGGATTCCTCAGCGGCTACTTCTCGACTGATCTCGCAATCGATCTCGGCACGGCCAACACGCTGATCTGGGTGCGGGGCAAGGGCATCGTCCTAAACGAACCGTCGGTCGTGGCGATCCGCCAGGAAGGGGGCCCGAACGGCAAGAAGGTGATCCAGCAGGTGGGCCTGGCGGCCAAGCAGATGCTGGGCCGCACGCCGGGCAACATCACGGCCATCCGGCCGATGAAGGACGGCGTGATCGCCGACTTCACGATCACCGAGCAGATGCTCAAGCACTTCATCCGCAAGGTGCACGACTCGCGCATCTTCAGCCCGAGCCCGCGCATCGTCATCTGCGTGCCGTGCGGCTCCACCCAGGTCGAACGCCGCGCGATCCGCGAATCGGCATACGGGGCCGGTGCACGCAAGGTGGAACTGATCGAGGAACCGATGGCAGCCGCGCTCGGCGCGGGGCTTCCGGTCGAGGAGGCCACCGGGTCTATGGTCGTCGACATCGGCGGCGGCACGACCGAGGTGGGCGTCATCTCGCTCGGGGGCATTGTCTACGCCAACTCGGTGCGCGTGGGCGGCGACAAGTTCGACGAGGCGATCATCAACTACATCCGCCGAAACTACGGCATGCTGATCGGCGAGACGACCTCCGAAGAGATCAAGAAGGAAATCGGCTCGGCCTTCCCGGGCAGCGAGGTACGCGAGAAGGAAGTGAAGGGCCGCAACCTGGCTGAAGGCATCCCGCGCAGCTTCACGATCTCCAGCAACGAGATCCTGGAGGCGCTCACCGAGCCGCTGAACCAGATCGTGGGCGCGGTGAAGAGCGCGCTCGAACAGACGCCGCCTGAACTGGGTGCGGACATCGCCGAGAAGGGCATGGTCCTCACCGGCGGCGGCGCGCTGCTGCGCGACATCGACCGGCTGCTGATGGAAGAGACCGGCCTGCCGGTGATCTGCGCAGACGACCCGCTCACCTGCGTGGTGCGCGGCTCGGGGCTGGCGCTGGAACAGATGGACCGGGTATCGTCGATCTTCACCAGTGACTGAGACCGGCACCCTACCCCACCGCCTCTTCTGCCCGGCAACGGCCGGCGACCTGCCACCACAGCCGGCGCGCTGAATGGAATACGCGCAGCAACCCTTCTTCAACCGCGGCCCGACGCCGTTCGCGCGCTTCCTGCTGTTCTCGCTGGTCGCACTGACGCTGATCGTGGCCGACAGCCGGTTCAGGTACCTCACCCATGTGCAGCAGGTCGTGGCCGTCGTTCTCTATCCGCTGCAGCGGGTCGCCCTCGCGCCGGCAGCGCTGCTCGACCGCGTATCCGGATTCTTCACGGCCCAGGCGCAACTGACCGGCCGCAACAACACGCTGGAGCAGCAGAACCTCGTCAATGCGGCAGCCCTGCTCAGGCTGGAGGCGCTGGAACTCGAGAACGCCCGTCTGCGCGGCCTGCTGGATACCCGGGCCAGCCATTCGCAATCGGCCGTTTACGCAGAGATCCTCTACTCGCACCGCGATCCGTTCACCCGGCGCGTGATCATCAGCAAGGGGATGTCCGACGACATCGGGCAGGGCCAGCCGGTAGTCGATGCGGCCGGGCTGGTCGGGCAGGTCACGCGCGTCTACCCGTGGGCGAGCCAGGTGACGCTGATCACCGACAAGGACATGACCGTGCCGGTGCAGGTGATGCGCAGCGGCGTGCGCGGCGTGCTGTTCGGCGTCGGCTCCGATGGCACGCTGGAACTGCGCTTCATGCCCTTCTCCGCCGACATCCAGGCCGGCGACAAGCTGATCACCTCGGGGATCGACGGCACCTACCCGGCCGGCCTGCCGGTGGCGACGGTGCACGAGGTCGAACGCAATGCGGCGTTCATGTTCGCCCGCATCAGCGCCCGGCCCGCGGCCGGGGTCAACCGCTACCGGCAGGTCCTGGTGCTCAACGCCATCGCACCGCACCCGGACAATCCGGGATTCGAAGAGCCGGCACCGCAGCGCAAGCGCAGCCGCAAGGGAGGCTGACCGATGACGATCGACGCCCCGGGAGCCCCGCGATGGCCATGAGCATCGGTCCGAGGCAGGAACTGCTGCTGCCGGTCAGGCCCAGCTTCCTCTGGTTCACGCTGCTGGTGGCCCTGGTCGTCAACCTGCTGCCCTGGGAGGGCGCGTGGACCTGGCTCAAGCCGGACTTCGTCTCGCTGGCGCTGCTGTTCTGGATCGTGCGCGAACCGCGTCTGGTCGGATTCGGCGTTGCCTTCGGGCTCGGGCTGGCGATGGACGTCGCCCAGGCCAGCCTGTTCGGGCAGCATGCGCTCGCCTACACGGTGGTCGCGTTCGGCGCGACCCTGTTGCGACGCAGGCTGCGCATGTTCAGCACTGACAAGCACATCCTGCAGATACTGCCGATCCTGCTCACCGCACAGGCGGTGATCCTCCTGGTGCGGCTCGCGGGCGGCGCTGCGTTCCCTGGCTGGACGTGGTTCGTATCGCCCTTCACCGGGGCGCTGCTCTGGCCGCTGGTCTGGGTCGTCCTGATCGCACCGCAGCGCCAGCGCATCGATCCCGAACACCCGATCTGATCGCGCCGATGCCGCAATTCGTCGAACTGAAGAACCTGCAAGGCGAGCGCTCGGAGTTCAGGCGCCGGGCCGCCATTGCAGGCATCTTCGTGCTGGTGCTGTTCTCGCTGCTGCTGGCGCGCTTCGTCTTCCTGCAAGTGTTCAAGCACGAGTACTACTACACCCAGGCCGAGGCGAACCGGATCTCGCTCGTGCCGATCGTCCCGAACCGGGGACTGATCCTCGACCGGCACGGGACGGTGCTCGCCCACAACTTCACGGCCTATACGCTCGAGATCAACCCGACGGTGGTGCGCGACCTGGAGGCGACGATCGAATCGCTGTCCCGGCTGATCGAGATCGCGCCGAAGGACAGGCGCCGCTTCAAGCGGCTGCTCGATGAATCGCGCAAGCTGGGCGCGATACCGATCCGCACCCGGCTGTCGGAAGACGAGATCGCCCGCTTTGCCGCGAACCGCTACCGCTTCCCGGGCGTGGAAATCAACGCCCGGCTGTTCCGCCGCTATCCGAACGGCGCGCTCGCCTCGCACGTGGTCGGCTACATCGGGCGGATCAACCAGAAGGACATGGAGACCCTGGGCGCCGATGGCCGCCTGTCGAACTACCGCGGCTCGGAGCACATCGGCAAGACCGGGCTGGAGCAGATGTACGAGCGCGAACTGCACGGCATCACCGGCCTCGAACAGGTCGAGGTCGATTCCGGCGGCCGCGCGGTGCGCACGCTGTCGCGCACGCCGCCGGTGTCCGGCAACAACCTGCAACTGCACCTCGACCTGCGGCTGCAGGAGGCCGCCGAGACAGCCTTCGGCGGCAGGCGCGGCGCACTGGTGGCGATCGATCCATCCACCGGGGGCGTACTCGCCTTCGTCAGCAAGCCGGGCTTCGATCCAAACCTGTTCATCGACGGCATCGACCCGCCAACCTGGAATGAACTGAACACCCATCCCGACCGCCCGATGGTCAACCGGGCGCTGAGCGGGCAATACCCGCCGGGGTCGACCTACAAGCCGTTCATGGCACTGGCCGCGCTCGAACTGGGCAAGCGTACCCCGCAGTACGCGATCAACGACCCGGGCTTCTTCACGCTGCCGGGCAATTCGCACCAGTACCGCGACTGGAAGCCCGGCGGGCACGGTTCGGTGAACCTGCACCATTCGATCGTCATCTCCTGCGACACCTACTATTACCAGCTCGCTTTCGACCTGGGCATCGACACGATCAGCAACTTCATGCGGCAGTTCGGCTTCGGTGCCCGCACCGGCATCGACCTCGAGGGCGAGGCGATCGGCATCAACCCGTCCCAGGAATGGAAGCAGCGCCGGTTCCGGCAGAAGTGGTATGTCGGCGACACCATATCGATCGGCATCGGCCAGGGCTACAACGTGATGACCCTGCTGCAGATGGCCAACGCGACCGCCATCATCGCCAACAAGGGCACGGTGTGGCGGCCGCACCTGGTCAACCTGGTCCAGGACGCGACATCGCGCGCGCAGCGCGCGGTACTGGCGGAGCCGCTGCGCCGCATCGACTTCAAGCCGGAGAGCTGGAACCTGGTCCAGGCTGCGATGGTCGGGGTGACCACCCCGGGCGGCACCGGGCATCGTGCCTTCGCCGATGCAAAGTACATCGTCGGCGGCAAGACCGGCACCTCACAGGTGGTCGCGATCAAGCAGGGCCAGAAGTACGACGCGAGCCGGCTGGACGAGCGGCATCGTGACCATGCACTTTTCATCGCCTATGCGCCAGCCGACAACCCGACGATCGCGCTCGCGGTTCTGGTCGAGAACGCCGGCGGCGGCGGCGCCAATGCGGCACCGCTCGCCCGCACCGTGATCGACTTCTTCCTGTTCGGGAAACCGGTGACGCCGATCGACGCCCCGGGAGCCCCGGGCGTCCGGGGCGCTGCGGGCGCCCGGGGCGCGACGGGCGCAGCAGTCAACGGAGGGGCTGGTGCGGAACTTGATTGAAACCCTCTGGCGCAAGGGCACGGCGCACATCGACGTGCCGCTGCTGATCGCGGTGTGCCTGCTGCTGGCGGTCGGGATGCTCACGCTCTACAGTGCGTCCAACCAGAGCTTCGACCGGATGCAGACCAAGCTGTTCAATATCGGCGTCGCGTTCGCGGTCATGTGGCTGGTCGCGAACACGCCGATGAGCCAGGTGATGCGCCTGGCCCTGCCCGCATACCTGGCCGCACTCGCGCTGCTGGTGGCGGTGGCACTGGTGGGCGACGTGCGCAACGGCGCGCGCCGCTGGCTGGACCTCGGCGTGATCAGCCTGCAACCGTCTGAGCTGATGAAGATCGCGCTGCCGCTCGCGCTTGCCTGGTACTTCGACCGTTACGAGTCGACACTCAGGCTGCGCAACTTCGCGATCGCCGCTGCGCTGTTCGTGCTTCCCGTGCTGCTGATCCTGCGCCAGCCGGACCTCGGCACGGCGCTGCTGATCGCCTCCTCGGGCTGCTTCGTGCTGTTCCTGGCCGGCCTGCCCTGGAAGGTCATCTTCGCACTGGGCGCCGCTGCGCTGGCCTCGCTGCCACTGGCGTGGTCGGTGATGCACGACTACCAGCGCACGCGGGTGATGATCCTGCTGGACCCGAGCCAGGATCCGCTGGGTGCGGGCTACCACACGATCCAGTCGACCATCGCGGTCGGATCGGGCGGATGGTTCGGCAAGGGCTGGCTGCTGGGCACGCAGACCCACCTCGACTTCCTGCCGGAACGGACGACCGACTTCATCTTCGCGGTGTATTCGGAGGAATTCGGATTGCTCGGCAATGCCATCCTCCTGCTGCTGTTCCTGCTGGTGATCGCGCGCGGGCTGGCGATCATGCTCGATGCGCCGACCGTATTCACGCGACTGGTGGCGGGCTCGGTCACGCTGACCTTCGCCACCTATGCGTTCGTGAACATGGGCATGGTGTCGGGTATCCTTCCCGTCGTCGGGGTGCCATTGCCGCTGATCAGCTACGGCGGCACCGCGCTGGTGAGCGCCTTCTTCGGCTTCGGCCTGCTGATGAGCATCTCGACCAACCGGAAACTGATCAAGTCATGACGCCAACGCAGATCGCCGCGACACGGCCATCAGCTGCGCAGGTACGGCACGCCATGCTCGCGCTGGCGGTCGGCGCCGCGCTGGCCGCGGCCGGCTGTGCATCCACCGGGCCTGCACCCGCCGGTCCGGATGGCGCAGCGCCGGCCGCGGGCGAAGCCGCCGCACGGCC
>CAIQON010000150.1 GCA_903873475.1 uncultured bacterium
CATAGAATAAATAGTTTGTGTATACACATAGAATAAATAGTTTCTATATACCATAATGTCTAGAATCAACATGCCGAGGGAGAAGTCGACCCCGACCACGAACGGGTCCGGGCCATACATCGGCAGTGCGATGCCGGTGCCTACGCCGACCTCGAGGATGCGTTCGCCCGGCCGGGCGTCCAGCCATTGCACGGCGGCCTTGCGCGGCCCATCGAACACACGGCCGAACAGGCGATCGTAGATCTTCGCGTAGGCGTCGTAGATCCGCTCGAGGCGGGCAAGATCCAACGGAAGGCTCCGGGAGCTGGAAAGGGGGGATTATGCCATGCACGCAGCCCCCGGCTGGTGGATGCCGGGCGGCTGCGCCGTTCAGTCGCGGTTGATGTCAGGACGGCCGGACTCGACGACGAACGAGGCCAGGGTACGGATTGCCGACTGTTCGTCCGCCACATCGGCCATGGCGCGGAACACGGTCTGCCAGCGCGTGGGCGTGACCTCGCACCGCGCATAGCCGCGCTGGCGGCTGTCGAAGAACCGCACATGCGGATTGGCCGACAGTACCTTCATCGTCGACTCGTAGGAGATGCCGCGCGAACTGATCGACGTGCCGACGAATTCGGGCATCACCACCGGCGAGCGTGGATCATCGAAGTCCGGCCTGAGTTCATTGGCCCAGAACGAGTGGATGTCGCCGCCGATGGTGAGCGGGTTTGCGACTTTCGCAGCCGCGAGCCGTGTCAGGAAGCGTGCGCGTGCTGCTGCGTAACCGTCCCAGCCGTCGGTCCAATGGACGGGCTCGCCGGCGGCATTGCGATTGGTGAGCTGGCCCATCATCAGCGACTGCGCCAGCACGTTCCATCGACCGCGGCTGTTCGAAAGCCCCTCGTCCAGCCATGCTTCCTGGGCGCTGCCCCAGACCGTCGCCGACGGGTCGAAGCGCTCGGTGCAGTTCGGCACCATGTTGCCGCCGCCGCGCCGCCCCTCGCCGCACGGCTGGTCGGACCGGTACTGCCGGTTGTCCAGTACATGAAAGGTGGCCAGGTCGCCGAATGCCAGCCGCCGGTACAGGCGCATGTCGGGTCCGCGCGGCAGGCTGGCGCGGCGCAGTGGCAGGTGCTCATAGTAGGCCTGGTAGGCTGCGGCGCGCCGCAGCAGGAACCACTTCGGGTCGTCGCGGTTCTGCGACTGGTCGGCTGCATAGTCGTTCTCGACCTCGTGGTCGTCCCAGGTCACCACCCACGGAAAGTTCCGGTGCGCGGCGCGCAGGTGCGGATCGGACCGATAGCAGGCATACCGGTTGCGGTATTGCGCAAGGCTGATCGGCTCCTCCTTCGTCTCGTGCCGGCGCAAGACCCTGCCGGCGCTCGACCCTTCATAGATATAGTCGCCGAGATGGACGACCAGATCGATGTCGTCCTCGGCCATGTGCCGATAGGCGCCGAACAGGCCGTGCTCGTAGTGCTGGCAGGAGGCGAACGCAAAGCGCAGCCGCGCAGCGGGTGCGCCGGGCGCAGGCGATGTCCGGGTGCGTCCGATGGGGCTGGCGGCGCCGCCAGCCGTGAAGCGGTACCAGTACCAGCGATCCGGATCGAGGCCGTCAACCTCTACATGAACGGCATGACCCAGCCGGGGGTCGGCGGTCGCGCGGCCGCGGCGCAGCACGCGGGTATGCGCCTGGTCCGCGGCCACTGTCCAGTCGACGGCGACTGGCAAGTCGGGCATGCCACCGCCTTCGGTCGGCCGGGGTGCGAGCCGCGTCCAGATGACGAACCCGTCGGCCGAAGGATCGCCGGAGGCTACCCCGAGCGTGAACGGGTCGTCCTGCGCCTTCCAGTCAGCGGCATTGGCGGGGATGACCGTGCTGGCGAAGATCGCCGACAGGCCGAGCAGGCAGCGCCGCCGTGCCAGCGGGTCGAGGGTGGCATCGCGGGAGGGGCGGGGAGACGGTTGCATGCGCAGGTTCGCATCCTGTGGGTATGAAAAGTGTGCCGCATTCATGCGTGCCGAAGGACGGCGCGAATCGATGGCAAAGGTATCATTGCGGCATAACGACACGACTGTGTGAAAGAGCGATGACGATCGACTGGCCTTCATTCACGCCGGGTGCAGCACTGACCGGCGGACTGCTCATCGGGTTCGCCGCTGCCTTCCTGGCGCTGACCATCGGCCGCATCGCTGGCATCAGCGGCATCCTGGGCAACGTGCTGCCAGGGGCACTCGCCGGCAAGCCCGGATCCGGCGGCGAACGCGGCTGGCGCGTCGCCTTCCTGCTCGGGCTGGCCGCCGCCCCGGGCCTGGCGGCGATATCGGCAGTACCGATGCCGCCGGTTGAATCCCTTGTCGACTGGCCATGGCTGATCGCCGCAGGGCTGCTGGTCGGCGCCGGCACGCGCATCGGCAGCGGCTGCACCAGCGGCCATGGTGTCTGCGGGCTGGCGCGTGGCTCCCTGCGCTCGCTGGCGGCCACGCTGACGTTCATGGCCTTCGGCATCGCGACCGTATGGCTGCTGCATCATGTCCTGCGGGTGCCGGCATGAAGGCGATTGCGGCGTTCCTCTGCGGTCTGATGCTTGGCGTCGGTCTGATCGTGTCCCAGATGACCAATCCGGCCAAGGTCATCGCCTTCCTCGATGTCACCGGGCACTGGGATCCCAGCCTTGCACTGGTGATGGGCAGCGCGCTGCTCGCCGCCTTCGCCGGCTTCGCCTGGGTCGAGCGGCGCGGTCGCCCGTTCCTGTCGGGCGAACTTGCATTGCCGCCGCGCTGGCCGGTCGACCGTCCGTTGCTCGGCGGTGCCGCCCTGTTCGGTATCGGCTGGGGAATCGGCGGGTTCTGTCCCGGACCAGCGCTGGTCGGTACCGCAGCGCTGTCGGCCGACGCAGCCGTGTTTACCGCGGCGATGCTGGTGGGCATGTTTGCCGCCAACCGGCTTGCCGCCGCCGCGTCCGCCCGCCGGACGTTCTCGCGCGACTCGTCCGACGGCGCGCAGTGATCGATGCCCGCGCCAGGGTGGCGGCACGCGCGGGCGGCGATCCATGTCCATGCCTGGCCGATGCCGAACGCACCCCGGCCTCCAGGCGCCAGCGCTAGATCAGCGAATTTGCACGGAAGGCCGCCAGCGCCTGGCGCGTCGCGAAATCGCCGAGCGAGGCCGGCAAACTGCCGCCCGCAGCCCCCGGGTTGTCGCCGGCGAGCGTCGAGCGGTCGAGCAGGGCGCCGGCACGCTGGGCGAACAGGCCGTCGAGGTTTCGCGCATAGTCGGTGACCAGCGCCAGTACGCCGGCCGGGTCGGTGCGGAATGCCTGCTCCAGTGCCGCGCGGTCGACCTGGAAGCCGCCCCCGGGCGTGGGCGTCAGCCCGAGCGCGGCCAGAGAGCCAGCGGTTGCCCGGCCGTTGACCGAATCGGTGAGGCCGGAGGCGAGCAGTCGCTGGCTGAATTCAGCCCCCGACAGGAAGTCGAGTTCTTCGCTGCTGCCGTCGCTGACCTGCCCGAGGCTCGATATCGACTGGTCGAGCACCGCGATCGCCTGCGCGATACGGCTGGCGCTCGCGGCTGCTGCCGAGACGTTGCTGGCCGATGCCGACGAGAGCAGTGCGCCGACGGCGCCGGCGACCTGGCCCAGTGGGGACAACTGCACTCGCGCGCTCTGCGCCGCCAGCGAGGGGCCGGCAAGCGATGACAGCGACGGGGCCGGCAGCGCCGGGACCAACGCGGTCGGCAGTGTCGGGCGCATCGCCGCGACACTGCGATAGGCTATGGCCTGGGGAGATGCAATGTCCATCATGCCAGTATAGCGATGCCCACCCGTCGTGCTGCCGAACCGCGGCGATGCCCTTTCCGGCCGACGCGGCTACTGCAGCGGCGCCAGCTTGCCCTCGCGCACCAGCCGTGCGTAACGTTCGACGTCGTTCGCCAGGAACTTCGCGAACTCTGCCCCGGGATGAGGCACCGGCTCGGCCGCGATCTGGGCGAGCCGGGTCTTCAGGCGCTCTGTCTGCATCGAGCGGATCACCGACTGCTCGAGCGTGGCGAGCACATCCCTGGGCGTGGCGGCTGGGGCGAACAGGGCGAACCAGCTGCCGAAATCGAAACCGGCGAACGTCTCGGAGATCGAGGGCACGTCTGGCATGGCCGGCGAGCGCTTGCGCGCGGTCGTTGCCAGCGCGCGCACCTTGCCGCCGCTGATCTGCCCGACGGCGGAGCCGGCGAGGTCGAACAGCATGTTCACCCGGCCGGCAATCAGGTCGGGGTACACGGCACCGCTCCCCTTGTAGGGAACATGCGTCAGCGTAACGCCGCCCCGATCCTGGAACAGTTCCCCGGCGAGGTGGCTGCTGGTGCCCGGACCGGAGGAGCCGAAGAACAGCGCTCCCGGCTTGACCTTCGCGGCGTTGACGAGGTCGGTGACGGTCTTCCACGGGCTGTCTGTGGCGATCACCAGCAGGTTGGGCACCGTGGCGATGCCGGCCACCGGCACCAGGTCCTTGCGCGGGTCCCAGTTCAGGCGCATCAGGCTGACGTTGGTCGACACCGACAGCGATCCAAGCAGCACCGTGTATCCGTCGGCCCGGCTCTGCTTTGCGACGTACTCGGCGCCGATGTTGCCGCCGGCACCCGGACGCAGTTCGATGATCACGTTCTGCCCGAGCAGCTTCGTCATCTCGATGCCGAACTCACGGCCGAGCACTTCGGCGGAGCCGCCGGGCGCGAACGGCACGATCATCGTGATCGGGCGCGTCGGGAAAGACGCGCTGGCACCCTGGGCGAGTGCACCGCCGGCTGCAGCCGACGCGGCAACGGCAACGGCGGTTGAAAGGACGGCTGAAAGGACTGGGGAACGGGAGTGGATCATGTGGGCCTGTCTCGAGTGGAAACGTCGCATGCGGCGAGAACGATAGGATGCAAACGTCAAAAAAGCATCAACTATGCCATTTGTCCGGGTGGCCGTCCGTCCGGCTCGACCGTCGGTGCCGGCCAGACCACCTGCCCGCCGACCAGGGTCAGCTCTGATCGAAGGTCCATCAGCGCGTCATCGGCGACTGCCAGTGGATCGCGGTCGAGGACGGTGAGATCGGCGAGCAGGCCGGGCGCGAGCCTTCCCTTCCGGTCTTCCTCGAAGGTCAGCATTGCACCGGACACTGTTGCCGCCTGCAGCGCCTGGCTGCGGCTGAGCGCCTCTTCCGGTGCTACCGGTGCGCCGCTGTAGCGGTTGATCCGGGTGACTGCCTGCCACATCGGCCAGAACATCGACACCGGTACGTTGTCGGTGGCGAGCGACACAGGCACCCCGGCCTCGATCAGCGAGCGCAGTGGCGAGACCTCGTGGGCTCGCCCCGGCCCGAGTTTCTCGGCCAGCAGGTGGCCCTCCTTGTACACGTAGCGATTGGTGTGGCTCGTCGTGACCAGCCCGAGGTCGCGCACGCGGCCGATGTCCTCGCGCGACAGGGATGACAGGTGGCCGAGCACCCAGCGCTGGTCGCGGATCGGCACGATGCGATCCACCTCCTCGAACAGGTCGAGCATGTTCGGCCAGATCGCCACGGCGCGAATGCGGCGCTCGGCACAGGCGATGAGCAGCGCGCGCGCCTTCTCGCGCGCCAGCGCGGTGTCGTAATTGAAGCCGGCCCAGCCGGTATAGGGCATCGAGCGGGCCCGTACCCGGTTGTCGGCGACGATGTCGATGTCGACGAACAGCCCGGTGATGCCCAGCAGCGCGTCGCCGCAGGCCGGTTCGGTGAGGCCGGCGCACCACGCATCGAGCAGCCGGCCATAGGTGTCGGGATGCGTGCCACCTGGCAGCGTGCCCCAGTCGGGGCTGGCGACCAGGGCGGTGCGCATGGTCAGCGCGCCGCGGGCGTGCACGCGCTTGTAGGCACGGATCAGTTCTGCAGCGGCACCATGCTCCTCGAAGATGCTGGTAGTGCCGAACGCATGGTAGGCGGCCATTGCGGCCGGCAGTGTCGCGGCGCGGTCGGCTTCGCTGAACCCGGGTACGCAGCGCATCAGCGAATGCTCGACGATCGGCATCATCGTCTGTTCGAAGAACACGCCATCGGGTTCGCCGCTGGCATCGCGTCCGATCGTGATCGTCGGGGTCGGCGACACCGTGTGCCGGTTGATCCCGGCGCAGGCGAGGGCGCGCGAGTTCGCGATCGACACCAGCGGCGCGGTATGGCGCCAGTAACCCCAGATCGGGCGTATGAACACCGGATGGTCGGGGGCTGCTTCGTCGAGTTCGTGGCGTGTCGGCCAGCGGTTTTCGCGCAGGCAGCCCGGCGCGTCGAAATAGGCGGGCGGGGTGCCGATCGGCATGGTGACGATCCACTCGCCCGCCGGGCGTGCGCGCGCCAGTTCGGCGATGCGCGCCTGGATGTCGGCGATCGAGTGCACCGGCCCGAGCGACGGGAACACCTGCTTCAGCCCCTCGCGGTCCATGTGCGCATGCCCGTCGATGAGACCGGGCAGCGCGGTGCGCCCGTGCAACTCGTGCACCTGCGTGCCGGGTCCGATGCGCAGGGTGATCGCCTCGTTGCTGCCGACCGCCACCAGCCGGTCGCCCTCGATCGCGAGTGCTTCGGCCACCGGATGGGCCGGATCCTGGGTGAGCAGGCGTCCCCCGCGCAGGACCCGATCGGCGGCGCGCAACGGCGCTCCGGTCATCGCGGCCTCGCGGTCGGGGGCATCGGGGTCACCTGTAGCAATGCGGAGGACGGATGATAACCGCGGCCGCGCTGCCATCGGGGCAAGGCAGCGGTCAGTCCGCGCTGTCGCTGCGAGAGGCGTCGTTCACGAACTGCGTAGCCGCGACCGCCTGCACGCCGATCGCGATCGGCGTGCAGGTTGCCGCGGCTGTGAAGAACCGGAGATGCCGTATAGACTCATGCCCTGTTCGTAAGCCACCACGGCGACCTTGCACCCCCAGCATGACCACCCATCCGACATCCGGTCCGACCGACCCTGAGCATGCGCCCGCGCGCGTGCTCATCGCCCCGCCCGTCCAGGCAAACGACGATCATGGTTTCGATGCGCCGTGGACCGTGGCTGTCGGTCCGTCGGCGCAACTGGGTATGGCGATCGTCGCTGGCCATGCGGCGGTTTTGATGGCGGTGGGGGTCGCGCAGGCGCCGCCAGCCTTGGCCGTTGCCCTCTGCGCCGCCATCGTTGGCAGCGCGGTGCTGCACCTGGCGCGGCTTGCGCGGGTGGCGCTGCCGCAATCGATTGTCGGGATGGAACTGGCTGGTGATGGCAGGGTGCAGGTCCGGCAGCGCGATGGACGGGTGCGCCGCGCCGGGCTGCTGCCGTCCACCGTGGTAGGCAGTCGGCTGACGGTGGTGCGGCTGCGGCTCGATGGCCAGCGCTGCCCCGCCAGTTGCCTGCTGCTATCCGACAACTGCGAGACCGAGGCGTTCCGGCGGCTTCGCGTGGGGTTGGTGTGGCAGGTGGGGCCGTCGCTGCAGCAGCGCAAATGGCTGGCAGATTGAACTAATTGGCTCCGTTCGTTGTCTGTTGCAGGTGGGAGGGACATTGCGCGGCAGTCAGGCGCCGGGCGCCTGTTTCATGCGCGAGTGCCTTGCCATGAGCGACCGAGAGATCGATCAACAGCTCGTGTCGCGCGCACAGCGTGGCGACAAGGTTGCGTTCGAACTGCTGGTGAACAAGTACGAGCGCAAGTTGCAGAGGCTGCTGTCCAGGCTGGTGCGCGATCCGGCCGAGGTCGAGGACGTCACTCAGGAGGCGTTCATAAAGGCCTATCGCGCGCTTCCGACGTTCCGCGGGGAAAGTGCTTTCTACACATGGCTCTACCGCATCGGCATCAACACGGCGAAGAACTACCTGACCGCGCAGGGCCGCAAGGCCCCGGCGACGGTGGATATCGACCCGGAGGATGCCGAGGCCGCGAGCGAGAACGAACTTGCGCGCGACAGCAGTACGCCGGAACAGGAAATGATGAGCCGGCAGGTGGCCGAGACGGTGAACGCGGCGATGGACGCGCTGCCAGAGGAGTTGCGCTCGGCCATCATGCTGCGCGAGATCGAGGGCATGAGCTACGACGAGATCGCGGCGATCATGAACTGCCCGATCGGCACCGTCCGTTCGCGCATCTTTCGGGCGCGCGAGGCGATCGCCGACCAGTTGCGCCCGCTGCTGGGCACCCACAAGGACCGGAGGTGGTGAAATGAAGGACGTCTCCGCCCTGATGGACGGCGAGCTGGACCGCCGGCGCGTGCGTTCCACGATCAGCAGGCTCGAGGGTCAGGACGAGCTGCGCGATGCGTGGGCGACGTTCCATGTGATCCGCGACACGCTCCAGGGCAACGCGGTCGGTTCGTCGCGGTTCATCGAGAAGTTCCATGAACGCCTCGAACAGGAGCCGTTGTCCGTCGTGCCGCGATGGCGTGCCCGGCTGCCGCGGCTGCGCACGATGGTAGCCGCCGGGGTGGCCGTGGGGCTGGCCGGCGGCGTCTTCGCATGGCTGGCGAGCGGCGGGCTGCGTTCGCCCGCCGCCGGCGAGCGGGCG
>CAIQON010000151.1 GCA_903873475.1 uncultured bacterium
AGCACGGTCTTCGGTGCCACCCGCTTCGATCTGAAGCCCTTCTGTAACCTGGCTGATTCGCGTCTGCTTCGTTGCGAACCGGCTTCAGGGCAGCGATCGGGGAGGCGAATATTAGCCCCGGAGCCCTGAGGATGCAACACTCTTCGACGGGTTATTTCATTCTTTTTTCAACGCCGTCGGTTTGCGCCTGTCAATCAATGACTTGCACTTCACGTGCGCGTGGCCAAGCGATGTTCGACAGTGCCACGCACCCTGCCCCGTCGGTCAACCAGCCTGGTTCTGGTACCAGTCCATGATGCGCTCGCCAGTCCAGAAGACAACGCCGGGCTGCTGCGCGAGACGCGCGAACACACGTTCGAAGTAGCCGATGCGGTGTGGCACGCCCGAGATGTAGGGATGCACGGCGATGGCCATCACCTTCGGCCGTTCGGCCGACTCGGCGTACACGCAGTCGAAGTAGTCCATGCAGCGCTGTTCGAACTCGGACGCTGCATGACGCGACACCATCATCATCGAGATGTCGTTCAGCTCGACGGTGTAGGGCATCGTGACCAGCGGACCGTGCCGCGTCTGGATCGTGCAGGGCTCATCGTCGATCACCCAGTCAGCGGTGTAGCGGATGCCTGCTTCGGCGAGGAAATCGGGCGTCTGAAGCGTCTCGGTCAGCCCGGGCGCCAGCCAGCCGACCGGCGCCTTGCCGGTGAACGCCTTGATCGACTCGACAGTGCGGGCGATCGTCGCACGCTCGTCGAGTTCCTGGTGCGTCGGGCGCTGGTCGTAGCCATGCCCCATGAACTCCCAGCCCGACTCCAGTGCAGCCCTGGCAACCTGTGGGTACTCGGTGCAGACCGCACCGTTGATGGCGAGCGTGGCTGGCACCTTCAGCCGATCGAGCACCTGCTTGATACGCCAGAAGCCCACGCGCATGCCGTACTCATGCCAGCCCCAGTGCGGCACGTCGGGCACCGTGGTGACATGGGTGGGTGGCGGCAGTACCTGGCGCGGCATCGCGCGTTCGATGCGCCAGACCTCGACGTTGACGATCGGCCAGACGATGAGCCGGGCGTTGTCCAGCTTGAGCGGCCTGCGGCCGACGATCGGGTCGTAGGGAATGCGTTGGGACGGAATCATCGAGTGGGGTCCTCCGGACCGGTCGTGGGTTGGGTGGGGTGGTCCCGATCGAAGTCGGGAAGGCATCCGCGGCACCGCGCGCGGATGCCTACGGCGGTCAGTCGACCTTCGCGCCGGAAGCCTTCACCACGGCGCCGAGCTTGGCGATTTCCGAACGGATGAACTTCGCGAACTGATCGGGTGGCAGGGTCACCGCTTCCGCCCCCTGCTGCGCCAGCACTTCACGCATCTCGGGCAGCGCCGTGATCGTCACCAGCTCGGAATAGAGCCGGTTGACGACCGGCTTCTGCATGCCCGCCGGACCCATGATGCCGCTGTAGAGAACCAGATCGAAATTCGGCACCCCGGACTCGCCCATGGTCGGCACCTCGGGCACCGACCCGTTGCGCTTGAGCGTAGTCACGGCAAGGCCACGCAGCTTTCCGGCCTTCACCTGAGGCAGCGCGGCGGGCATCGTCGAGAAGACGAGGCCGACCTGGTCCGAAAGCAGCGCCGCGACCGCCGGGCCGCTGCCGTTGTACGGGATGTGCGCCATCTCGAGTTTCGCCGCCATCCGGTAGCTTTCGCTTGCCAGGTGCAGGATCGTGCCGTTGCCTGACGATCCGTAGTTGAACTTGCCGCCACGCGTTCGGATCAGCGCGGTGAGGTCGGCCACCGTCTTCACCGGCAGCGCCTGGTTCACCACCAGCAGCAGCGGCGTCTGCGCGACCAGCGTGATGCC
>CAIQON010000152.1 GCA_903873475.1 uncultured bacterium
CGCTCGTGGCGTCCGCAACTGTGCTGGCCGGCTGCATGCTGATCGATGAGCCGAAGTCGCCGATGACCTTCTTCATCACCAGCGTCGACTCGGGCAAGGGCGCCGATTTCGGTGGCCTCGCCGGCGCCGACGCGCTGTGCCAGAGGCTTGCCAACGACGCCGGCGCAGGTGGCCGCCGCACCTGGCGCGCCTACCTCAGCACGCAGGCCACGCCGGATGCGCCGGCAGTGAATGCGCGCGACCGGATCGGCCGTGGCCCCTGGGTCAACGCGAAGGGCGTGGTCATCGCCTCCAGCGTGGCCGAACTGCACGGCAGGAACAACCTGAACCTGCAGACCGCGCTGACCGACAAGGGCACCCCGCTCAACGGGCGTACCGACAAGCCGAACATGCATGACATCCTCACCGGGTCGCAGGCCGACGGCACCGCTTTCCCGGCGGGTGACGACCGTACCTGCGGCAACTGGACGCGCAGCGCCGCCGGCTCTGCCATGGTCGGTCACCACGACCGCGTCGGGCTCAGGGACGACGAGGCGTCGCGCTCATGGAACGCTTCGCATCCGTCCAAGGCGTGCAGCATAGAGGCGCTGCGCAGTACCGGCGGCGACGGGTGGCTGTACTGCTTCGCGGCAAACTGAGCGAGGCGCCGGTCCACGGCCGCGCACCACCCCGGAACGGCGGGGCGGGTGCGGTCGCGCGCGTGCGTGTTTCTGCCGGCGCGACCTTCTCGCGCGACCGGCAGTACCGATACCGGCTGTGGCGCCACTGGGACCTGTCCCGCGCGCCGCTGCTGATGATCATGCTCAATCCGTCCACGGCCGACGAGGAGCGCAACGACCCCACGGTCGAACGCTGCGAGCGCCGCGCGCGCGCGAACGGTTTCGGTGGTCTGCTGGTGGCAAACATCTTCGCGCTGCGCAGTACCGATCCGAAGGCGCTCTATGCACACCCGGCCCCGGTCGGACCGCGCAACGATGCGGCGATCCTGGCGATGGCGGCCGAGGCGGGACAGGTGGTCTGCGCCTGGGGCGTGCACGGGGCGCTGTCCGATCGCGGCCTTCATGTGGCCTCGCGTCTCGCCCGCGCAGGCATACGGTTCGGCGTTCTCGGGCTGACCCGTGAAGGGCATCCGCGCCACCCGCTCTACATGGCCAGCGCGACCGTGGTCGCGCCTTGGGCGGGTTATGCCCGCTGACGCCGGGTCGGCAACGGCCGCCTCCGAATCAAGGTTCATCGGGATCGAGGTCGTTCCGGCCTGATCGGGTCGTGCGTCCGGGCTGGACCGAAGCGAGCGGTCGGGGACGACATGTTAGACTCGGCCCCTTCGAAACGCCTGTCCTCGCCCATCCGGTTGATGTCGCCGAACCCCCGCCGTCGCTCGCTGCTCACCGCGCTGTCGGCCGCCGTCGGCGGCGGCGTGGCACTGTCGCCGGGTGCGGCCCGCGCGCAACTGAAGCTCGACGTGCCGTTCGCGCCGACCAACTTCACCCTCATCGACACGATGTTGCGCGTCGCGAACGTCGGGCCTGGTGACTTCGTGATCGACCTCGGGTCGGGCGACGGTCGCATCAATATCGCGGCGGCGCGCGACCGTGGTGCGCCCGGTATCGGGTACGAAATCGATCCGGCGCTGGTGCAGGAGAGCATCGAACTGGCGAAGATCGCCGGCGTCTCCGACCGGGTGCGCTTCACCGAGCAGAACCTGTTCGACGCTGACCTGTCCAGGGCGACCGTCGTCACGCTCTACCTCGGGGTCAAGGTCAACCTGCGCGTGCGGCCCAAGCTGCTGTCCGAGCTGCGGCCGGGTACGCGCATCGTGTCGCACGACTTCGACCTCGGCGACTGGAAGCCCGATCTTCATATCCGCCTGCGCGACTACGGCAGCCAGGTATTGTTCTGGTGGATCCCCGCCCGCGTCGCAGGCACCTGGACGGCGCGCCTGGACCTGCCCGGCATCGGCCCGCGCGACCACGAGATCGTCCTGCGCCAGCGCTTCCAGGACATCGACGCCGAGGTGAAGGCCGTTGGTGCGAAGGTCGGCCTGCGCGACATCCGGCTCGCCGGTGACGGCCTCACCTTCATCATGATGGAAGAAGTGAACCGGCAGTTCACGTTCCGCCGGTTCTTCGGGCAGGTGGTGCGTGGTCCGGGCTCGACCGGCAACACGATCGAAGGCTACTTCCGCACCGAGACCGAAGGTCGGCGCAGCGAATCGCCGTTCCGCATGACCCGCACTGCAGTCGCCGAGCCCGGGCCTGACGGCGCCTGGACTTACGTCCGCGGCACCTGATGCAGCGCATGCGCAGGCGCGACATGCTGGCGCTGGCTTCGGGGGTCGGCGGTGCCGGGCTGGGGCTCGGCGCGATACCCCTGCTGGCACAGACCCCGGCTGCCACGAAGCCGCTCGATCGCAACGGCGGTCCGTATGTGCCGACGCCCTGGCCGGTGGTCGACCGGATGATCCGCACCGGAACCATCGGCGCACAAGACCTGGTGATGGACCTCGGCTGCGGCGATGGCCGGCTGGTGATCGCCGCGGCGAAACGCCACGGCGCCCGCGGCTATGGCGTGGACATCGATGCCGAGCTGGTCCGCCTCGCCAACGACACGGCTGCCCGCGAGGGTGTCGGCCACCTGGTCCGATTCGAGGAGCGCAACATCTTCGACACCGAGGTGCGCGAGGCGACGGTACTCACGCTGTACCTGCTGCCGTGGATGATGATGAAGCTGCGCCCGCGTTTTCTTTCCGACCTGCGGCCGGGCACGCGCATCGTCGCGCACGACTATCATTTCGAGGACTGGCGCGCCGCGAGCGAATTCACCTTCGACGTGCCGGAGAAGGTCGCCATCACCGGCATATCCACCACGACGGTCTACCTGTTTCTGGTGCCGGCGCGCGTCGAGGGTCGCTGGGCGGTCGAGGCGCCCGGGGCCCCCGCGTTCGACCGCGGCGAACTCGTGCTGCGCAAGACCCTGAACGACTTCGAGGGGATGCTCGCCCTGGGCGGGCGCACGCCGCGCCGGCTGGACGCGACCTCGCTCAAGGGGCTCGACCTGCGTTTCGCACTCCCGGTCGAGGGCCCTGGTGGCCGGGCCGGGCGGGCCATCGTGCGCGCGCGGGTCGAGGGCGACCGCATGGAGGGCACGGTCGAGTCGACACTCGCGGCGACGACGAGATTTTCCGCATCCAGGCTCAACTGAAGGTTTCCGGAGGTACATCGATGGATTCGAAACGTTCCTCGCCCGTGTCGTGGCGACTGCTGCCGGCCGACCCGGTCCGCCGGCGGATGCTCGGCGCTGCCGCGGCTGCCGGTGCAGGCGCGCTGGCCTCGGCACCGCTGCTGCGGGCGCAGACCGGAGCCGGGGACGTGGTCTACGTGCCGACGCCGCAGGTGGTGGTCAACCGGATGATGTCGATGGCGCGCGTCGGGCCGGCCGACTTCGTGATCGACCTGGGTTCGGGCGACGGACGCCAGCTGATCACGGCAGTGGCGAAGTTCGGTGCCAAGGGTGGCCGCGGCTACGATCTCGACGACGAACTGCTGCGCCAGGCAGGCGAGAACGCGAAGAAGCAGGGCGTGGCCGATCGGGTCACCTTCACCAGGCAGAACATGTTCGAGACCGACGTCAGCGCGGCGAGCGTGATCACCCTGTACCTGCTGCCGGACCTGAACCTGAAGCTGCGGCCGAAGCTGCTGGCCGAACTGCGCCCCGGTTCACGCGTCGTCTCGCACGACTACAACATGGGCGACTGGCGGGCGGAAGAGGCGGTCACGATGCAGGTTCCCGAGAAGCAGGTCGGCAATCCGGGGGTCAGCTATGTCTACCTGTGGATCGTGCCGGCCAACGCCTCCGGCAACTGGCAGTGGAAGCTCCCGGGTGGCCAGCCGGTCGAGATATCGGTGCGCCAGCGGTTGCAGGAGATCGAGGTACGCGGCACCGCCGGCGGCAAGCCGGTCAACGTGACACTGGCCACCATGCGCGGGGAGGACCTGCGCATCACCGCCATGGTCGACATCAACGGACGAACGCTGCGGCACGACTTCACCGGCAGGGTACGTGGCGACACGGTCGAAGGTACGCTGCGCCTGTTCGACAAGGTCGAGTCGAGCGCGCCCTGGTCGGCCGTGCGCACCGGCGGCAAGGCGGCATCGATCGATCCGCCGGCAGGTGCGCGCTAGATGGCAGCCAGGCTTCCCCACCGCGGCCGGCGCCGGATCGTAGCGGCCTGCAGCGCCGGCTGGCTCGCCCTGCCCGCCTTCCCGCTGGCGTTCGCCGGGCGTGTCGCGCTGGCCCAGGACGACAAGCCGTTCTCGCCGTTCATCACCACCCCGAGCAACACGGTGATGCGGATGCTGTCGATCGCCTCCGTAGGCAAGGACGACCATGTGATCGATCTCGGGTCCGGCGACGGCCGCATCCCGATCACCGCCGCCCTGAAGTTCGGCGCCAGCGGTGCGGGTGTCGACCTCGATACGAGGCTGGTCGACGTGTCCAACCGCAATGCCGCCGAGGCCGGTGTCGCCGCGCGCGTGCGCTTCGAGCGCGGCGACGTGTTCGCAGCCGACGTGCGCAAGGCAACCGTGGTCACCCTTTACATGCTGCCGCCTATCATCCAGGGCCTGCGTCCCGTGCTGCTGCGCCAGTTGCGTCCCGGCAGTCGCATCGTCAGCCACGACTTTCCGTTCGACGGCTGGCAGGCCGATGCCATCGAGACGTTCTTCGCTCCTGAGAAGAACAACGGGCGTGGCGGCGACAGCACGGTGTTCCTGTACGTGGTGCCAGCCGAGGTGCACGGTCGCTGGGCGCTGACGCTGAGCGGATCGTCGCCCGAGGATCTGCCCCGGGGCGCGCTGGAACTGCGATTGCTGCAGGTCAACCAGGTTCTCGACGCTGAAATGACCGTCGGACGCCAGGTCCTGGAGGCGCGCGACGCCAGGCTCGCGGGCGATCGCCTGCGTTTCGCCGCGGTGCTGCCGGTCCGCGCCGGCGGACCGCCGGTGATGCCCTGGCAGTTCGAGGGGCGGGTGGACGGTGAAACGATCGCCGGGATTGCGCGCAACCCTCGTGGCGCGGAAGTCCGCTGGCAGGCGCGGCGGACCGCGCGCCGGTGACCGGGTGGTTGTGCGCAGGCCGGTCGAAACGGTTCGACGCACTGACATTCTGCGCGGTTGCAGGCAAACTGCGCACCGCGAATGCGGGCACCCGGCGTGCAGCCATTCGCATATCGACAAGACGATACCGCCCATACGCCCCACGGGAATCAGACCGGAAATGCCACACGAACAGGGTGACGGCCACGCGACGCCGGGCAGTGGAAGTGCAATGACCGCTCTGGCGCCCCGCCCGTCGCGCGCCGCCATCGTGCTCGCGGCGGCCGGGCTGCTGATGCTCGCGCTGCTCGCCGCACCGCTGACGGCCCGCGCCCAGGAACGGTTCTCGCTGTACGTCCCGAGCCCGCAGAGCGTGGCCGAGGCGATGGCGAAGATGGCCGGCGTAGGCAAGTCCGACCTGGTGGTCGACCTCGGTTCGGGCGACGGCCGCATCGTGACCACCGCGGCCCGGCTCCACGGCGCGCGC
>CAIQON010000153.1 GCA_903873475.1 uncultured bacterium
GGTGCCGATCCCGGGCACCGGCTTCATCCCGCCGCGTGCATTCTCCGTCGGTTCTGCGCTCGCCGTGGCGGTGAACACCCTTGCGGTCGGCCTGTTCGTGATGGCCCTGGTACGCCGTCGCTGGCATGCGCTCGTGGCGATGCTGCTGCTGCTGGCGATGGCGGTGCTGATCAAGTTCGGCGCGGGTCTCGCGATGCTGAAGGCGGAGGCGGCCTTCATCTGGCTGTCGGACGAGGTGCTCGCCGGAATCGGCGTTGGCGCCGTACTGGCCGCGGTGATGATCGCGCTGCCCCGGATGGCGGTGACCGGCGCCGGCATCTTCGTGCTGTGCTGTTCGTTCCTGTCGATACACCTCTACGAGAACCCGCTGCAGCCGCTCGAGGCGCTGTGGCCGTTCCGCTGGAACTACGGCCAGTTGCTCAACTACACCGGGCTCGCGCGTACCGTTGCCGAACTGTGGCCGTTGGCAGCCGCCGTGTACCTGTTCCGGCTACGGCGGCTGCTGCGCAGGGGGGCACTGCCCGGGTCGGCCCCCGTGGGGTAGCCCGGGCAGTGAGTGCCGTGGGCCGGGCGGTCCGGCCCGCCGCCCGACGTGCCGCGGCAGTGCCCTGGCTATAATGGCCGCCTCTCCCCGCGGAACTGCCGATGAGCCACTATCGCCACCATGTCTTCTTCTGCTGCAACCAGCGCGAGTCCGGCGCATCGTGCTGCAACGACCACGGTGCGTCCGAGGTGCGCGACTACGCGAAGAAACAGGTGAAGGCGCTCGGCCTGTCGGGCGAGGGCAAGGTGCGGGTGAACATGGCCGGCTGCCTCGACCGCTGCGAACTCGGCCCGGTGATGGTCGTCTATCCGGAAGCGGTCTGGTACACCTATGTCGACCGCAGCGACATCGACGAGATCATCGAAGAACACCTGGTGAACGGCCGCCCGGTGGAGCGGCTGCGGGTCTGAGCCGATGAAGCCCTCGACGCTGAGCCGCTTCGACGTCCGCGGCGCGGCGGGTACGATCGAAGTCAAGCTGAACGACCCGGGGCCGCACCGGCGCGGCATCGCGCTGGTGGCGCATCCGCACCCGCTGTTCGGCGGTACCAGCGAGAACAAGGTGGTGACCACGCTGGCGCGCGTGTTCTTCGACGCGGGCCACGTGGTCGCGCGCCCGAACTTCCGCGGTGTCGGCGAATCGGAAGGGACGCACGACGAGGGCAACGGCGAGACCGAAGACCTGGCGCTGGTGATGCATGCGCTGCGCGCGCGGTTCGGGCCGCTGCCCGCGGTGCTGGCCGGGTTCTCGTTCGGCGGCTTCGTCGCGAGCCGGCTCGCCGCGCGTGCCGATGCCGCTGGCGATCCGTTCTCGCTGGTGGTGCTGGTCGCGCCCGCGGTCGGCCGCTTCGAGGTCGGGCCGGTGAGCCCGTCCACCGTGGTGATCCATGGCGAGGACGACGACGTGGTGCCACTGCGGTCGGTACTCGATTGGGCGCGGCCACAGGAATTGCCGGTATCGCTGGTGCCTGGCACCGGGCATTTCTTCCATGGCCGACTGCCGGTGCTGGCCCGGCTGGTGCGACGCGCGCTGGCGAGCGCCGGCGTCGAATGAACGCGATACCCCAGGTACAGCGGGTGGCGCCGGCGAGCGGCGCAGGAGCGGCACTCGCCCCGACGATCGCCCGCATCACCGGCTTGCGCAAGTCGTATGGCGAGCACGAGGTGGTCGCCGGCGTTGACCTCGAACTGCGGGCGGGCGAGTGCTTCGGCCTGCTCGGCCCGAACGGTGCCGGCAAGACCACGACGCTGAAGCTCTGCCTGGGGCTGACCGAACCCGATGCGGGTTCCATCGACCTGTTCGGGTTCGAACTGCCGCGCCAGGCGCGCGAGGCCCGGCAGCGGGTGGGTGTGGTGCCGCAGACCGACAGCCTCGACCCCGACTTCACCGTGAGCGAGAACCTGCTGGTGTTCGGGCGCTACTTCGGGCTGTCCGATGCGCACGTGAAGGCGCGCATCCCGGACCTGCTGGCGTTCGCCAACCTGGCCGGGCGCGGCGACGCGAAGATCCAGGCCTTGTCCGGCGGCATGAAGCGCCGGTTGACCCTGGCGCGTGCCCTGGTCAACGACCCCGATCTGGTGATCCTCGACGAACCCACCACCGGGCTGGACCCGCAGGCCCGCCACGTGATCTGGGACCGGCTGAAGCAGCTCACGACGCAGGGCAAGACGCTGCTGCTGACCACGCATTTCATGGAAGAGGCCGAGCGCCTGTGCACACGCCTGTCGGTGCTCGACCAGGGCCGGGTCATCGCCACCGGCGAGCCGCGCGCGCTGATCGCCGAGCACATCGAGCCGCAGGTGGTCGAGGTTTACGGCGACGGCATCGACGAGTGGGCATCGAAGCATGCGAAGCCGGACAGCGAGCGCTGCGAGCGTACCGGCGAAACCGTGTTCTGCTATGCCCACGACGCGGCGCCACTCGTGGCGAGCCTGGCCGGCTGGCCGGGCTTGCGCCACCTGCATCGTCCGGCCAACCTGGAAGACCTGTTCCTGAAGCTCACCGGCCGCGAGATGCGCGACTGAACGATGGCGACCCTGCACGATCCCGTTGGCGTGCCTGCGCGCAGCTCTGCCTGGCGGCTACCCTCGTTCAGCCTGCGCTGTCTGCATGTCTGGCGGCGCAACTTCCTGGTCTGGCGCAAGCTCGCGATCCCGTCGATGCTGGGCAACTTCGCGGACCCGGCGTTCTACATGCTGGCGCTGGGCTACGGGCTCGGGTCGCTGATACCGGCGGTCGACGGCATGCCGTACATCGCCTTCCTCGCCGCCGGCACCATCTGCTACAGCACGATGAACACCGCGACATTCGAGGCGCTGTACTCCGCGTTCTCGCGCATGCATGTGCAGCGCACCTGGGACGCGATCCTGAATGCACCGCTGTCGCTCGACGACATCGTCACCGGCGAGGCGCTGTGGGCGGCGACCAAGAGCCTGTTCTCGGGCGCGGCCATCCTGATCGTGGTCTGGCTGCTCGGTCTCGCGCAGTCGTGGATGGTGCTCTGGCTGATACCGCTCGCGTTTCTGGTGGGCCTGTGTTTCGCCAGCCTGGGGCTGATCGTGACCGCGCTCGCCCCGAGCTATGACTTCTTCATGTACTACTTCACGCTGGTGATCACGCCGATGATGCTGGTGTGCGGCGTGTTCTTCCCCGTGGTCCAGCTGCCGGACTGGCTGCAGGCGGTGTCCGCCGCGCTGCCATTGACCCATGCGGTGGCGATCGCGCGCCCGCTGCTCGTCGGCGAGGTGCCCGGGCAGGTTCTGCTGCACGTCATGGTGCTGGCGGGTTATGGCCTGGTGGCCTTCCATATCGCACTGGTGCTGGCGCGCCGGCGGCTGTTACGCTGAAGTCCTTTCTCCTGTCGACCCTGCAGACATGCTCTGGATCAAGGCCCTCCACATCATCTTCGTCACCAGCTGGTTCGCCGGGCTGTTCTACCTGCCGCGCATCTTCGTGAACCTGGCGATGGTGCCGGCTGGCAGCGGCGCCGAGCGCGACCGGTTGCTGCTGATGGCGCACAAGCTGTACCGGTTCATGACGCCGCTGGCCGTGCTGGCACTGCTGTTCGGCCTGGTACTCTGGCTGGCCTATGGTTTCGGCGGTGGCTGGTTGCATGCCAAGCTCGCGCTGACGGTGCTGCTGGTCGTCTACCACCTGTGGTGCGGCCGGGTGCTCGGCGCGTTCAAGGCCGGCGGCAATGCGCGAGGCCATGTGTTCTACCGCTGGATGAACGAGTTGCCGGTGCTGGTGCTGTTCGCAGTGGTGGTGCTGGTGGTGGTCAAGCCGTTCTGAGGCGCGGGTGCATCGATGGCCCGAATGCTGACCGGCACGACCTCGGGTGCGAGGGCACCTGCGGCGCTGCCAGGCTTGTCTTCCCCGTGGCCGCTGCGGGTCCTGCTGCCCGCACTGCTGTCCACCCTGCTGCTCACGACAGTGCCAGTGACGCTGCACGGGGCCTCGCCGAGCGCAGCGGCGGCGATCGAATCGATGATCGTCGTGCGCAGTTCGCCGCTGGCGGGCTTCCAGTTCCACGCTGGCGATGCGCTGTTCGCGCAGATGCAGGTCGGCGACCGGCTGGCGCTGGTGCGCGAGCCGGACAACCCGCACGACCCGAACGCAGTGCGGGTCGAATGGCGGCAGGTGAAGCTTGGTTATGTCCCCCGGCGCGACAACCCGCAGGTCGCACGCCAGATCGACCTCGGTGCGGCACTGGAAGCACGCATCTCGCGGTTGCGCGAGGCACGCAACCCCTGGGACCGCATCGAGTTCGAGGTGGTGCTGGTGCTGCCGAAGTGAGGCCTGTCAGCGCGGTGCGCGAGGCGCTCCCCAGCGCCGCGCGCCACGGTTGCGCGACGATCTGTCGTGTGCAGCCCGGTCGTGCGAGGGTCAGTCGTGCGAGCGTCAGTCGTCCATGCCCCGGCCGTAGATCGCCTCGATCGAATGGGCGAAGCGCTCGGTGACCACCGGCCGCTTCACCTTCAGCGTAGGGGTCAGCATGCCGTTGTCGATCGTCCAGGGCTCCTTCACCGCGATCGCCCGGCGCACGCGCACGTAGCGCGGGAAGTCCTTCAACTGCTGGTTGGCCAGGCGCACGAGCTTCTTCTCGTCGGTCTCCTGGGTCACGCAGAGCAGGGTGAGGAAGTGGCGCCCTTCACCGACCAGCATCACCTGCTCGAACACCGGTTCGTCGAGCAGTGCGGCCTCGGCCTCCTCGGGCGGGAACTTCTCGCCGTTGGACAGCACGATGATGTCCTTCGAGCGGCCACGGATGTAGATCTTTCCGTTCCGGATCTCGACGATGTCGCCGGTGTTGAGCCAGCCCTCGGGCGAAAGCACCCTGGCGGTGGCTTCCGGGTTGCGCCAGTAACCCTGCATCACCGAAGGGCCGCGCACCAGCAGTTCGCCGGCGTCGGAGATCCGCGACTCGAGACCATCGAGCAACTGGCCGACCGAACTCGGGTCGTTGTCGTCCTCCCGGTTGCCGGCGATCACCGGAGAGGCCTCTGTCATGCCGTAGCCCTGGATCATCTTCAGGCCCAGTCCGATGAAGGTCTGCGCGATGCGCAGTTCCAGCTTGGCGCCGCCAGCGGCGGCCAGTCGCAGCCGGCCGCCCAGCTTGTCGAGGATCGGCACCGCTACCAATGGCTGCAGCCGTGCGTAGGCGAGGCGCTCGAACAGGTTCGCCTCGCCCAGGAACACCTTCCAGCCGTAGCGCACGGTCATCCTGAACAGGGTGCGTTTCACCGCTGAGCCGGCGACCGCCTGCTCGATGCGCGCAAGGAAGCGTTCGAACAGGCGGGGTACGGCGACCAGCAGGGTGGGCCGCACGGCGGCGAGGTCGTCGGCGATCTGCTGGATGCCGCGCGAGTAGGCGACGCACACGCCAGCGTACAGCATCAGGTAGCAGCCGCAGGTGCGCTCGAACATGTGCGACATCGGCAGCACGGACAGCGAGGTGTCCGTGTCGCGCAACTCGATCACCTTCGAACTGGCCTCGACATTGGCGAGGATGCTGGCATGGGACAGCTTCACGCCCTTGGGCTTGCCGGTGGTGCCGGAGGTGTAGACGATGGTCGCCAGCGTGTCGGGTTCCAGCGCATGGACTTCGAACGGCGGCGCAGACGCCGGCAGGAACGTGTCGACGGTGTCGACCTGCGCGAGAGGCGACTGGCGTTCGCCCGCTGCCGCAGCGGCGGGCGCCTCGATGCAGACGACGGGCGGCAGCGAGGGCATGAGTTCGCGCAGGCGGGGCAGGGCCCTCGCGGTGTCCAGCACCAGGAGGCGGGCATCGGAGTTGTCGACGCACCAGGCGATATTCTCGGCATTGTCGATCACATACAGGGGCACCACGACCAGCCCCATGCCCAGGGCCGCCTGGTCGATCGCCACCCATTGCACGCCGTTCTTCAGGCAGATGGCGATGCGATCGCCTTTCTCGAAGCCGCGCGCGCGGAAGGCCTGCTGCCAGCGCGCGGCGAGGGCAATCACCTGCGCGACCGTATAATCGCGCCACGCCGCACCCTCTGCGCTGTCCTCGGCCGTCGCGCCTGTCTCCCATTGCCGGTACAGCACCTTGTCCGGCGTGTCCGCATGACGCTGCAGCAGCTGTGCGAGGTTGTTCATCCTGGCGTTCCTGGTGGAGCACGCATGCGATCGATCGATAAGGTACTCGAGTCCGGAACGAACGGCGGTCGCCGGTGACCGCGTCGAACCGCTATTTTGCGCCCTGCCCGCGCGGGCTGGAAGAGACCCTCGTCGTTGAACTGTCCCGGCTCGGCGCATCGCGCGTCAAGGCAGTACCCGGCGGGGTGGGCTTCGGTGGCGACCTGGCCGTCGGCTACCGGGCCAACCTCGAGAGCAGGGTCGCCAGCCGCGTCCTGCTCAGCCTGGGCGACGCCCGCTACGCGAACGAGCATGACATCTACGCGTTCGTGAAGTCGATCGACTGGCCAGCGCTGTTCAGCGTCGAGCGCACGCTGCGGGTGGACGTGTCGGCGATCCGGTCGCCGCTGCGCAGCCTCGAGTTCGTCACGCTGCGGGTGAAGGATGCGGTGTGCGACCGCTTCCGCGAGAAGCAGGGCGTGCGGCCGAGTGTCGATACCGTCATGCCTGATGTGCGGGTGCAGCTGTTCCTCACCGCAGATGCGATGACGGTCTATCTCGACCTGTCGGGCGACCCGTTGTTCAAGCGCGGCTGGCGCGAGGCGTCGGGCGACGCCCCGCTGCGCGAGAACCTCGCCGCCGGCATGGTGGCGCTGTCGGGCTGGCAGCCCGGCACGCCGTTCATCGACCCGATGTGCGGCAGCGGCACGATCGCCATCGAGGCGGCGCAGATGATGCTCGGTATCGCGCCCGGCCTCGGCCGCGGTTTCGGCTTCGAGCGGCTGCACGGGTTCGACGCGGGGTTGTGGAAGCACCTGCTCGACGACGCGGGTCAGCGCGTGGACCGCGGGCGCAGGCAGGTGGCGGTGTTCGGCTCCGACCGGGAGGGCTCGTCGGTGGTGGCTGCGCGGGCCAATGCCGCGCGCGCCGGCGTCGACCGGGCGGTGCAGTTCGAAGTGGCCGACGTGCGCCGGCGCGAGGCTCCGGCCGCGGCGGGCATCCTGGTGTCGAACCCGCCATACGGCGTGCGCATGGAGAGCCGCGAGTCGCTCGAGCTGTTCTATCCCCAGCTGGGCGCTGCGCTCAAGGCCTCGTTTGCCGGCTGGACCGCATATCTGATCTCACCGGAGATGAAGCTGCCCGGGCAACTCGGACTCAAGGCGTCGAAGCGTACCGTGCTGTTCAACGGTGCGATCGAATGCCGCCTGTTCGAGTTCCGGATGGTCGCCGGCGCTCATCGCTGAACGCCGGGTCAGACGATGTTGAGGTGGTCGATGCCGCCCATCATGTCGCGGTCTTTCGACTCGGCGCCGTACAGCTTGATCTGCAGCCGCAGGTCGTTGATCGAGTCGGCGTTGCGCAGGCAGTCTTCATAGGTGATCGCGCCAGCCTCGTAGAGGTCGAACAGCGCCTGGTCGAAGGTCTGCATGCCCATTTCGCGCGATTTCTTCATCACTTCCTTGATCTCGAGCACCTCGCCCTTGAACACGAGGTCGGCGACCAGCGGCGAATTGAGCAGCACCTCGACGGCGGCGGTCCGTCCCTTGCCTTCGCGCTTGGGGACGAGGCGCTGGGAGATGATGCCCTTCAGGTTCAGCGACAGGTCCATCAGCAGCTGCGTCCGCCGCTCCTCCGGGAAGAAGTTGATGATCCGGTCGAGTGCCTGATTGGCGTTGTTCGCGTGCAGCGTGCACAGCGCCAGATGGCCGGTCTCGGCGAAGGCGATCGCGTAGTCCATCGTCTCGCGGTCGCGTACCTCGCCGATCAGGATCACGTCTGGTGCCTGGCGCAGCGTGTTCTTGAGCGCGCTGTGCCAGGAATCGGTGTCGACCCCGATCTCGCGGTGGGTGACGATGCAGTTCTTGTGCTCGTGCACGAACTCGACCGGATCTTCGACGGTGACGATGTGGCCGTAGCTGTTCTCGTTGCGGTAGCCGATCATCGCCGCCAGCGAGGTCGACTTGCCCGAGCCGGTGGCGCCGGCGATGATGACCAGGCCGCGCTTGGTCATCGCCACGTCCTTAAGGACGCCAGGCAGGCCCAGTTCCTCGAACTTCGGGATGATGGACGTGATCACCCGCAGCACCAGGCCGACCCGGCCCTGCTGCATGAATGCGTTTACCCGGAAGCGGCCGATACCCGGCGGGCTGATCGCGAAGTTGCATTCGTGCGTGGCTTCGAATTCCGACGACTGCCGGTCGTTCATGATCGAGCGCGCGAGGTCGGCGGTATGGGTCGGCGTCAGCGTCTGGTTCGATACCGGAACCACCTTGCCGTCGAGCTTGAACGCCGGCGGGAACCCCGCGGTGATGAACAGGTCGGACGCATTCTTGCCGACCATGACACGCAGCAGTTCATGGATGAACCTGATGGCCTGATCGCGTTCCATTCTTGAAGGAGTCCTTGCCGGGTTTGACGCGCTGCCGGTAGCGGCAGCGCACCGCGATGCTACTGGAAGTTGTCCCTGTTCGCAGCCTTCATCTTGGCTTCCGCCGAGGAAACGATATTCTGCTTGACCAGCTCCTGCAGGTTCTGGTCGAGGGTCTGCATGCCGAAGGTCTGGCCGGTCTGGATCGCGGAGTACATCTGCGGGATCTTGTTCTCCCGGATCAGGTTCCGGATGGCCGGTGTGCCGATCATGATCTCATGTGCGGCGACGCGTCCGGAGCCGTCCTTGGTCTTGAGCAGCGTCTGCGACACCACCGCGCGCAGCGACTCCGACAACATCGCACGCACCATTTCCTTCTCTGCGGCGGGGAATACGTCGATGATCCGATCGATGGCCTTGGCCGCCGAACTGGTGTGCAGCGTGCCGAACACCAGGTGGCCGGTCTCGGCGCCGGTGAGCGCGAGCCGGATGGTCTCCAGGTCACGAAGCTCGCCCACCAGGATGATGTCGGGATCTTCGCGCAGCGCCGAGCGCAGTGCGTTCGAGAACGACAGCGTGTGCTGGCCGACCTCGCGCTGGTTGATCAGGCACTTCTTGCTCTCGTGCACGAACTCGATCGGATCCTCGATGGTGAGGATATGACCGTACTCCTTGTTGTTGACATGGTCGATCATCGCCGCAAGCGTGGTCGACTTGCCCGAGCCGGTCGGGCCGGTCACCAGCACGATGCCGCGCGGCTGGCTGGCGATGTCGGCGAAGATCATCGGTGCCTTGATCTCTTCCAGCGACAGCACCTTGGTCGGAATCGTCCGCAATACCGCGGCCGCGCCCCGCTGCTGAATGAACGCGTTGACCCGGAAGCGCGCCAGGTTGGGGATCGCGAACGAGAAATCGATCTCGAGGTTTTCCTCGTACGTCTTGCGCTGGTGGTCGTTCATGACGTCGTACACCATGCCGTGCACGTCCTTGTGCTCCATCGGTGGCAGGTTGATCCGGCGCACGTCGCCGTTGACCCGGATCATCGGCGGCAGGCCGGTTGACAGGTGGAGGTCGGACGCCTTGTTCTTGACGACGAATGCGAGCAGTTCGGATATGTCCACTATACTTTCCCGGCGGTTGGATTCGATGCGACACTGTATCGGCCACGCTGCATCGTGGGTGCATTGAGGCCCGGGACGCGTGATGACACGTCCTGATCGGCCGGAATCGACCGCTCTTCAGCGCCTGGCGACCGACCACGGGCCGATTGTGCTCCGGTCGCGATCCGCGATCGCCAACCATCCGGCACGGGGCGCCTGTGAACAATCGCTGAAAACGCCTTCCGCCTGCCTTTCGCCCGCCCTCGACACGTGTTCAACCCATTGATGCATTGCCATTAAATTATGGGAGTCATCGGCGACAACTTGCAAGCTGTTCGTGCGCGCATTGCCGCGGCCGCGATTGCTGCCGGCCGTGACCCTGCTTCGGCAGGGTTGCTCGCGGTGAGCAAGACGTTCGGCGCAGAGGCGGTGATCGCTGCCCGTGCGGCGGGCCAGCGGGCCTTCGGGGAGAGCTACGTGCAGGAGGCGGTCGAGAAGATCGCGACGGTCGCCGACCCCGGCATCGAGTGGCATTTCATCGGTCCCTTGCAGAGCAACAAGACGCGGCTGGTGGCCGAGCACTTCGACTGGGTGCATTCGGTGTCGAGCCTGAGGATCGCGCGCAGGCTGTCCGAGCAGCGGCCGGCGAGCCGGGGGCCGATGTCGATCTGCCTGCAGGTCAACGTGAGCGGCGAGGCGTCGAAGGCAGGGGTCTCCGAGGCGGAACTGCCCGCCCTCGCGAGCGAGGTGGCGACCCTGCCCGGACTGCGCCTGCGCGGGCTGATGTGCATTCCAGCACCGGCCGAGGGCTTCGCTGCGCAGCGTGCGCCATTCGCCGAGCTCGCGCGCATGCTGCAGCGGCTGCGTGGAGCCGGCATGGACGTCGATACACTGTCCATGGGCATGTCCGACGACCTGGAGGCGGCGATTGCCGAAGGCGCTACCTGGGTACGGGTCGGGACTGCCATTTTCGGTAGCCGCACAGGCTACGCGTCGAGCGTCGCGGCCGGCGCGTGACGCGAGGCCGAGGTACCTTTCCGGCGAAGGCCGGTCCATTCCTGCAGGAGTTGTCTCGATGAAGGTCTGTTTCATCGGCGGTGGAAACATGGCGTCGGCCATGATCGGCGGCCTCCTCAAGAGCGGCCTGGCCGCTGATTCGATCTCGGCCGCCGACGTGGACGCTGGTCAGCGCGAACGGCTGGCGGAACGCTTCGGCATCCGCACGTACGACACTGCGGCCGGCGCGGTTGCCGGCAGCGACTGCGTGGTGCTGGCGGTGAAGCCGCAGCAGGTCAGCCACGTCGCCGCTGGCCTGGCGCCGCTGCTCGACGGGCGACTCGTGGTCACCATTGCGGCCGGCATCCGGACGGCCGACCTGGCGCGCTGGCTGGGCGGCCATGATCGCATCGCCCGCGCGATGCCGAACACGCCAGCCCTGATCGGCCAGGGCATTGCCGGCCTGTATGCCGGGCCCGGCCTGTCGTCCGACGACCGCGCGCGCGTCGAGCGTATCCTCGGCGCCGTCGGTGGCGTGCTGTGGGTGGCGCACGAAGCGCAGATCGACGCGGTCACCGCAGTCTCCGGCAGCGGACCGGCCTATGTGTTCATGATGATCGAGGCCCTGGAGGCGGCGGCGGTCGGCGTCGGCTTCGATGCCGTGCAGGCGCGCAGGCTCGCGCTCGCCACCTTTGCCGGGTCCGCCAACCTGGCTGCGGGCGACGCCGAGCCGCCGGCGGTGCTGCGCGCCCGTGTCACCTCGAAGGGCGGCACGACCGAGCGCGGCATCGCCGCGCTGGAGGCCGGCGGCCTGCACCGGCTGGTGGCCGAAGCGGTGCAGGCGGCCAACCGGCGCGCGGTAGAACTGGGGGACGAGTCCGGGAGCGGCACGCGATGATCGCGCAGGCGCTGGCCTTTCTGGTCGATACCCTTGGCACCCTGCTGATCGTCGCCCTGCTGCTGCGCTTCTGGTTGCAGGCGGCCCGCGCGCCCTTCAACAACCCGCTCTCGGGCCTGCTCGCTTCGGTCACCAACTGGGGCGTGAAACCGCTGCGCCGGGTGGTGCCCGGGTTCTGGGGGCTCGACCTGGCGACGCTGCTGCTGGCCTGGCTCGTGGCCTGGGCGCTGAACATCGTGCTGTCGCTGATCGACCCCCGGCTGCTGCTCGATTTCGCCGGGAGCGTCGGCCCCGGGCCGGCCGGTGTCAGCGCCAGCGTCGGTGTGTCCGCAGTCGCGGCGCTGGTGCAACTGGTCCGCCTGTTCATCTACATGATGATCGCGGCGCTGATCGTGCAGATGCTGCTGTCATGGATGAACCCGCACTCCCCGATGGCCCCCCTGCTCGACCTGCTGCTGCGCCCGTTCCTCAAGCCCCTTCAGGCGCGGATCAGGCCGGTTTCCGGCTTCGATCTGTCGCCGCTGGTGCTGCTGATCCTGTGTCAGCTGGCGTTGATCCTGGTGGTCGGCAGCCTTGCCCGGGTCATGCTGATGCTGATCTGAATCCCGTGCTGTGGATTTGTACCGCGCAGCGGTGTGGAAAATGGAGTAAACCCAGCTGAGGTTGCTGTTTCACCTGCTGTGAAGATCGGGTGATCTCCCGTCGACACCCCGCATACCTTGCCTGCGACCCTGCTTCCGCATGAACAGCTCCCTCGAAAAGAACGCGTCGGCACTTCGAAAACCCGGCCTGCGGCCCGATCCGCGGCTGGACAGCGCTCTCGGAAAGAATGTCCTCGAATTCCAGGCCTGGCGCGACCGGCTGCTGGGTGCCATCGAGACCTTCCGGGCACGGCTGGACACGACGCAGGCGGTGAACGTCGAGCAGTCGCTGCGGATGTACGACCTGATCGAGAGCCTGCGCACCGACCGGATGCTGCTGGCTTTCATAGCGGAATATTCGCGTGGCAAGACCGAGCTGATCAACGCATTGTTCTTCTCGGGCTACAAGCGCCGGCTGCTGCCGTCAGACATCGGGCGCACCACGATGTGCCCGACCGAGATCTTCCACGACCCGGCCGAGGCGCCCTACCTCCGGCTGCTGCCGATCGAGACGCGCGAGACCGACAACAGCGTCACGGCGCTCAAGCGCACCCCGATCGAGTGGATCCGCATATCGCTACCCCTCGACGACGTCGACGAGCTGGCGGCCACGCTCGCCAAGGTCGTCGAGAGCAAGAGGGTCAGCATCGAACATGCGCGCAGGCTCGGCCTGTACAACGATGCAAGCCCCGAGCTGTCGGCCGCGCTCGGCGCCGGCCCCGGCGAGGTGCTGGTTCCGGCGTGGCGCCATGCGCTGATCAACTTCCCGCACCCGATGCTCACGGCCGGGCTGGCGATCCTGGATACCCCCGGGCTGAACGCGCTCGGCACCGAGCCTGAACTCACGCTGTCGATGATCCCGAATGCCCATGCGGTGCTGTTCCTGCTGGCCATGGATACCGGCGTGACGCGCAGCGACATGGAACTCTGGCAGCGCCATGTGCAGAACAACGCGGTGCGCTCGGTCGCGGTACTGAACAAGGTCGACCTGATCTGGGACGACCTCAAGAGCGACCTCGATATCGAACAGGCGGTGAACGGCCAGCTGGACGCGACTGCGTTGATCCTGAACCTGCCGCGCCATAACGTGCTGCCGATGTCTGCCCAGAAGGCGCTCATCGCGCGGATCAAGGGTGACCCGGAACTGCTCGAACGCAGCGGGGTGGAGGCCCTGGAATCACTGCTCGTGCAGATGATCCCCGATCGGCGGCGCATCATTGCCGAGCGCGTTGCGCGTGAATTCGGCGTGCTGGTGGAGGCTTCCTACCAGACGGTGATGGCGAAGCTGCGCGCAACACATGCCGAGCTCGCCGAACTGGCCAGCCTGCGCGGCAAGAACCAGGGCATGGCCAAGGTCATGGTGACCAGGCTGGAGCAGGAGCGCGCGGCCTACCAGCATACGGTGCTGAACTTCCGGAACACGCATGCGGTGGTGATGAAGCAGGGCATGATCGTGCAGGCCAACCTCGATCCCGACCAGATCGAAGTCATCTGCCAGGAGTATCGCCGGAAGCTGCACGAGCAGCTGTTCACGATAGGCCTCATGCGCATGATGCAGCAGTTGTTCGACCACTTCGAGAAGGAGACCGGCAAGATCATGGGTTTCGCCAACCAGATCAAGGGATTGGTGGATGCCGTGTATGTCAGCTTCCACGAAAAGTACGGCTTCGCCAGGCTGTCGCCGCCGCAGCTCTCGCTGGTGCGTTTCGGCGAGCAGATGCTGCAGCTCAAGCAGGGGACGATCGCGTTCTGCGCCAACCCCGCCACGGTGATGCAGCCGCAGGGCGTCGTGATCCGCAAGTTCTACGATCGGCTGGTGGCCGAGGCCAAGGAGGTGTTCCAGCAGGTGGCGGCCGAGACGGACAACTGGCTGCACCGTGCGCTGTCACCGCTGACCATGCAGTTGAAGGAGCATGAAGAGATGCTCGACCGGCGGCTGGAGAACCTGCGCAGGATCATCGGCAACGTGCGCGTGCTCGAGACCCGCACGAGAGAGCTCGATAGCCTTCAAGCGGCGCTGCGCGGCCATGCCGACGAACTCGACGAAATCCGCCGGGCGCTGCCGACTCCGGAAGATCCGCCAGCGAGCCTGTCGCAACCGCTGCCCGTGCTGCAGGCCTGCGTGGCCTGAGCGCACCAGTGCCGGGCCCATGGCGGTGGCGCTACTTCAGGATCACGTCGTATTGTTCCTGCCCGTAGGCCGTCTCGACCTGCAGCGAGATCGGCTTGCCGATGAAATCGCCGAGCATCGCGAGGTTGTGTGACTCCTCGTCGAGGAACATGTCGATCACCGCCTGCGAGGCGAGGATCCGGTACTCGCGGGCATTGAACTGGCGGGCCTCGCGCAGCAGCTCGCGCAGGATGGTGTAGCAGATGGTCTGCGCGGTCTTCACCTCGCCACGGCCAGTGCAGGTCGGGCAGGGTTCGCAGAGGATATGGGCCAGGCTTTCGCGCGTCCGCTTGCGCGTCATCTCGACCAGGCCCAGGCTGGTGAAGCCGTTCACGGTCAGCCGGGTGCGGTCGCGGGCCAGCGCCTTCTTCAGCTCGGCGAGCACGGCCTCGCGATGCTCCGGGTTGTCCATGTCGATGAAGTCGAGGATGATGATGCCGCCCAGGTTGCGCAGGCGCAGCTGGCGCGCGATGACCAGGCAGGCTTCGAGGTTCGTCTTGAATATGGTGTCGTCGAAATTTCGGGCCCCGACGAAGCCGCCGGTGTTGACGTCGACCGTGGTCATCGCTTCGGTCTGGTCGAAGATCACGTAGCCACCCGACTTCAGGTCTACCCGGCGCGCCATCGCACGCTCGATCTCGTTGTCCACCGCGTAGACGTCGAACAGCGGCAGTTCGCCGCCGTAGTGCTCCACCCGGGGCAGGATGGCCGGCATGAACCGCTCTGCAAAGGCGCAGGCCCGCTGGTGCGTCTCGCGCGAATCGATGATGACCCGGTGGGTGTCCTCGTTGAACATGTCGCGCAGCACGCGCAGGGCGAGGCTCAGGTCTTCATGCACCAGCGAGGGCGCGGCGGCAGTGGCGACGGTCTCCTGGATCGATGCCCAGAGCGCGCGCAGGTAACCGACATCGTCTGCGAGTTCACGCTCGGTCGCAGCCTCGGCGACGGTACGGATGATGAAGCCGCCATGCTCGTCTGCGGGGCGCACGCGCTCGACCATCTCGCGCAGGTGGTCGCGCTCGGCCTCGTTCTCGATGCGCTGGGAGATCCCGATGTGCGGATCCTGGGGAAGGTAGACCAGCAGCCGGCCGGCCAGGCTGATCTGCGTCGACAGGCGCGCGCCCTTGGTGCCGATCGGGTCCTTGATGACCTGCACCAGCAGGGGCTGGCCCTCCTGCAGGATCTTCTCGATCGGCCTCGCCCCCTCGCTCGGTGGGGTCCCGTGGCGGTGCCCGAAGATGTCGCCCACGTGCAGGAACGCGGCACGGTCCAGCCCGATGCCTATGAACGCGGACTGCATGCCCGGCAGCACCCGCGCCACCCGTCCCATGTAGATGTTCCCGACCAGGCCGCGGCTTCGCGTGCGCTCGATGTGCAGTTCCTGCACGCTGCCCTGCTCGACCACGGCGACCCGGGTTTCCTGCGGGGTGACGTTGACCAGTATGTCTTCGCTCATGGAAGGTCGAAGCCGCTGCTGCGCAGCAGTTCGCCGGTCTCGTACAGCGGCAGGCCCATCACCGCCGAATAACTGCCCTCGATGCGGGTGACGAACAGCGCGCCGAGGCCCTGGATCGCGTAGGCCCCGGCCTTGTCGAGCGGCTCTCCGGTGGACACATAGCGGCGCAGTTCGACCGGGTCGAGCGTTTTCAGCCAGACCGTGCTGCGGGTCTGGCGGATTTCGATCCCGGTCTCGCTGGTGGCCACTGCCACGGCCGACAGCACCTCGTGGCTGCGCCCGGACAGCCGTATCAGCATGCGTGTGGCTGCCGCTGCATCGCGCGGCTTGCCCAGCGCCTGGCCGTCGATCACCACCTCGGTGTCGGCGGCCAGCACCAGGCCCGGGGCGAGTCCACGTTCGCGCGCCCGCACTGCGCCTACCCTCGCCTTCTCGAGGGTGACCCGGTTCACGTAGTCGGTGGGTGCTTCGCCGTCCTGGGGAATCTCCTCGACGTCGCTGCCGCGTATCGGGTCCGAGCGCAGGAGCAACGTCTCGAAGCGCACGCCGATCTGGCGCAGCAGTTCGCGGCGCCGGGGGCTGTGGGATGCCAGGTAGAGCAGGGGCCGGCCTCTGGTCATGGTGCATTCACTCGGGCAGGGGGGAGGAATTTCACTCGCGATGGTAGGGATGATGCTCGATAAGCGATACGCAGCGGTAGATCTGTTCGACCAGCACCAGCCTCGCCAGCGCGTGCGGCAGGGTCAGCGCCGACAGCGCGAGGGTCATCGAAGCCCGGGCTGCGAGCGCAGGGTCGAGTCCGTCCGGGCCGCCGATCCAGAAGGCTATGCCCGGGGCCTGCGCGCGCCAGCGCTCGATCGCGGCGGCGAATGCCCGCGTATCGAGCGAGCGCCCGTGCTCGTCGAGCGCGACCCTCACGAAGCCGTCGGGAACGGCAGCCTCCAGGCGGCCAGCCTCTGCCTCCATCATCGTCGGCACCGGCTTGCCCTGGCTGCGCGGGCTGGCCTTGACCGTGGTCACGTCCAGCTTGTACAGCCGCGGCAGGCGGCAGCGGTATTCGGCGATGCCGTCCTCGATCCAGGCCGGCACGCGCTCGCCGACGGCGATGATCCGGAATCGCAACGCGACCGCCCGCTGGCGTCAGGAAGCCGGCTCGGGCGCCGGCTCGGACGCAGCGGCGCCCGGGGCGCGGCGGCGGGCGCGCGGCGGCGGCGCCCAGAGCTCTTCCAGGTTGTAATGCGCGCGGACAGTGGGCTGCATGATGTGCA
>CAIQON010000154.1 GCA_903873475.1 uncultured bacterium
CGGCCCTCGGCCTCCCAGAACGCGCGCTCCTGCGCCTCGGTCCTGAACCTGGGCAGCGGCTTAGCGGGCTTGGTCATAGACGCTCCTTTCCTTTCGGTGCATGTCGCGCGCCGAGATCACCCGGATCAGGGTGCCATCACCGCGCAGCGTGAAACACGCTTCTGTGAATCCGCCGTCCGCCGGGTGCTCCCTGCGTTGCGGGAAGTCCATCACACGCAGCCCGATGTTCAGCGGGTACGGTCAGTGGGTACGATTTTGTCAGGTTCGAAAAACACGCAACAGATCATTGCCTTGCGTCACCACTAACGGTTCAACGTCTGAACTGCGCGTGCGTCGCCCGCAACGCGAAGTCTTCCCCGGTGCGGCTGCAGGCGTACGCTGCGACAGGGGTCACGCGGGAGGGCGGAGGGTGACGCTGACCACGTAGTCGGCCCGCTCCAGTTCCCGGGTTTCCTCCTCCATTCCCCGCGCGCTGCGGCGATAGCGCACATCGAACCAGCGGCCCGCGCCGATGGCGGCGATGCCCTCGATCAGTACGGCCATCGTGATCGGGTAGACGTGCCAGCCTTCTCTGAACAGTGGGCTGCCGGTTGCCCACTGGAACAGCTTGACGGGCAAGGACACGACCAGCACGAAGGCAGCAAGGACGATTGCAAGACCCCCAGTCAGCCATGGCAGCATCGAGGCGACCACCCGCAGGTCGATGCCGCGAGCGGCGCGCGCAAGCCGAGGCAAGGCCGCAGCGTCGTCCGCCTCCGGGCGTTCCACGCTGTAGATGCTGATCGCGTGTTCGCTGCGCGGCAGGCTGACGTACCCGCCCTGTGTGGAGTAGCGCAAGAGGCCGCCGGTGGAGGTGGCTTCGCTGCCTGCCATCGGGTGGTGCAGCAGTCGTTCATCGGCGTCAAACAGACCGGCAGATGCCTGAATGCCGCAGGTGCCGCGTCGGCCGCTCGCGCAGACCGACATCTGCTAGACCCGGGACTACATCGCCGACGATAGCGTCGACGCGGTCGAGCACGGGGCGAGGCTGGCGGCTTGCAGGCAGCCGCGCATGGCAGGAATCCGACCAGAGTGCGTGAAGTCCGTGCGGCAGCGAACATTGCCAGGAGGCACTGCGATGTTCGCTGCCGCACGGACAAGTGGCAGGCATCGCGCTAGCGTCGAGTCACATCCCGGATGCGCCGGCGGCTGACGCTGGAACACCGTATCGACACCTGAGGCCCGGAGCGGCGACGATGCAGAAAAGCGCGGGCCGATGGCCTGCCACTCGCTGGGACCTGCTCGGTGTGGCCTTTTGCCTGCAGTGTGTCACCTTTCGGCATAAACCGGCCACCGCGTTTTCGGCGTAATCCAGCCACCCGGCGGCCGGATCGGCCGGTCTGATTTTCGGCATATTCAGGCCAGCCGTTTTCGGCATATTCCGGCCACTGCCGGGCCACGAGCATCTCGATCTGATCACTTCCACCGGTACCGTGCGGGCTTTTGTCCGCGGGAGGCGCCGGTGGCCAGACGGAGAATCGAGATGTTCCAGTACCGCCAGGTGCTCGCGCGGTTGCGCGCGGGCGACACCGACCGGGAAGTGAGTCGCTGCGGGCTGATGGGCCGGGAGAAGGTGGCGGCGTTGCGGGCGCTGGCCGCCGAGCAGGGCTGGCTCGAGCCTGACCATCCATTGCCCGATGAAGCCGAGCTGGCCACGCTGCTCGCCCCGGCGCGGCGCGCAGCGAGCACGGTGAGCGGCGTGGAGCCGTGGCGGGCGCTGGTGACCGCCTGGGTGGAAGAGGGCGTTCAGGGCACCACCATTCATGCCGCGCTGCGGCGTAACCACGGCTACACGGGCAGCTACTCGGCGGTGCATCGCATGATCGCCGGCATCCGGGACGCGCAGCCGCCCGAGGCGACGGTGCGACTGCACTTCGCGCCGGGGGAAGCCGCCCAGGTCGACTTCGGCGCCGGGCCGATGCTGCGCGATCCCGACGGTGTGGAGCGGCGCACCTGGGCGTTCGTGATGACGCTGTGCTTCAGCCGGCATCAGTACGTCGAGTTCGTCTGGGACCAGTCGGTAGCCACCTGGCTCGGCTGCCATCGGCGCGCCTTCGAGTGGTTCGGCGCCGTACCCCGACGCCTGATCATCGACAACGCCAAGTGCGCCATCACCCGCGCGTGCGCGAGCGATCCGCTCGTGCAGCGCGCCTACGGCGAGTGCGCGCTGGGCTACGGGTTCAAGATCGACCCCTGCCCGCCTCACGATCC
>CAIQON010000155.1 GCA_903873475.1 uncultured bacterium
ACACCTTGAACCGAATGCCCGCGGCACTGGCCGCATCGATCCTGGCCATCGTGCTCGCGCTGGGCGCAGGCTCCGGGGCTGCCATCGCGCAGACTCCTGAAGACAACCTGCGCAAGCTGATCGAGGCGAAGATGCCCGGCGAACGGGTGCGCGAGATCCGCAGGACGCCGCTGCCCGGCGTGTACGAAGTCGCCTTCGGCAATCGTCTCTTCTATACCGACGAGGGGCTGAACTACCTGATCATCGGCCAGATCATCGAGTCGGCGACCAACCGCAACCTCACCGACCAGCGCCTGCGCCAGCTCACCGCGATAGACGTGAAGCAACTGCCGCTCGACGCCGCGATCAAGACCGTCAAGGGCGACGGCAAGCGGACCCTGTACGTGTTCTCCGATCCGCTCTGCCCGTTCTGCAGCCAGCTCGAACAGGAACTGCAGAAGGTCACCAACGTCACCATCCACACTTTCCTCACCCCGGTCGACCAGATGCGGCCCGGCTCCCGCAACCGTGCGCTCGAGATCTGGTGCGCGACCGACCGCAGCCGTGCCTGGGACGACTGGATGCTCAAGCAGGTGGTGCCGCGCTCGAAGCCGACCTGCCGCAATCCGATCGACCAGGTCGTCAAGCTGTCCGACAAGCTCGGCTTCACGGTGACCCCGACGCTGGTGTTTGCCGACGGTGCGGTGCTGTCGGGCATGATCCCGGCGGCCCAGATCGAGAAGTTCATGAGTGCCGTGTTGCCGGCACCGGCGGCCACCCCGGGCAGGAAGTAGCGCTCGCGCGCGGCAGGCCCGCTTCCGCGATCTGTCCCGGCGGGCGCCTTCGCGGTGCGGGTCCGATCGGGTAGACTCGAGCCAACGACAGACGCGACTGCCGAGCGCGCAGTGGAATTTTCGATGCCAGGGAGGCATCGACCCGGATGGTGTTGTATCTGACGATCGGCTTGCCCGTGCTGTGCATCATTGCGCTCAAGGGCAGCACCGTAGTGGTTTCCCTGTACGCGCTCGAGCTCGGTGCGGGCTCGGCAACGATCGGCATCCTGATCGGGCTGTATGCCCTCTTCCCGACCCTGCTCTCGGTCGCATCCGGCCGATTGCTCGACCGCGTCGGCTACCTGCCGCCGATCGCCTGGGGCAGTGTCGGCGTGATCGGTGGGTTGCTGGTGCCGGTGCTGATGCCCGACATGGTCGGGCTCGTGATCTCGGCGGCACTGCTCGGGCTGTCGAACGTGTACTTCATCGTGCCGATGCAGAGCCTGGTGAACCGCATAGCCACCGGCGCGGATCGCGCGCGCAACGTCGCCAACTTCAGCCTCGCGGTGTCGATCGGCCAGCTGGTCGGGCCGGTGCTGGCCGGTGTCCTGATCGATGCGATCGGCCATCGGTTCTCGTATCTCGTGCTGGCGATACTGCCGCTGGGCACGCTCGCCATGCTCTACCGGATGCGCGGTGCGCTGCCGCCCAAGCCGGGGGCCGACGCCCCGGTCGAGAAACCGGACCTGCTCGGCATGCTGTCCAATCGCGGGTTGCGCCCGATCTTCATCACCAGTGCGATCGCGGTGGCCAGCTTCGACCTGTATTCGTTCTTCCTGCCGATCTACGGCCACTCGATCGGCCTTTCGGCCTCGGCCATCGGGCTCGTCCTGGGCACGTTCGCCGCCGCCGCCTTCGTGATCCGCGCGATCATGCCCTGGCTGATCAAGCGCATGGGCGAGGCCCGGCTGCTGGTGCGATCGCTGCTGCTGTCGGGTATCGCCTACCTGCTGTTCCCGTTCGTCAGCAGCGTATGGCTGCTCGCGCTGTTGTCGTTCGTGCTCGGGCTGGGGGTGGGATGCGGACAGCCGCTGACGATGATGATGTGCTACAACCGCGCGCCTCCGGGGCGCTCGGGCGAGGCGCTGGGCGTGCGCTTCACCATCGTCAACCTCACCCACATGACGATCCCGGTGCTGTTCGGCACGATGGGCGCGGCGCTCGGCCTGCTCTTCGTGTTCTGGGCCAAGGGCGCGCTGCTGGTCGGCAGCGCGGCCGCTGGTTCCATCCTGGAGCGCCGGCGTTGACCATCGTCCATGTGGCGACGATCGTCATGCTCACCCACCTCGGGGTGATTGGCGCGAAACTGCTGATCGCGCTGTTTGCGATCGACCTCGGGGCCTCGCCGGTGCAGGTCGGGCTGACCTTCGCGCTGTTCTCGATACTGCCAGCGATCTTCGCCATCAGTGCCGGCCGCTGGGTCGACCGCATCGGGGTACGGGCGCCGCTGCTGATCGGTTGCAGCGGCGCCTGCCTGGCGATCGTCGTGGTGTTCTTCGCGCCGGGACTGTGGGCGCTCTATCCCTGCGCGGCCCTGATTGGCGTGTTCTTCATGGTCTACGCGGTCGCCGGCCAGAGCCTGGTCGGCAGCCTGGGTGAGACCAGCGACCGCACCCGCAACTTCAGCTACTACGCGCTCGCCGTCGCGCTGGCCGGGGTGATCGGCCGGGCCGGCACGGGTGCGTCGATCGACCTGATCGGCCATCGCGAGACCGCGCTGCTGCTGGCGCTGGGTCCGCTGGCGGCGCTCTGCATGGCATGGTGGCTGCGCGCGCGCACGCCGGTGGCGATGTCTGCGTCGGAGCGCCCGCCGCGCGCATCGGTGCGCGACCTGTGGAAGATCCCGGCGCTGCGCCGGGCGCTGATCGCCGCGGCGATCGTCGAATCGGGCAATGAACTGTTCGCGCTGTTCATCCCCCTCTACGGCTCGTCGCTCGGCCTGTCGGCCACCTTCATCGGCATGCTGCTCGCTACCTATGCCGGGGCGACCTTCGTGGTGCGGATCGCGCTGCCGCGCCTGGTCGCGCGTTTCGGCGAGGAGGGCGTGCTCTGCGGTGCGCTTGGCTGTGCCGCGCTGGTCGGCATGCTGATGATCACCACCGCGCAACCCTGGGTGCTGCTCGCGCTGGCCGCCGCGTTCGGTTTCTCGCTCGGCTGCGGCATGCCGCTGTCGATGGCGCTGACCTACGCGCGCGCGCCAGAGGGGCGTGCGGCGGAGGCGATCGGCATGCGCCAGACGGTGAACAAGTCGGTCGAGGTGACCGTGCCGGTCTGCTTCGGCGCGTTGGCCGGGGTCGCCGGGCTGGCACCGCTCGCGATCGCCCTGAGCCTGGTACTCGCGGTTGGCGCAGGGGTGATCGCGCGCGATGCCCGTCGGCGCCGGTCACCGCCTCCCGCCGACCAGGCCGCCAACCGGCCCGGGCCCGGATCGTCGCCGTGAAGTGCCTGACCGAGCAACTCGCCCCGGGCGTACGCCCGCGCGAAGCGGTGTCGTGGGCGATGTACGATTTCGCGAACTCGGGCTACACCACCGTAGTGGTCACCGCGGTGTTCAATGCGTATTTCGTCGGCGTGGTCGCTGCCGGGCAGCCATGGGCGACCATCGCGTGGACGCTGTCGCTCGCGGTGTCGTACGCCGCGACCATCCTGCTCGGTCCGCTGATCGGTACCTATGCCGACCGGTACGGCCGCAAGAAGCGGCTGCTTGTGTTCACCACCCTCGGTTGCGTCGTCTTCACCGCGGCGCTGTCGCTGGTGGGCAGTGGCGACATCTGGCTGGCTATCGTGCTGGTGGCGCTGTCGAACCTGTTCTTCAGCCTCGGCGAGAACCTCGCGGGCGCCTTCCTGCCAGAGATCGCACGCCCGGAATCGCTCGGGCGGCTGTCCGGCTGGGGATGGTCGGTCGGCTACCTCGGCGGGCTGGTCAGCCTCGGGGCAAGCCTCGCCTGGGTGTCGCATGCGCAGGCCGCCGGGCAGGGCAGCGATGCCTTCGTGCCTGTCTGCATGCTCATCACGGCGGCCATCTTCGCGGTCGCCTCGCTGCCAGCCTTCCTGTTCCTGCGCGAGCGCGGCGCCGCGCAGCCTCCCGTGGCCGGTGATCCGATCCAGTGGCGGGCGGCCTTCGCCCAGTTCGGGCAGTCGCTGGGGTCGCTGCGCAGCTTCCCCGACCTGCGCCGTTTCCTCTGGTGCATCGTCTGGTACCAGGCTGGCGTGCAGACGGTGGTGGCGCTCGCTGCCATCTATGCCGAGCAGGCGCTGAAGTTCGAAACCGCCGACACGATCCGGTTGATCCTGCTGGTCAACATCACGGCCGCAGTCGGGGCCGCATTCTTCGGGCAGGTGCAGGACCGGTTCGGGCATGTGCGCACGCTGGCGGTCACGCTGCTCGGCTGGCTGGTGGCGATCGGGCTTGCCTGGGCATCGACCGGCCCCGGCATGTTCTGGATCGCCGCGAACGTGGTCGGCATCTGCCTGGGCGCCAGCCAGTCCGCAGGCCGTGCGCTGGTGGGCTACCTGAGTCCTGCCGCGCGCCGCGCCGAGTTCTTCGGCCTGTGGGGCGTCGCGGTGAAGCTGTCGTCCATCCTTGGTCCGGTCAGCTACGGACTGGTGAGCTGGGTCTCCGGCGGCGACCACCGCCTGGCGATACTGCTCACCGGTGCGTTCTTCATTGCCGGGCTGGCCGTACTGCGTTCGGTCGACGCCGTGCGCGGCCGCGCCCAGGCGCTGTAGCAGGGCGCTTTCCGGGGTACCCGACATTTCACTGTCCACCGGTGACAAATGCACTGGAACCGGGCGCACCTTGGTGTTAGCGTTCCCGGCTCAGGTTTCCGGTGGCGACGCCGGTGCTGCCCACGCGGAATGATCCCCAAGATGTTCGGATGGATTGCCGAGAAGCCGGATCACCCACTGGCCGATCCCGAGGCGGCGCGCGAGATCATCCATGCACTGCGCGGTGGCGACGCGATCGCGCGGCTGGACGAGATCGTCGGCCATCTCGAGTCGCTGCTGCACGTCGAGGGCTTCCGGCTGGCCCGTCTGTACGAAGTGGTCGACCTGCTCGACCAGGCGGCCAAGCCGCATCAGCGGCGGGTCAACGCCGACTACATCGGCGCGTCGCGCCTGACGTATCACCAGGAAAACCGTCTCTGGACGTCGGCGGTGGACTTCTGGCGGGCGCTGGCGCAGGCCTACCTGCGCTGCCTCGACATCTTCCGATCCGATCCGAAGGAATCCTGCACCTTCGACGCGACGATGCCCGTGTGCTGCGCGCGCGTGCTGCGCGCGCTCGGGGCCGAGCTCAAGTGGCGGTCCCTGCGCTACGGACCGCTGCCGCAGCATCTGTGGGCGAGTGCCGCCAGCGCCTTCGTCCTCGCCGAAACCGGCGGTGCCGCGCTCAATCCGATCCGTGCCTACGAGGTCTCGCGCGGCGACACCACGGTGCAGGAAGAGTACCTGCGCCTGCTGGTCATGGGGGTGGCCTCGCCCGACGTGCTGCATCCCGCGCAGATCGAGCTCGCCGAGCGCGTGATCGGCTGGTTCTCGCGCAGCCTGGTGCTGGGTCTCGAGCGGGGCAACGAATCCACGCATTACGTCGACCTGGCCACCGGGCTGCGGCCGGCACGGCTCATGAAGTCCACGGCACCGAGCGCGAGCCATCGCTATTTCGGCATTGCGAATGCACGCTCCGAGATCGTCTCGCTGCTGCGCGTGGTGAAAGAGCGTGAACTGATCCCGGAGTCGGTGCGCCTCGGGGAACTGCATTCGATCCCCCTGGTGATCAACACCCTCGAGCACCTGGTGCGCCATCTCGGCGTGCGTCCGCCGGCGCGCAGCCATGAGCGCAGCACGGGTGCCGTGCGTCTCATGGTCGCCCACGGCTACCGGGCGGTGCGCGACACCATCCAGCGCCACGAACGGCGCGAGCCGCCACGGCCGATCGATATCGAGACCTGGGTGGCCACCGACTCGAGCCCGGCCGGCTACGGCGCGACCATCCGCTACATGCGTGGCGACTGGGTGAAGCTCGGTGCGCTCGTGGGCGTCAGGCAGCCGGAGGAGCGCTACTGGGGTATCGGCGTGGTGCGCCGGATCAACCGCGAAAACGATACCGACCACCATGTCGGGCTGCAACTGCTGGCCCCGGCGGCGCTGCCGGTGGAACTCGTGCCGCTGCGGGAGCCGCAGACGCAGCAGGTCGAAGCCGAGCCGCCGCAGGGGCTTTTGCTGTCCGGCCGTCCTGATGAAAACGGCGAGATCGCGGTCGCGCTAGAAGCGGGTGCATTCTCGAGCAGCAGCCGCTTCGTCGTCCAGATCAACGACAAGCCCTACCTGCTGGTCGCTTTGCAACTGGTGGAGGCGGGCGATGACTTCGACTTCGCCCGCTTCAAGGTGTGCCGTAACGAACCAGCCTGAGCGACCGACTCAGCCGGCCAGTACCCGCACCAGCCAGTCGCGGATGTCGGCCACTTCCTGGGGATGTACCGAGTGCGGCATCCGGTACTCGTGCCATTCAACCGGGTAGCCCAGTGCCTGCAGCCGTTCGACCGAGGTGCTCGCCATTTCGATCGGAATGACCGGATCGACCGTGCCATGCGCGAAGAATACCGGCACCTGGCGGTTGGCTTCGGCGGCTTCGGCCGGCAGCGATTCCGCCAGCGGCAGGTAGGTCGACAGCGCCATGATCCCGGCCAGCCGTCGCGCATGGCGCAGGCCGGTCGCGAGCGCGATCGCGCCGCCCTGGGAGAAGCCTGCGATCGCGATCCGTTCAGATGGCACGCCGCGCGCCACCTCGCGCTCGATCAGGCGCTCGATGTGCGCGATCGACGCGCGCACACCGGCCTCGTCCGGCCGGCGCGAGCGGCCTTCCAGGTCGCCGAACGCCACGTCGTACCAGGCCCGCATCACATGGCCGTTGTTGATGGTCACCGGCTGCATCGGCGCATTCGGGAACACGAAGTTCACCGCCAGCGACGGCGGCAGCCGCAATTCGGGCACGATCGCCTCGAAGTCGTGGCCATCGGCGCCCAGCCCGTGCATCCAGATCACTGCGGCCTGCGGGGTCGAGCCTTTCGGCCCGATGGCGAGTTCGATCGTCTCCAGCAATTCGTTCGGGGCAAGCATGGTATCCACTATTTCTTCTTCGGGCGGAAGGCCTTGACCACCGCCTCGTGGGTTTCGATGTACGGCCCGCCGATCAGGTCCACGCAATAGGGGACCGCGGCGAAGATGCCCGGCACGACCGTCTTGCCGTCGCCGTCTTTCAGGCCCTCGAGCGTCTCGCGGATCGACTTCGGCTGGCCCGGCAGGTTGATGATGAGTGACTCGCCGCGGATCACCGCGACCTGCCGCGACAGGATCGCGGTGGCGACGAACCTCAGGCTGATCTGGCGCATCTGCTCGCCGAACCCGGGCATCTCGCGATCGCCGATGGCGAGCGTCGCCTCGGGCGTCACGTCGCGCTTCGCCGGGCCGGTGCCGCCGGTGGTCAGCACCAGGTCGCAGCGTTCCGTGTCCACGAGTTCCACCAGCGCCGCTTCGATCAGCGGGCGCTCGTCCGGGATCAGCCGCGTGATCGTCGTCCACGGCGAAGCAAGCGCGCCGGTGAACCATTCCTGGAGCGCCGGGATACCCAGGTCTTCATAGACGCCGCGCGAGGCGCGGTCGCTGATGGACACGAGCCCGATACGCAGCGTGCGTGGATGGTCGGGCGTGGTTTCGGGTGACGGGTCAGCCATGGACGGGATGGTAGCGGTGGCGGGCCTGCGATCGTAATCGGGATCGCGTGCGCGTGCGCTATTCGATCCGGATGCCGGCCTCCCGTCCGATCCGGCTCCAGCGCGCCAGTTCGGCGCGCAGGTATTCCCCGAAGGCCTCCGGGGTGCTGGCCACCGGTTCAGCCCCCTCGGCGGTGAGCCTCTCGACGACATCGGGCTGGCGCAGGATGCGGCCGATCTCGCTGCTCATGCGGCCGACGATCTCCTTCGGGGTGCCGGCGGGGGCCAGGATGCCCTGCCAGGCGCTGATCTCGTAGCCTTCGAGCCCGCTTTCGGCGATGGTCGGCAACTGCGGCGCGAACGCGGTGCGTTTCGCGGTGGTGACCGCGATCGCGCGCAGCCTGCCGGTCTTCACGTGCGGCAGGAACTGGTGCGCGATGCCGAACGTCATCGATACCTGCCCGCCGAGCAGGTCGGTCAGGGTCGGCGCATTGCCCTTGTAAGGCACGTGGATCATGTCGGTCTTCGTGATCCAGGTGAACATCGCGGCCGCCATGTGAGGCGAGGTGCCATGGCCGGAGGTGGCGTAGGTCAGCTGCCCGGGCCGCGCCCGGGCGAGCACCGCGAGTTCCTTGACCGTCTTCACCGGCAGCGAAGGATGCACCACCAGCATCAGCGGCAGCGACACCAGTTGCGTCACCGGTGCGAAACTGCGGATCGGATCGAAAGGCAGGTCCTTGCGCATGCCGGCATTGATCGGGAAGGCGATGGTCATCATCAGCATCGTGTAGCCATCGGGCGGTGCCTTGGCCACCAGATCGGCGCCGATCATGCCGCCTGCGCCCGGGCGGTTGTCCACCACCACTGTCTGGCCGAGGGGTTCGGCCAGACGCTGCGCCACCAGCCGCCCGATGTTGTCGGTGGTGCCGCCGGGTGCGAACGGGATCACCAGCCGCAGCGGCTTGACTGGCCAGGCCAGGGCGGGCGAGGGTTGGGCACCTGCCTCCTGTGCACCCCCTGAGGCGGCGAGTCCCAGCAGGACAGCCGCCAGCACGGGTTGCCTGCGGCCGGCGCGGCAGGTGCCAGCGGGATCGCTCATCGTTGCGCCTCCTTGTGTGGCCGGGCCACGGTCGATGCCGTGACTTCCGAGGCCGATGCGGACGACGTTACCCAGAAGCCTGCGGGCCGTCAACGCGTCCGGTCGCCCGCGCGTGCCGGGCTATTCGCCTTCAGCCGGGTCGCTCGTGGCCGGCGCGGCGATGATCGAGCGCAGCGCCCGGAACAGTTCCCGGTGGCTGCGTGGCGGCCTGCCCTGCGCGAACTCGCGCCGGGCATTGCGCATCAGGGTACGCAACTGCTGGACATCGCAGCCGGGATGGGCTGCCGCCAGTTCGGTCAGCGCCGCTGCGGCGGTCGCATCGTCCATCAGCCGGTCGCGCCAGCGCTCGATCGAGTGCTGCAGCGCGACCTCGGCTGCAGACGTGCCGTCCCAGACCGAGAACTGGGCTTCGATCGCGGTCGGATCGACATCGCGCATCAGCCGCCCGATGTACTGCAACTGGCGCCGACGCGCCTCGTGGCGGGTGATCGACTGGCATTCGCGCACTGCGTCGTACAACGACTCTGGCAGGCCGAGCCCCTGCAACCGGTCTTTCGGCAGGTCGACCAGGCGCGCACCGAGCGCCTGCAGGTCGTGCGCAGCCTGCTTCAGGCGCGTCTTGCTGGGTGGCAGCGGTGGCAGGGAATCGGTTTCGGTCATGTCTGGGACGGACGCCGGAGCGTGCATGCGGTAGGTCGTGAGGTCACTGGTATCATGAGTATCGCCTTTTCAGCGCAAGATCGTGACCCCCGCGTGAGCCCCGAACGATGAGCAATGCCCGATTCAGCCTGTCCGAAGACACCCTGAAGCAGATCGCCGCAGACGCGCTCGCCCATGCAAGGGCACTCGGCGCCAGCGCGGCGGATGCAGAAGTGAACGACGGTTTCGGACAAGGCGTCACGGTGCGCTCGCGCGAGGTCGAGACGATCGAGTACACGCGCGACAAGTCGCTCGGTGTCACCGTCTATGTCGGCCGCAAGCGTGGTTCGGCCAGCACCTCCGACTTCAACCCCAAGGCCATCCGCGACACGGTCGAGGCGGCGCTCACGATCGCGCGCCATACGGGCGAGGATGACTGCGCCGGGCTGCCGGACGCCGACAGCCACCCGACGATGCTGCCCGAACTCGATCTCTATCATCCGTGGGACGTACCGGTCGAGACGGCGATCGAGATCGCCAGCCGCTGCGAAGCGGCAGCCCTCGACTTCGATCCCCGGATCACGAATTCCGAAGGCTCGAACATCTACACGCAGCAGTGGCACTTCGTGCATGCCAACTCGAATGGCTTCGTCGGCGGCTATCCGACCTCGCGCTACAGCCTGTCCTGTTCCGTGATCGGCGGGCAGGGCGACGAGATGCAGCGCGACGACTGGTACACCGCGGCGCGGCGCGAAGACGAACTCGAATCGGCCGAGGCCGTGGGGCTTCGTGCGGCCGAGCGTACCGTGCGCCGACTGAACGCGCGCAAGCTCGACACGGTGCAGGCACCGGTGCTGTTCGATGCCACGCTCGCCGGCGGCCTGATCAGCCACTTCGTCGGTGCCGTGTCCGGCGGTGCGCTGTACCGGAAGTCCAGCTTCCTGCTCGACAGCCTCGGTACCCAGGTGTTTTCGCCGAACTTCAGCCTGCGCGAAGCGCCGCATGTGCTGCGCGGGCTCTCCAGCGCGCCGTTCGACGACGAGGGAGTGGCCACCACCACGCGCGACGTGGTCAGCGCGGGCGTGGTCCAGGGCTACTTCCTCGGTACCTACTCGGCGCGCAAGCTCGGCATGAAGAGCACCGGCAATGCCGGCGGCAGCCACAACCTGGTGCTGGCGAGCGGTTCGCTCGACTTCGACGGGTTGCTCAGGAAGATGGGCCGCGGGCTGGTGGTGACCGAGCTGCTCGGCAGCGGGATCAATGGCGTGACCGGCGATTATTCGCGCGGCGCGGCCGGCTTCTGGGTCGAAGGCGGCGCGATTGCCTATCCGGTGCACGAGATCACGATCGCGGGCAACCTGAAGGAGATGTTCCGCGGCATCGTCGAGATCGGCACCGACGTCCTCAAGCGTGGTTCCAGGACCACGGGGTCTATCCTGATCGACAACATGACCATCGCCGGCAACTGATCGCAGCCGGAGGAGGGCTCGGCACCATGCCCGCGAGAGGGGCACGTTCGTTATCAAGCCTCGCCGGCGTGGCTGGCGTGCCTCCGCACGACGAGGCCCGCGCCTATTCCTGGGAGCGCAGGCTGCACCATGTGATGATCGCCGTCGCGCTGGCTGCGCTGCCGGCGGTGCTGATCGACGAGTTCGCGGTCGATCCCGTGCTGCGCTGGATCGGGCGCGCCCTCGACCTGTCCATCCTGTTCGCCTTCGTGCTGGAAATGGCCTGGATGCTGCACGTCGTGCGCCAGCGGTTGCGCTACCTGATGCGCAACTGGCTCGACCTGCTGATCATCGCGGCAGCGGCGGTGAGCCTTGTCGGTTACGACACGGGCTGGCTGGTGCTCGCGCGGTTCGCGCGCGTGGCCATGGTCGCGATGATGCTCGCGCGGGTGCTCGGGTCCCTGCGCTCGCTGTATTCGCCCGATGCCCTGCCGCTCGTGCTGGCTTTCGCGACCGTGTTGGTGCTCGTCGGTGGTGCCGGTTTCTTCTGGCTCGAGCCGACCGTGCATTCCTATGCGGACGGTCTCTGGCTCGCCTTCGTGACCGGCGCGACGGTGGGCTATGGCGACCTCGTGCCCACGACCTCGGGCGCGCGGCTGTGGGCAGTGGTGATGGCGCTGCTCGGTTTCGCGCTGCTGTCGCTGTTGACCGCTACCCTGGTCACGGTGTTCGTCGGCGAGGACGAGGCACGGCTGCGGCGCGAGATGCACCACGACATCCGGATGCTGCGCGACGAGGTGCGTGCCCTGCGCGAACAGCTGCAGTCACCCGCAGGAGTGCAGGGCGAAGCCGCAGGCGCCGGTACCCCCCCCGCGCCTGTGGCCCAACCGCAGCCCGGCGCTCCCTCGGGCGGCGGCAGCTGATGGCCCGCGTGGCAGGGCGCGCTCGATGATCGTGCCCGGTTCGCTCTGGGTCGCCTGCACGGTGGCTGCCGCCGCCGGCCAGACGCTGCGCAATGCCATGCAGCACAGCCTGATCGGTACCGTCGGTACCGCGGGTGCGACGCATGTACGCTTCCTGTACGGGCTGCCGTTCGCCTGCGTGTTCCTCGCGGTGGTCGCCTCCACCGGCGCCATCCGCGATCCCCAGATGGGCCCTGCGTTCTGGGCCTGGCTGACGCTGGGTGCGCTGACCCAGGTGCTGGCCACCGCGATGATGCTGGTGCTGATGCAGCAGCGCTCGTTCGTGGTCAGCACCGCGTACATCAAGACCGAGCCGGTGCAGATCGCGTTGTACGGATTCGTGTTCCTCGGTGACCGGCTGGGGCTGCAGGCGATCGTCGGCGTGCTGGTGGCCACTGCCGGCGTTGTGCTGATGTCCTGGAGACGTGCGCCGGCCGACGCCGTGCCGGTGGCCGGCGCGCGCGCCTCGATGTGGCGGGCGGCGTTGCTGGGTATCGCCACCGGCAGCATGTTCTCGCTGTCCGTGGTCGGTTACCGCGGTGCGGTGCTCGCGCTCGGCGACGATCCCTTCTACGGCCGCGCGACGCTGGCGCTGGTGCTCGCGCTGGCCTTGCAGACCGTGCTGCTGTCGCTCTATCTGCGGGTGCGCGAGCCGGGTCGCCTGACCGGGCTGGTCCGTGCATGGAAGCCGTCGCTGCTCGCCGGCTTGCTCGGCGCGACTGCTTCGCAGTTCTGGTTCCTCGCGTTCTCGCTGCAGACCGCGGCGGCGGTTCGCACCGTCGGGCTGGTCGAGGTCGTGTTCGCCGCGCTGATCTCGCGCCGGCTGTTCGCCCAGCAGGGCAGCGCGCGCGAGTGGGGCGGTATCGCGATGGTGGTGTGCGGGGTGGCGCTGCTGCTGGCGGGGACGTTCTGAAATGGACACGATGCCTGCACTGCCTGTCGATGCCCTGTGCCGTGTCGCGCTCGACAGCCTCGCGCGCGAATGGCCGTACCGGCCCGACGTGTTCCTGCAGTCGGAACACGACTTCATGCTGCCGCGAGCGCGGCACCCGCTGTTCCACACCAGCTACGACTGGCACTCGTGCGTGCACATGCACTGGAGCCTGCTGCGCCTGCTGAGGCTGCATGGCGCGCAGCTTGCGCCGGCGCAGGCCGATGCGATCACGGCCCGCTTCGACGGCGCGTTCACCGCCGATGCGGTCGCCACAGAGGCACTGCTGTTCGATCGTCCGGGCTACCGTTCGTTCGAGCGACCGTACGGCTGGGGCTGGCTGCTGGAACTGCAGGCTGAACTGCACCGGCTCGCGGCCGATGCATCGCTGCCGGCAGGCCTTCAGGCCCGGTGCCGATGCTGGCGCGACACGCTGGAGCCGCTGGCCCTGCGCATCGCGCAGGCGCTGGTCGACTTGCTGCCCAGGCTCGGCCATCCAGTGCGCTCTGGCACGCATTCGAACACGGCATTCGCCTGCGTGCTCGCCCTGGACCATGCACGCACCAGCGCGCATCCGGCGCTGCAGCGGGCGATCGGCGAGGCCGCGCACCGCTGGTTCGGACACGACCGGAACTATCCGTCCGACTACGAGCCCGGTGGCGAGGACTTCCTGTCCGCCGGGCTGGTCGAAGCACTGCTGATGTACCGGCTTCTCGACGGCCGCGACTTCACCGACTGGTGGGGCCGCTTCTCGCCGCCTGCCGGGGCACTGGGTCGCTGGCTGCTGCCGGTGCCCGTCGCCGACGCCGCCGACGCCCGCATCGTGCACCTGCACGGGCTCAACCTGTCGCGCGCCTGGTGCTGGCAGGCACTGCTGCCGGGGCTTCCGGGCGAACTGGCGGGGCCGGTGGTGCGCGCGATCGATGTGCACCGACAGGCCTCGCTCGCGGCCGCGCTCGGCGGCGACTATGTGGCAACCCACTGGCTGGCCTCGTTCGTGCTGTTGGCCGAAGGCAGGGATCGACCCTGAAGAAACGGTTGCACACAATGCGGATACCGTATAAAAATACGGTATGCCTACTGCTGCCAACGCCCTCCCGTCCTCCGCCTTCGCTGCTGCGCCCGCTTCCGGGCCGTCTTCCGCGATCGCGCCTTTCCATCCCGCAGCCGGCGGCGCCCGGGTGGCGCTGGCCGCGGTGCCTTCGGTGTTCCGATGCGGCGAACTGCCGCCGGGCATCGAACCGGGCATCCCGACCGGTTTCGACGGGCTGGATGCCGAGATCCCCGGCGGCGGCTGGCCGGTCGGCGCACTCACCGAAGTGCTGTGCGATACCTGCGGAGCCGGCGAAACGTCATTGCTGCTGCCGGCGCTGCGTTACCTGACCCGCGCTGCCGACTGGCGTGGCCGCGGGCTGCTGCTGATCGACCCGCCGCACCTGCCGTATGCGCCCGCGCTGGCCGAGGCTGGCGTCGACCTCGACCTGCTGGCCGTGGTACGCCCGAAGACCGAGGAAGACGCGCTCTGGGCAGCCGAGCAGGCGCTGCGCTCGGGCGCTGCCGGCGCGGTGCTGATCTGGGCCCGGCCGGTGCGCGGCACCGACAGTGCCCAGCGTTACCAGCGGCTGCGCTGGCTGCAACTGGCTGCGGCTGCCGGCGGCGGGCTCGGCATCGTGTTCTCGGCGACCAGCGCTGCAACGCTGTCGACCCCGGCGGCGCTGCGTCTGGCGCTGTCGATGACCGCACAGGGCAGGCTGGCGGTAACCCTGGTCAAGCGGCGTGGGCTGGCCCAGCCGAAGACCGTGACCCTGTCGCCGCGCCGGCTGCCGGTGCCCTATCTGGCGGGCGTGCCCTCCGGGCGGGGTGCTGCGGGCGTAGCGCCCGCGGCTGGCGCTGCCAGCGCAAGCGCCCGGGGCCCGCTCGCCCGCTCGATGTCCGCGGTACGCGCGGTCGCGGCGCGCCTGACGCGCGAACGCGACTTCGACCCGTCGCGGTAACGCTGCCACGATCGAGGATCGAACATGCTCTGGATTGCACTCTACCTGCCCGACCTGCCGCTCGAAGTGGTCAACCGGGTGCAGGCCGGCGATGCCGCCACTTCGCTGATCGTCGACCTGCCGCTGGCGGTCAGCGATGGTCCCGACAACCGTCCGTTCGTGCTGTCGGCCAATGCGCGCGCGCGGAGCGCCGGCGTGCATCCGGGCATGGCGGTGGCGGCGGCCTGTGCGCTGGTTACCGGCCTGGCCACGCTGCGCCGCGACGAAGCGCGCGAAACACGCGCGATCGGGCAGGTGGCCGGCTGGGCCGCGCAGTTCACGCCCTCGGTGGTGCTCGAACGCTCCGGCGTGCTGCTCGAGGTGGCGGCCAGCCTGAAGCTGTTCGGCGGGCTGGCGCGGTTGCTCGGCCAGTTGCGTACCGGGCTCGCCGAACTCGGCTTTCGCGCCTCGTTCGGCGTCGCCCCGACACCGCTCGGCGCCTGGCTGCTGGCACGCGGCGGTCACGAGCAGGCCGGGGTGCGGGCCTGCCTCGAGGGCGCCGACCTGCCGGCCCGCCTCGCCGAACTGCCGCTGGCACTGTTCGACTGGCCGCGCGAACGGCTCGATGCGCTGGCGGTGCTCGGCATCCATCGCATCCGCGAGGCGCTGGCGCTGCCGCGCGATGGTTTCCGGCGCCGTTTCGGTGCCGCTGCACAAGCAGACCTCGACCGGGCCCTGGGCCGCGCGGCAGATCCGCGCCCATGCTTCGCGTTGCCCGACCGCTTCTCGTCGCGCATCGACCTGCCGTTCGACGTGGTCGATACCTCGCTGCTCGACATTCCTGTCACCCGGATGCTCGCCGAGATGGAAGGCTTCCTGCGGGCGCGCGGGGCAGGCGCGCTGCAGCTCGTGCTGGAACTCGAGCACGGGCGCTCGGTGCCGACACGCATCACCCTCGGTTCGCCGGCCCCGGAGCGCGCGCGCGCACGCTGGCAGCGTCTGGTGCGCGAACGTCTCGATCGGCTAGAGCTGAAGGCGACGATCAGCGCCGTGGCGATCCATGTCGACACGCTGCACGGTTTCGGTGAGCACAGCACCACCTTCCTGCCCGATGCCACCCGGCGTGCGCAGTCGTGGCACGAACTGACCGAGCGGCTGTCTTCGCGGCTGGAGCCCGGCGCGCTGTTCTCGATTGCCCTGCGCGACGACCACCGGCCGGAGCAGGCCTGGCGCCGGGGCGATGGCCGCTCGGTGCGGGCGCGTGCGGCGCCAGCCTCCGGTGCCGGTGCGTCCGCATCGACTGCCGTCGCCAGCGCCAGCATTGCCGCGCGCGTGCGCGATGCCGTCCCGGCGCTGCGTACGCGTCGCGACCGCCCGGTGTTCCTGCTCGAGCGTCCGCGCACGCTGGTCTGCGCCGAGTCCAGGCCGCAGTACCAGGGGCCGCTCGAACTGGTGAGCGGTCCCGAGCGCATCGAAGCCGGCTGGTGGGACGGGCGGGCCGTGGCACGCGACTACTATGTCGCGCGCAACCGGGCCGGTGAAGCCTGCTGGATCTACCGCGAGCCGGTCGACCCGTCGCGCTGGTACCTGCACGGCCTGTTCGCATGATCGCAGGCGCGCCATGCTGCCGGCCTGCGCCGAACTCGATGCGCTCTCCAATTTCACCTTCCTGCGCGGTGCGTCGCATCCCGAGGAACTGGTTGCCCAGGCCTCGGCGCTCGGCTATCGCGCACTGGCGATCGTCGACGAGTGTTCGGTATCCGGTGCCGTGCGTGCCCACCTGGCCGCAAAGGAACACGGGCTGCACCTGGTCATCGGATCGCAGTTCGCCATCGCTGACTGCCCATCGATCGAACGCATCCTGTTGCTCGCCTGCAATCGCGAAGGCTATGGCAACCTCTGTGAGCTGATCAGCCTCGCCCGGGGCCGCATGCCCAAGGGCCGTTATCGCCTGCAGCTGGCAGACCTCGCGTGCGGGGTGCCGCACTGCCTGGCGATCGTCGTGCCGTCCCCGGCCAGCGGTATGTCCGGTGGTGGCGAATCGCTGGCGATGATCGGCAACGCCTTTCCGGCAGCCTGCTGGATCGGCGTGGTGCTGGTGCAGGGGGCGGACGACGGCGCGCTGCTCGACCGGGCGCTGCGCTGGGCCGCGGGCAGCGGATACGGCAGCGGGCCCGGCCTGCCGCTGGTTGCCTGCGGCGGCGTTCAGATGCACCGGCGCGAACGCAAGGCCCTGCACGACGTGCTGACCGCCATCCGCGAGGGGCTGCCGCTGGCCGAACTCGGCACCCGAGTGCTGGCGAACGCAGAGCGCTGCCTGCGCCCGATCGCCCGGCTGGCCCGGCTGTACCCACCTGAACTGCTGCTGCAGTCGGTGGAGATCGCCGCGCGCTGCACGTTCTCGCTCGACGAGCTGCGCTACGAGTACCCGCGCGAGCTGGTGCCCGAGGGCGAGACGGCTGCGGGCTGGCTGCGCCAGCTGACCTTCGACGGGCTCGGTGAGCGCTATCCAGAGGGCACGCCCGAGCCTGTGCTGAAGCTGGTCGAGCATGAACTCGTGCTGATCGCCGACCTCGGCTACGAGGCCTATTTCCTGACCGTGCACGACATCGTGCGCTTTGCCCGCGGCCGCGGCATCCTGTGCCAGGGGCGCGGGTCGGCAGCCAATTCCGCGGTCTGCTACGCGCTGGGCGTGACCGAGGTCGACCCGGGCCGGATGCAGGTGCTGTTCGAGCGGTTCATCTCGAAGGAGCGCAACGAACCGCCGGACATCGACGTCGACTTCGAGCACGAGCGGCGCGAGGAGGTGATGCAGTACATCTACCGCAAGTACGGCCGCGACCGCGCCGCGCTCACCGCGGCACTGGCCACCTACCGGCCGCGCTCGGCGCTGCGCGACGTCGGCAAGGCGTTCGGCCTGTCGCTCGACCAGGTCGACCGGCTGGCGAAGACCATCGCCTGGTGGGATGGCAGGCAGGTGCAGGACGAGCGGCTGGTCGAGGCCGGTTTCGATCCCGGCAATCCGCTGCTCGGGCAGGTGGTCGACTTCGCGCAGCAACTGGTCGGCTTCCCGCGCCACCTGTCGCAGCACAGTGGCGGCTTCGTGATCGCGCGCGACCGACTGACCCGGCTGGTGCCGGTCGAGAACGCGGCGATGGATGGCCGCACCGTGATCCAGTGGGACAAGGACGACCTCGATGCGCTCGGCCTGCTGAAGGTCGACGTGCTCGCGCTCGGCATGCTGACTGCGGTGCGCCGCACGCTCGACGCCCTGGACGCGTTCGGCGTGCAACCTGGGGAACCTGGGGTCAGGTCTTGCCTTTTGCACCCTGAGACAGGCGTTCGTCCTTTCCGGGAAGGGCAACCGGTGCAAAAGGCAAGACCTGACCCCAGGCCCAGGCCCTGGCGGCTGCAGGACATCCCGGCCGAGGACACCCTGACCTACGCGATGATCCAGCGCGCCGACACCATCGGCGTGTTCCAGATCGAATCGCGGGCGCAGATGACCATGCTGCCGCGGCTGAAGCCCCGGTGCTTCTATGATCTGGTGATCGAGGTGGCGATCGTGCGGCCGGGTCCGATCCAGGGCGGCATGGTGCATCCCTACCTGCGCCGACGGCAGGGGCTGGAACCGGTCACCTATCCATCCGAGGCGGTGAAAGGCGTGCTCGAGCGCACGCTCGGCATCTCGATCTTCCAGGAGCAGGTGATGCAGCTGGTGGTGGTGGCCGCCGGCTTCAGCGCCGGCGAGGCCGACCGGGTACGCCGCGCGATGGCGGCCTGGCGGCGCAAGGGTGGCCTGGAACCGTTCCGCGACAAGCTGCTCGCCGGCATGCTCGCGCGCGGCTACAGCGCCGACTATGCCGAACAGATCTTCCGGCAGATCCAGGGCTTCGGCGAGTACGGATTCCCCGAATCGCATGCAGCGAGCTTCGCGCTGCTGGTCTATGTGTCCTGCTGGCTCAAGTGCCACCATCCGGCGGCCTTCGCCTGCGGCCTGCTCAACGCGCAGCCGCTGGGTTTCTATTCACCGTCCGAGATCGTGCAGGACGTGAAGCGGCATCGCGTGCAGGTCCTGCCGCCGGACGTGACGGTGAGCGGCTGGGACTGCGTCTTGGAGGTAGGCGGTCAGGGCGGCAGTGCACCGGCGCTGCGCCTCGGCCTGCGCATGGTCAAGGGCCTGTCCGCAGCCGGTGCGTCGCGGCTGGTGGCCTCCCGCGCGCAGGCCCCGTTTGCCGACCTCGACGACCTCGCCCGGCGCGCGGCGCTGCAGCGCGCCGACGTGAACGCACTGGCCGCGGCCGATGCCCTGCGTGCGCTGGCCGGGCATCGGCGCGAGGCCTGGTGGCAGGCGCTGGCGCTGGAAGCCGACACGCCGCTGACGCGCGCACCGCGCGATGCGGTGCAGGCCTCGCTGCTGCCGCCCACCGAAGGCGAGGACGTGATGCTCGACTACTCGACGCTCGGCCTGACGCTGCGCCGGCATCCGCTCGCGCTGTTGCGGCCGATGCTCGCCGGGCGCCGCCTGTCCACCGCCGACGCGGTGCGTGCCGCGCGCAACGGCCAGGTGATCCGCGCCTGCGGCATCGTCACCTGCCGGCAGCGGCCGTCGACTGCCAGCGGCGTGGTGTTCGTGACCCTGGAGGACGAGACCGGCCACATCAATGTGGTGGTCTGGCCGACGATCGTCGAGAAGCAGCGGCGCGAACTGCTCGGCTCGCGCCTGATGACCGTGTACGGCCATGTGCAGCGCTAGGGCGAGGTGGTGCACCTGGTCGCCGGCCGGCTGGTCGACGACACCCGGCTGCTCGGCCGGCTGGTGACGACCTCGCGCGACTTCGGCTAGAAGGA
>CAIQON010000156.1 GCA_903873475.1 uncultured bacterium
ACGTGCTGGTCGAGAACTTCTCGCCCGGCGTCGCCGAGCGGCTCGGCATGGGCTGGGAGGCCCTGCACGCGTTGAATCCCCGCCTTGTGTACTGTTCCATCTCCGGCTTCGGGCAGACCGGCCCGGCACGCAACCGGCTGGCCCTTGATCCGATCATCCAGGCCGTCAGCGGCGTGATGAGCGTGACCGGCGAGCCCGACGGTCCTCCCACTCAGGTCGGAGCCCCCCTGGGTGACGTCGTCTCCGGGATGTTCGCCGCATACGCGATCGCCACCGGCCTGCTCGAAGCGCGTCGCAGCGGCGAGGGACGCTACATCGATATCAGCATGCAGGATTCCATGCTTGCGGTCTTAGGTCCGCGCATGGGTGAAGCCCTTCAGGCCGGGATCAGCCCCGCGCGCTATGGCAACCAGAACCCAATGCGGGTACCAGCCAACGCCTACGAAACGGCCGATGGACGCTACGTCGCGGTGATCGTCCAGAACGACAACCACTGGCTAGCGTTCTGCACCGCGATCGAACGCGCGGACCTGCACCACGACGCGCGCTTTCGCACGATGGCCTCTCGGGTCCACCACCGCGCCGAGATCGACACGACTGTGGCCGACACCTTCCGCACCCGCAGCGCGGCGCAGTGGCAGCCCCGGCTCGAGGCCCATCGCGTGCCCTATGGCTACGTGAACGACTATCTGCACGCGGTACGCGACGAACAGGTTGCGCACCGCGGCCTGATCCGACCCGCCGAGCATCCCGTGTCGGGCCCGATCCAGGTAGTGGGCCCGCCCTGGATGGATGCCGAGGCAGGCAGTGCAGTCAGATCCCCTCCCCTGCTCGGCCAGCACACCGCGGAAGTGATTACACAGTGGCTGGCGTGGTCGGCAAGTGAGGCCGCAAAATTGCAGGAAAAACACGAGAAGCTGCGTTCAGCAGCCTGACACATCCCCTGGAGGAGTGATCATGAATGACAGGATTGCAGCGGCTCTGGCGCTCGGCCTGGCCGCCACCACCGTACAGTCGGCCGAATCCTTTCCGGCTCGCCCGATCCGCGTGGTGGTTGCTGCCGCGGCCGGTGGCGGTAGCGACTTCGTCGGCCGTGTCGTCAGCCAGAAGGTTTCCGACGCCCTCGGCTTGCCGATGGTGATCGACAACCGGGGCGGGGCAGCCGGCATCGTTGGCGCCGACCTCGTGGCTAAGTCAGAGCCCGATGGCCACACGGTGATGGTGATCTTCGCCAACTTCTCGACCTTCCCGAGCCTGGGCCGAAAGCTGCCTTTCGATGTACTGAAGGATTTTGCGCCAGTGACCAACCTGGCCGAGGGCCCCCTCATCCTCGTCGTCAATCCGGCCACGCCGGTCAAGTCGGTCGCCGACCTGGTGCAGTTCGCGAAGACGCGACCGGGCGGACTCAACTATGCCGCCCCGGGCATCGGCTCGATGGGACACCTAGCCGCCGAACTGTTCCGCTTGGTCACCAAGGCGCCGATGCAGCAGGTGGCCTACAAGGGCGGTGGCCCCGCCGTCGTTGCGCTGCTCGGCGGCGAAGTCCAGCTCTACTTCTCGACCCCGCCGGCTGCGCTGGTGCAAGTGAAGGCCGGGCGCCTGCGCGCGCTGGCGGTGACCGGCGAGAAGCGCTCCCCCATCGCACCTGACCTGCCGACGATCGCCGAGTCCGGCATTGCCGGTTACGCAGTGACCGGCTGGTTCGGCGTATTCGCCGCGGCCAAGACACCGCAGCCCCTGGTGGAGTCGTTGTCCCGACTTTATCGCGAGGCGGCGCAGCAGCCCGATGTGTCGGCTCGCCTGTCCAGCGAAGGCCTCGAAGCAGTGGGCAACACGCCGGCCGAATTCGGCAAGCAGGTGCGGCGCGACATCGACAAATGGGCGCGCGTAATCAAGGACGCCAACATCAGCATCGAGTGACCCGCACCGGTCCCTGAATTGCATATTGAAAGGTACACCCCGATGCCTTCGATCCTGCTCGTGATGGACATGGAAAACGACCTCGTGCATGTTGACGGGCCCAACGGCAAGACGGCCTACGCCCAGCAGGTGAAGGATCGGCAGGTGCTCCCGAATGCCCGCCGCGCCATCGAGCGGGCGCGCGCTGCCGGCCTTCCGATCGGCTACGTTCGAGTGGGGTTCTCGGCCGATTACCGCGAATGCCCGCCCGCATCGCCAGTGTTCAGCGGTGCACGCAAGAACGGCCTGTTCCAACTCGGCACCTGGGGAACCGAGATCCACCCGGATCTCGCACCGCGCCCGGAGGACTTCCTGATTACGAAACACCGCGTGAGCCCCTTCTACGCCACCACGCTCGAGGCGATCCTGCGCGCGCATGCCATCACGCGCCTGTATTGCTGCGGCGTGTCCACCAATGGCGTGGTGCACGCGGCCGTGCGCGAGGGGCACGACCGGGACTATGAGATGGTCGTGCTGGAGGACTGCTGCTGCGCGATGACGGCCGACGAACACGCGGCATCGGTGGCAAGCTTCCGCCGTTTCTGCACCGCGCTCACCAACGCCGAAAAAGTGACGTTCACCTGATCTCCGACATGGCCAACGATCCCCTGACCGAGCAGATTGCCGCGTACGTTCAGGCTGGACGTGCTCCGTCTCCGGCCGCCCTCGAGGTCGCCTGGCTCGCCCTGTTCGATGCACTCGGCTGTGCGATGGCCGCCACGCGTGTGCCGGAATGCCTGCGCCTGATCGCGCCCCTCGTCCCATGCACCGTGGCACAAGGCGGCATACCGATCGTCGGCACCGCCTACATCGCCGAACCCCTGAGCGCTGCCTTCGGCACCGGCTGCCTGGTGCGCTGGCTCGACTTCAGCGATACCTGGGTCGCGCTGGAAACCGGGCATCCGTCCGACCACATCGGCACCCTGCTCGCCGCGGCCCTGTACGAAAGCGGACGCCGCCAAGCCAGGGGCGAAGACGCGCTCACGGTGGCCGACCTCCTCCACGCGATGGTGGCCGCCTACGAGATTCAGGGCATTCTGGGATTGACCAATCATCCCAGCGGCGCCGGCTTCGACCACGCCGCTTTCGTACGCGTCCCCTCGGCCGCTGTCGCTGCCAAGCTGCTCGGGGCCGATGAACGCCAGATCGCTGCGGCCGTCTCCCATGCCTGGTGCGATGGGCACCCGCTGCGCGTGTACCGCCAAGCCCCGAACGCGGGCCCCCGCAAGTCATGGGCCGGCCCCGATGCCTCCGCGCGCGGCTTGCAATTGGCGTTCCGGGTACTGGCAGGCGCACTCGGGTGCGGAACCGTCCTGACCGACCCCATCTGGGGCATGGAGGCACGCCAGTTCAACGGCAAAGCCTTCACACTCGCGCGTCCGCTCGGGAGCTACGTGATGGAAAACCTGCTGTTCAAGGCCGCCTATCCCGGCGTCGTGCACGCACAGACCGCCCTGGAAGCCGCGATCGCCCTGCATCCTGCGGTCCGCGATCGCCTGGACACGATCGACCGCATCCGCCTGCGCAGCTACGCCACCGCGATCCGGATCACCAGAAAGTCGGGGCCACTTGCAAATCCGGCCGACCGGGACCATTGCCTGCAGTACATGGTCGCGCTGGGACTTCTGAAAGGCCAACTGAGCGAAGACGACTTTCTGGACAGCACTGCTCGCGACCCGCGCATCAACGCGCTGCGCGACCGCATGGTCGTGGAAGAGGACCCCGGCTACACCTCGGCCTTCCTTGATCCCACCGTGCGCGCCTGCGCCAACAGCATCCAGATCACCTTCCAGGACGGCTCCTGCACTGAGCGGGTGGAGATCCTACAGCCGATCGGCCATGCCAGCCGCCGCACGGAAGGCCTGCCCTACCTTAGAAGAAAGCTCGAACGCAACCTGGCGCTTACCTTGCCCGATGACAGGACGCGAGACATCCTGGCCACCTTCGAGCAGGGGTGGCGAAGAGCGCTGCCTCTACGCGCATTCCTTCATCCCTTCTGCGCATCTCAGTGAACTGAGGCCCAACGAAACGATAGCGATCCTGAGCACACGCCCCGTCAACACAGTGTAAGTGGCGTCGTCAAGATCGAGAACATCACTGCGAAGGCTGCAGCCTGGAGAACGCAAGCGTCGCGCCGATGCGCCGCACAGGCAACCGTTGGCCCAGGATCAGCCGGCCAACCCGGCGAGCTTGCGCCAGATGACCCTTGAATCCCTCCTCCTCGACCGCGCCCCGATCGTCGATCGCAACATGCCCCGTCCTGCGCATGTAGCTCCAGCGCAGGGTGTCCTCTGGATGTGCCGATGCCCTGCAGCATGCGCACGACCATCCGTGCCCCAGTCATCTTCTGTCCCATGTTTTTCAGTTTGCTGTTTTGATCGGCCGAGCAGACGGCCAGGCTGGCCAGTCCGCCAGGCGCGCCCCGGCGGGTCACACGCCCCTTCGGTCATGTTGTTAAAGGGTCGCCGAGCCGGTGCGGCTGTCGACGTAGCGGCAGGGCGGCCCGGCGCGCTAAACTGAGGCTGTAGCGGTCGTGGTGGCCGCGGGCACAAGGCGGGAGCGGCGCGGATGAGCGGTGCGCGGACGGGTAAGGCGATCATCATCGGCGGGTCCTTGGGCGGGCTGTTTGCCGCGGGGTGCCTGCGCAGGATCGGCTGGGAGGTCGAGGTCTGCGAAAAAACCAGCGACGATCTCGCGAGCCGGGGGGCTGGCCTGGGCACGCACGACGAGATATTTGCCGTGCTGGAGCACCTGGGCATCGAGGTCGACGAGGATATCGGCGTGCCGATCCGGCGCCGTTATGTGATGGAGCGCGACGGCAGCTGCTCGCTTTCGTTGGACGTGAGCCAGCGGCAGAGTTCCTGGGCCTGGTTCTACAACCGCCTGAAAGACATCCTGCCCGCTCGTCACTACCACTTCAACGCGCAGCTCGCGCGCATCGCGCAGGACGATCGCGGCGTGACCGCGATCCTCGCTGACGGACGGCGCCTGCAGGGCGACCTGCTCGTTGGCGCGGACGGAATCCGCTCGACCGTTCGCGCGCAGTTCGCGCCCCGGGCGCAGCCGCAGTTCTCGGGCTATGTGGCGTGGCGTGGGATGATCCCCGAGGCGGCGTTCCCGCCAGCGCTGCACGCGCAGCTGTTCGACCGCTACGTGTTCTGCCTACCGGAGGGCGAGATGATGCTCGCCTACCCGGTGCCGGGCGCGGGCGGCGACACCCGTCCCGGCCACCGCGGCTACAACTTCGTCTGGTACCACCCGATCGGGCGCGAGGACGCGCTGGCCAAGCTGTGCACCGATGCGCGCGGGCATTGTCATGGAACCGCGATCGCCCCGCCGCTGATCCGGCCCGAGGAGATCGCGAACATGCGGGCGATCGGGCGCGCAAAGTTCGCCGCGCCAGTGGCCGAGATGCTCGACCTCACCGCACAGCCATTCTTCCAGGCGATCTTCGACCTCGAGTCGCCGACCATGGTCTTCGGTCGGGTGGCGCTGCTGGGCGATGCCGCGTTCGTGGCTCGCCCGCACGTGGGAATGGGGGTCACCAAGGCGGCGCTGGACGCCTACGAACTGGCCAACCGCCTGGCCGACCGGGCGACGCTGGACGAGGCCCTGGGCGCGTATGACGAATCCCAATCACGGTTCGGTCAAGCCATCGTGCAGTGGGCGCGCCACATCGGCGTTCACCTCGAGGCGCAGCTCAAGCCGCGCGAGCAGCGCACCGCCGAGGAACTGCATCACCAGCCGGAGAAGGTGCTGCGTCAGGTGGGGGCGCGCATCTCGGAGATTCCGCCCCTCGCCGGGTTCACCGCGCTGCCGCGCTCCAGCGGCAAGGTGCAGACCTGGGTCGCGGGCGACGCGCTATAGCCGGGCCGGCGTACATCGCCGATCTGGGTCTGGGGAAGCGGTATCACTGCCCCTCGACCTTCGCCTCTCGCGCCACCCTGATCCAGCGTGCGATCTCCGCGCGGGTGAACGCCTCGTGCTCCTCGGGCGTGCTGCCGACACGGTCGGCACCAAGGTCGGCGAGGCGTCGCGCGACCACCGGATCGTCCATCGCGGCGAGCGCCGCCGAGCGCACCCGGTTGACGATCGCGCGCGGCGTGCCTGCCGGAGCAAGCAGACCGAACGGGCTGGTCACCACGAAGTCGGGCAGTCCGGCCTCGATCGCGGTGGGGATCTCGGGCATCGCCGGCGATCGCTGACGGCCGGTCTGCGCGAGCATGCGCAGCTTGCCGTCGCGCGTCGGCCCGACCACGCCCGGCAGCGCGGTGATCAGCATCTGCACGTGGCCCGCCATCAGGTCCACCGCCGCCGGCCCGGCACCCTTGTACGGCACGTGCAGCATGCGGGTGCCGGTGAGGAAGCCCAGGTATTCCGCGGCCATGTGCCCCAGCGCGCCGTAGCCCGGACTGGAGTAGGCCAGCTCGCCCGGGCGCTTACGCGCGAGCGCGACCAGATCCTTCACGCTGCGCGCGGGCAGCGACGGATGCACGACGATCGCCGAGGGCACCTCGGCCAGCACGGTGACGAAGGTGAAGTCGCGCACCGAATCGTAGGGCAGCTTCTTCAGCAGCGCCGGGTTCATCACGAAGCTGGCCGACACCATTAGCAGCGAGTAGCCGTCGGGGGCCGCCCGGGCGATCGCCTCGGTGCCAAGCAAGCTGCCCGCACCGGCACGGTTGTCGACGACGATCGGCTGCCCGAGCACTTCCCCCATGCGCGGCGTGAGGCTGCGCGCGACGATGTCCACCGGACCGCCAGGCGAGAAGGGCACCATCAGCCGGATCGGCTTGCGCGGGTAGTCGGGTAGCGTCTGCGCGAGCGCGCCGCACGATGTCGCGACCAGCAGGGCCAGCAGCAGGGAGGGCGACGCGCGCCAGCGCTCGGCCGAAGCGGCGCGGCCCGTGCGCCCTTGCGCGCGGTGCAGGGGATCGGCCGGTCTCATGCGCCCGCGCCACCGACATCGGTCGCCGCCGCGATCAGCGCCTCGGCGAGCGCCACGTTCGAGGGGTCGGGCTGGAGCAGCCCGGCGTCGATGCGCCGGTTCACCTCGAGAACGGCCGCGTTCGCAGGCGTTGGTACGCCGAGCGCTCGCCCCTTGCCCACCACCACACCGGTGAGCGCCTGCACCTCGGTGCGCCGCCCCTTTGCGTAGTCCTGCAGCACCACGCCGCGTGCCTTGCGCGCATTCGGGCCGAGGTGCCCCAGCACCGCGCGCAGCAGCTTTTCGATCGTCTCGTCTGTGGACCCGTGGAACTGGTCGGACGTGAAGCCGAAGATGGGCTCCAGCCGCAGGCCCGCGGCAGCCCCTACCGCCACAGTCTCTCGACCGACCTGGATACAGAGCCGGAACACCTCGGGTCGGTCGGTGGCCTGCCACGACTGCAGCCCCAGCATGCCGAACACCGAGAGGATCATTGAGCTGTTGACGAGCTTGGTCCATTTCGCGCCGCTGACGTTGCCGGTGATCGACACGTTCGCGGTGCAACCCATCAGCTGCTGCAGCCACAGCAGCCTCTCGCTGGTGCGGCCGTCGAGTTCGCCGAAGCCCAGCCAGGTGGTGGCGCGCGTGGTGTTCCGCTGCACCAGGCCGGGCGTGAACACCTCGGCGGAGAGTTCAACCACGCAGCCCAGCGTGCGCTCGCGCCCGACGATCGAGGCAATGTCCTCGTCGCCCATGCCGTTCTGCAGGCCGACCATCATGCCGCCATCGGCGAGATACGGCTGGATCAGCTCGGTCATCCAGCGCGTGTCGTAGCCCTTGGTGGCGAGCAGGACGAGATCGTAGGTCTCGCGCGCGAAGGCGAGGTCGCACAGGTTGAGTGCCGGCAGCCGCACGGTGAAGTCGTCGTCGGACATCACCACGCGCAGCCCGTTCGCGTTGATCGCCTCCACATGCGCGGGCCACTGGTCGACCAGGGTGACGTCCTGCCCGATCCGCGCCAGGTCGGCCGCGATACTGCTGCCGATGGCGCCTCCTCCGAATACCGCGATCTTGGGTTCCATGCCGTCCTTTCAGATGGCGTGATCATCTCTGCGCCGCGCGGCCTGCCACGCGGTCGGTACGTGGTGTCACGGTACGTGGTGTCATAGTGGCAGATCGAGTGCCAGGTCGCCAGCGCTGGCTCGGCCGTCAATCGCGGCTGCCCGATCGTCGCGATTGTGACGCGATTGTGACGTTGACGGAGCCCCGGATTTCGGCGAGCCTAGGCGTCATGTGAAGGCACAAGCGCCTGAGCAGGGGAAACCGATGGCTGAGAAAATGACTGGCGCACGCATGTTCGCCCGGATGCTCCAAGCCCATGGCGTCACGCACGTGTTCTTTATGGATGCGATCCTGCGGCGCGCGCTGGCCGAGATGGAGGACGTCGGCATCGAGCGAATCCTCGGCCATTCGGAGAAGGCCGTGGCTTATATGGCCGACGGCTATGCCCGCATATCGGGCCGACCCGGCATCTGCATGGCGCAGTCGGTGGGCGCAGCCAACCTCGCCGCCGGCCTGCAGGACCCCTGGCTCGGGCAATCGCCGGTGATCGCGCTGACCGGCCGCCACATCGCCCCGTTCCAGTACCGCAACGCCTACCAGGAGGTGGAACACGGGCCGCTGTATGCGCCGGTGACCAAGTTCCACGGCCGGGCCGACGTCCTCGAGCAGATCCCGCACCTGCTGCGCCTGGCCTTTCGCGAGGCGACCAGCGGCACGCCGCGGCCGGTGCACCTGGACATCGCCGGGTTCACCGGCGATGCGCTGACACCACTCGAGGGCGAGTTCGACCTCGTCGCCGACGAGGCGACCACCCGCTTTCCGGCGTTCCGCCCGGCCCCCGACCCGGCAGTGGTCGCGCGCGCGATCGCGGCGATCGGGGCTGCACGCCGGCCGGTAATCGTCGCCGACCGCGGCGTGGTGATCGCCCAGGCGCGGGACGCGCTGGCGCAACTAGCCCAACGCATCCAGGCGCCGGTGGTGGCCACCCTTGATGCGAAGGACCAGATGACCGAGGACCACGCGCTGTTCCGTGGCTTCCTTGGGTTGTACGGCCGTGGCTGCGCCAACCATGTCGTGGCCGAGGCCGACCTCGTGATCTATGCCGGGTGCAACACCAGCGACCACACCACTGGCAACTGGAAACTGCCGAAGCAGGGCACGGCGATGATCCAGATCGACCTCGACCCAACGGAGATCGGCCGCAACTTCGCCGGCACGATTGGCCTGCAATGCGACGTGCGCGCCGGACTCGCGGCGCTGGCGGCAGCGGCCCCGGCGCTGCAGCACGGCGACTGGCTGGCGCACACCCAAGCGTTCGTCGACGACTGGCGGCGCGAAGCCGAGCCGGCACGTACGACCGACCAGGTGCCGATCCGCCCCGAGCGCATCTGCGGCGAACTCACCGACCTGCTGCCCGAGGACGCGATCCTGGTCGCCGATACCGGCTACGCCGCGCTGTGGACCGGCACCCTCGTCTACCTGAAGCATCCGGGGCAGCGCTACCTGCGCGCTGCCGGTTCGCTCGGCTGGTCGTTTCCAGCCTCGCTCGGGGCGAAGTGCGCCGCGCCCGACCGGCCGGTGATCTGCTTCTGCGGCGATGGGGGCTTCTACTACCACCTGCCGGAACTCGAGACCGCACGCCGCCGCAACATCAAGACGGTCACCGTGGTGAACAACAACCACTGCCTGTCGCAGGGCCTGCGCAACCTGAACATCGCCTACGAGGGCCGCGACCAGACCCGCAAGGGCGAGTGCTACGAATACCGGGAAACCGACTTTGCAAAGGTAGCCCGTTCATTCGACTGCTTCGGCGTCACGGTGGACAAGCCGCAGGATTTCCGCGCCGCCTTCGAGGCGGCGATGGCCTCCGACCTGCCGGCGGTGATCGACGTGAAGACCGAGTTCGGCGGCCAGGCACCGATCGCCTGGATGCCGTCCTGACCTGGCAGGGCCATCCGCCAGCCGGACACCCCGCTCGGCTGCGACTGTCATACGAGGAACAGCGGCACACCCGGAGGAGCAACGCCATGCAACTGAAGCTTTCTGCAGTGGTAGCGTTCGCGCTTTTTCTGGCATCGAATGCCTTCGCCGTCTACCCCGAGCGTCCGATACGGCTGGTGGTACCGGCTGCGCCGGGCGGCGCAATTGACGTCGTCGGCCGCATCGTCGGCTTCAAGCTGACCGAACTGCTCGGCACCAATGTGCTGATCGACAACCGCGCCGGCGCCAACAACATCATCGGCACCGAGATCGTCGCGCGTGCGCAGCCCGATGGCCACACCCTGCTGATCACCGCCGGTGCGCATACCATCAACCCGGTCGTCTACAAGAAGCTGCCGTACGACACGCTGCGCGATTTCGAGCCGATCAGCCGCATCGCGAACTCGGGCGGGCTGGTCGTCGTGGTGCATCCGTCCTCGTCCGTAAAGTCGATACCGCAGTTGATCGACGCCGCACGCGCAAACCCGGGCAAGCTGGTCTACGGGTCGGCCGGCTTCGGCAACAGCATGCACCTGGCGGGCGAGCTGTTCCAGATGCTCGCCGGCGTCAAGCTCACCCATGTCCCGTACAAGGGCGGCGGTCCAGCGGTGAGCGACCTGCTCGGTGGCCAGATCCACCTGGTGTTCGGCGGCAGCCCGACGGTGATGCCGATGGTCAAGGCCGGCAAGCTTCGGCCGCTGGCGTTCACGGGGCGCGCGCGCTCGCGCGACCTGCCCGATGTGCCGACGGTCGAAGAGGCGGGCGTGACGGGCTTCGAGATGAGTGGCTGGTACGGGCTGTATGCACCGCGCGGCACGTCGAAGGCGATTGTCGTCCAGTTGAGCGAGGCGATACGCAAGGTGGTGGAGATGCCCGACACTCGCGAGCGCTTCGCCGCCCTGAACCTGGAACCGGTGGGCAGTTCCCCACAGGAATTCGGCGCCTTTCTCAGGAAGGACATCGAGAAGTACGAGCAGATCGCGCGCAAGGCGGGCATTGTCCCGCAGTAGGCTGCCCCACCGGGCAGAACGGACGACAGGGGTGACCGCGGCACTGGCAGCGGCATACGATCGTCGCCGGCCCGCTCGGGTTGGTGGTACTGGCGGTTACCGCCGCGCTGCTGCTCAGTGCTTGCGGCACGTCCCGCCGGGACGTGCCGCGGCCCAGGTCCGAAGCCTGGCCCGCACCGGCGCAGGTTGCGCTCGACCTGC
>CAIQON010000157.1 GCA_903873475.1 uncultured bacterium
CAGATCAAGGAAGCCTACGTCATCATCAAGAACGCCGAGATGTGGCTGATCGGCTGCCATATCAGCCCGCTGACCTCTGCGTCGACCCATGTGACAGCAGATCCGACACGCACCCGCAAACTGCTGCTGCACGCCGAGGAGATCGCCGCCCTGATCGGCAAGGTCGAACGGGCGGGCTACACCCTTGTGCCGCTCGACCTCCATCTGACACGTGGCCGGGTCAAGCTTGCGGTTGGTCTGGCCAAGGGCAAGAAGCAGCATGACAAGCGCGCGAGCGAGAAAGACCGGGAATGGGAGCGGCAGAAGCAGCGCCTGATGCGGGTGTGATGGCACGGCGCGGTTCGGCGTTCCGTGCGGCCACGGACGGTGTGCGTTAAGGTATCGGACCATGGTGCGCACACTGCTTTTCCTCAACATCGCCTGTTTCGGCGCGCAGATGTTCTACGGCGACGTCCTGCTCTACTGGTTCGGGCTCTGGCCGCCTGGCCCCGAAACCCATCCGCATTTCATGCTCTGGCAGCTGGTGTCCTACAGCTTCCTGCACGGCGGTATCCTGCATCTGGGCGTGAACATGCTGGCGCTGTGGATGTTCGGCCGGGACGTGGAACGGGTACTAGGCAGCCGCCGGTTCCTGCAGTACTACCTCGGCTGCGTGGTGTCGGCGGCGCTGCTGCAGCTGCTGGTCGCCTATGTCAGCGCGACGCCCTACCCGACCGTGGGTGCCTCCGGCGGCGTGTTCGGCTTGCTGCTCGCGTACGGCCTGTTCTTTCCGTACCGGAAACTGATGCTGCTGTTCCCGCCGATCCCCATGCCCGCATGGCTGTTCGTGTCGCTGTACGCCGCGCTTGAACTGGTGCTGGGTGTCACCGGCTCGCAGGCGGGCGTCGCGCACTTCGCGCATCTGGGCGGGATGCTCGGCGGATACCTGCTGCTGCAAATCATGGCCAGACGGCCGCGCGAGTAGCCCGGCGAAGCGCCGACAGGCCCCGTGCCTGCAGGGCATCCTCGGTGCCAATCGGCACATGATCGGCAGTGCATGGATTCCGAAGTGGTATCGTCAGCCCATTCATGCGGCATGGCGCGCCGCCCTCCAGGAGACCGATCTTGTCCGAGCCCACGCCGATACGGCACCGCCTGCTGCAGGCCCTTGCAATCACCGTCTTCGCCGGCGGCCTTCCGGGCGCCATGCTGTCGATCGCCCACGCGCAGAAGTACCCTGAAAAGCCGATCCGGCTCGTCGTGCCGTTCGCACCCGGCGGCGGCGCCGACATCTTCGGACGACTGGTCGCGCAGCGGCTGACCGAGTCACTGGGCACCACCGTGGTCGAAAACCGGCCTGGCGCCGGCAGTACGGTAGGCATCGAATTCGTCGCCAGGGCTCCGGCAGATGGCTACACCCTGCTGCTGTCCTCGGCTGCCTTCAGCGCCGCCGCGGCGCTGTATCCGAAACTCGGCTACGACCCGGTCAAGGACTTCGCACCGATCTCGGTCGTGACCACCGTGCCGCTGGTCGTCGTCGCCCACCCTTCGCTGCCGGTGAAGACGGTGCTCGATCTGGTCCGGCTGGCCAAGGCCAAGCCGGGCGAACTGCTCTACTCGACCGCGGGCCCTGGCAGCCTGATCCACCTCGCGGGCGAATCGTTCATGTCGGTTACCCAGACACGGCTCACCCAGGTGCCGTACAAGGGCGGCGGCCAGGCGATGACCGGCGTGCTCACCGGCGAGACGCAGGTCATGTTCGCCACCATCGAGACGGTGATGGCGCAGATCCGCGCCGGCAAGCTGCGCGCCGTGGCGATGACCACCGCAGAGCGCTCGCCCGCGCTGCCGAACGTGCAGACCGTCGGCGAGCAGGGGCTGAAGGGCTACGAGGCGCAGGGCTGGTTTGCGCTGTTCGCCCCGGCTGGTACCGCGGCGGACATCGTCGGCCGCATCCAGTCGGAAGTCGCCCGGGCGATGAAGGTGCCGGAGTTCCGTGAGCGTTTCCTGAGCGAAGGCGCGGTACCGGTTGGCGGTACGCCTGCACAGCTCGAGAAGCTCGTGCGCGGCGAGATCGCCATGTGGGCCCGCCTGGTGAAAGAGGCAAAGATCAAGGTGGACTGAGCATGAGCGCGACCGTAGACCTGCTGGCAGCCCACGCCGCGCGTACCCGCTGGGAAGACCTGCCCGCCGCCGTCAGGCACCAGGCGCGCCTCGTGCTCATGGACACCATCGGGGTGATGCTGGCAGGCTCGCTGCAGCCTGAGGTGGTCCGGTTGCGCGACGCGCTGCGAGTGCACGGCACGCTCGACTGCGACGCGACACTGGTCTGCGCGCCACCGCTCCGTGCTGACGCGCGGACAGCGGCGCTGCTCAACGGCATCGCCGGGCGCTCGGTCGAGCTGTGCGAAGGGCATCGATTCGTCTCCTGCCAGGCCGGGGTGCAGGTGCTGCCCGCCGTGCTGGCGGTGGGCGAGCGCATGCGCTCGTCGGGTGCCGAACTGCTGACCGCGCTGGTCATCGGATACGACATCGGCGTGCGCCTGGGCGCAGGTCTGGTGGCGCGTCCGCGCGCGCACCAGAACGGCCAGACCGCGATGCTGGGCGCGATCGCGGCTGGTGCGCGCCTGCGTGGCTTCGACGCCGCCGGCATTGCGTCTGCGCTGCGTATCGGCGCTCCGCTCGTGCTCGTACCCTCCTATTCCCATACCGTCGCCGGTGCGACGGCACTGAACGTCGCCGGCGGCATGAGCGGCTTCAATGGCGCGCTGGTGGGCGATCTGGTGGCCGCGGGCTTCACCGGCCGCGCGGATGCGGTCGAGGAAGCCCTGGCCCAGCTGGTGGGCGACGGCTTCGACCCGGCCCCGGTGGCCGAGGAACTGGGCTCGCGCTGGGAGATCACGCGCAACCACTTCCGGCTGCGCGCCTGCTGCAACCCGATCTACTCGGCGCTCGATGCGCTCGAGGCCGCGCTGGCGGCACTTGCGCCGGCACCCGGCGAGGTCGAGCGCATCGATGTCGAGACCTATGCCTTCGCTTCGGTCATGAACGATCCGGCTCCGTCGAACTACTTCGCGTCCAAATACTCGCTGCCGCATGCCGCCGCCGCGCTGGTGCTGCTCGGGCATGCGGGCTATCAGGCGTTCACGGCCGACAAGGTCGACGACCCGGCATTCGCGGCACTGCGCCGGAAGGTGTTCATCCGCGAGGACCCCGCATTCAGCGCCCAGGTGCCCCGCCTGAAGCCGGCGCGCGTCACGCTGACCCTGACCGACGGGCGCAGCAGCACCCACGTCATCGAGAGTGCGCGTGGCGACTTCCAGAATCCACACCCCGAGTCGTCCCTGCGCGGGAAATTCCGCGAACTCGCCGGGCTCGTGCTTTCGAGCGATGGCGTGGCGCGCCTTGAGGCCGCGATAGACCGTGCCCACGAATGGCAAGACATCGACGAACTGTACTCGGTGATCAGGACCTGCGGCGCGCGCTGACCGTCCTCAAGACCGGCCTTCAGCGCGCGCCAGCCGCGTGGCGTGCCTGCTCGCGACCGACATCGTCGTCCAGCACCTCGAGCAGCGTCGAGATCCATCGCGCGGGGATCGCCTCCCCGATGAATACGATGCGCGTGCGCCGGTCGTCCGTGGGCCAGCGGTCCAGCCACTGAGGTGGATGGAACACGTGCTGTACGCCGTGCAGTACGGCCGGTCCCTCGGGTCGTTCCAGCACGCTGATGAGGCCCTTGACCCGCAGCAACCGGTCGCCGCAGTGTTCCATCAGCCCTTCCAGGAACAGGGACAGCGTCAGCGCATGCAGCGGCCGCTCACGCAGCAGGCACCACGAGGCAATGCGTGGATCGTGGGCTGCGGCAGGGTCGATCGCCGCCAGCCCGGCGATCGAGGCCCGGGTGCCAGCCCCGACAGGGACGTAGCCGCCGAGCGTACCGATGCCAGGGCGGCGCTCGTCAAACAGGGTCGAGGCCGCGATGGCGCCGTGCGCCACCGGCAGCCGACTGGCGCCCGGGTTCAGGCGCTGCAGCCGTGCATCCAGGGCAGGCGATGGCTCGGCCAGGTCTCCCTTGGTCAGCAGGATGCGGTCGGCGACCGCGACCTGCCGCGCCGACTGGCGGTGCCGGTCGAGCGTCTCGAGGCCGAGCAGAGAATCGACGGTGGTGATCACCTCGCCGAGCACGTACAGCCCTGCAAGTTCAGGATCGATCATCAGTGCCTGCAGGATCGCGGCTGGATCGGCCAGCCCGGATGTCTCGATCAGCACTCGTTCGAACGCCGGCAGTTCACCGGCAGCCCGCCGGCGGGCCATGTCGCGCAGGGTCATCACCAGGTCGCTGCGTACCTTGCAGCACAGGCATCCGGTGGTCAGCTCGATGAAGTTCTCGTCGCTCGATTCGATCAGGTCGTGGTCGATGCCGATCTCGCCGAACTCGTTGATGATCACCGCGGTGCGCCCCATGGCCGGATCGCGCAGCAGATGCCGCAGCAGGGTCGTCTTGCCGCTGCCGAGGAAGCCGGTGATCACCGCCACTGGCGTGGCCGTTACAGTGGCGGTCACGGCAATGTTCGCGCGCCGGCGTGGTCGTCGATGCCACGGCCGATACCTGCACCAGTACCCACCCGCACCTTTCCCGCTGCCGGCACGCCGAGTGCCTCACGCAGGCTGCGCAGCAGCCCGAGCGTCGATGCGCACGGTTTACGCCTCAGGGGGAGCGCGTCGGTGGGCGCGTCGGCGGCCGACTCGGGGCCATGCCACAGCAACCACCAGCGGAACGGTTCTTCATGCGGCCCGGCCTCGGCCACGATCAGCGACGTGCCGTCCGCCAGCGACAGCCGTGCCTGCAGCGCCGCCGACGGCCCGTTACGGTCCGCCATCGATTGCAGCTCCGCCTCGACCTGCCAGAGTTCGAGGCTGGTACGCAGCAGTGCCTCGAACTGTGCCGCCGTCATGGTGCCCGATACGCGCCGGTTTCTCAGCGGCTGCCGTGCAAGCCCGCGCCAGCCAGCAGCGCCGGATCGAGCCTGCGCTTGAGGAAGCGGCCATCGCCGAGTTCTGCCGTGAAGCGGCCTTCTTCAACGACGACCTTGCCGCGCGCGACGGTCAGCACCGGCCAGGCATGGACTTCGTGCCCTTCCCACGGCGTGTAGTCGGATTCGTGCAGGAACTCGGCGCGCACCGTCCGGCGCAGCGCAGGGTCGAGCACGGTGATATCGGCATCGCTACCGGGCGCGAGCGCCCCCTTGCGCGGATACAGTCCCATCAGCTTCGCCGCGTTGGTGGAGGTCAGGTCGACGAACTTCTCCAGCGACCAGCCGCGCTTGCCGACCATCTCGGTGTACATCACCGCGAGCCTCGGTTCGACGCCCGAGTTGCCGCCGGTGGTGTCGTCGAACCGGCTGCCCTGCACCTTGGTTGCCAGCGAACAGCACAGTTCGTCGGTAGCCACGGTCTGCAGGGAACCATCCTGCGCGCCGTGCCACAAGGCCTGCTGGTCGGCCTGCGACTTGAGCGACGGATACGTGTGGTACATCTGGCCGTTCGGACGCAGGTAGTCATCGGCGTTGAACATCATGTACTGGTGCAGGGTTTCGCCGTACACCGGGCTGCCCTTCGCGCGTGCCTCGCGGATCGCCTCCACGCCGGTGGCCGCGCTCACGTGCATGAAGTAGATCGCTGCCTTGCCAGGTACGCTTTCGGCGAGCCGGATCACGCGCCTGAACGAAAGGTCCTCGGACAGCGTGTTGTGCACCTCGGGCAGGTAGCGGAAGTGGGTGCGCCCCTCGCGGATCAGTTTCTCGTACATGTGCATGACGATGTCGTTGTCCTCGCCATGCATCACGCACATGCCGCCCTCCTTCGCGATGACCTGGAACACCTCCCAGATGTCGCCGAAGTCGACCATTCGTCCCTTGCGGCTGGGCGTGATGTCGGTCGTGAAGATCTTGATCGTCGGATAGCCCGCGCGGATCGCCTCGGCGATCTGGCCGAACAGTTCAGGCGGCAGTTGCCCTTCGACCATCAGGTGGTAGCTGTAGTCGCAGAAACACTTGCCGACCCAGTCCTGGTCGCGCCGCGCGATCGCCTGCGGCAGGGTGTTGCCGTGCGTCCAGCGCACGAAGTCGATGAGCGTCGTGGTGCCGCCGTGCAGCGCCGCGCGGCTCACCGTCTCGGGCGGATCGGAGAAGCCCGCCGTGCCGTCCGGGTTCGGCACGTGCCACAGGCAGTGCACGTGCGGGTCGATGCCACCGGGCATCACGATGCGCTCGCCGGCGTCGATCAACCGGCGAGTAGAGCCGGCGTCGTAGGTGCCGGCGCTGGCGACGGCGACGATGGTCTCGCCCTGGATCGCAACGTCGAAGGCGCCCGTACCCATCGGCGTGACGACTTTCTGTCCCCTGATCACCAGGTCGAGCATCGCATCTGTCCCCTTGTCG